>NZ_RCOC01000012.1:0-53636 GCF_004307515.1 Pseudomonas sp. Sample_14 | reverse complement strand
TCCCACCCCCGGATCAATCCCTCCACTCAGCCTTCCGACGTCGCCGGTGGATCAAGATCAAAAGCACTCGAGCTTGCGCTCATTGTTGAGTGGGGCGGCTTCGCCGCGGGCAGCCGACCTGTTTTGCACTGAATGCACCCGATCAACCTGTGGGAGCGAGCCTGCTCGCGAAGGCGGCCTGTCAGCCGACCCGTTTCTCACTGAATGACCCGATCACAACTGTAGGAGTGAGCCTGCTCGCGATGAGGCCCATCCATGCTCTCGAGAACTAGAGATTGTTTAAATCCGGTACCCAATGACCAGAACCTTCCCACAAGGTTTTCAGGTTGTCCGTCGGACGTGCGATCTCTAGTCTTTTCCCGTCGCTGCGAATCAGCGATCGGGAGTGAGATCCCCGGATAGCTTGCAACTGGCGCCAGCACCACGATAATTGGCGCCAGCTCAATCTGCTGCCTGCTTTATGGCGGCTGTGTGCGGGCAGACTTCGGTCTGGCCGGTTGCCTGCTCCGGTGGATCTCACCTCGCACATAGCTGCCACCTATTCGCCGCGTGAGATCCGGCGATCAATGGCTGCCCATCAGCATCAGCAGGAGAAGCATTGTGGATAAAATCGTTCCCGATCCACCATACGAACCCACCCCCCTCGAACAAACCATCCGCGCCGACGACCTCGCGAAAAACCGCGAAGCGATCAAGCGCGCTCTGGATTTTTACCTGTGCCCACAGCCGAGCAAAGCGCGCCCGCCCGGCACCCTGTTTCTGATCCAGCCCGACGTCGACACCGAAACCCTGCTGGCCCACGCCTGTGAATCCCTCGCTTCAGCCAACACCCTGGCCAGTGATTTCGCCGATCAGTTGGGGCGACCGCAGCGCAATACGGCGCTGGCGATTCAGCAGATCATCATGCTTGCTGAGCTGGCGGTGAACCGTGCGCTGGATCGGGTTGATCCGTAGGCGTGAAAAAACCACCGGGCCGTCGAGCCCGGTGGTTTTCCACGACGTGCAATCGCGTGGATGTCACGTCACCCGTGTCAGCTTGACGTCTGTTACAAGCATGTCGACCAAGGTTTGCAGGTATTTGAAGCTCTGATCTTTTTTCTCCCAGCGATCAATGAAGAACAGACCTTTGTCGTTGATCTGAATCGGCGTCTCAACGATCTCGCCGGACCTGGATCTATGCACCACACTGGCTTTGCGGGTATCTGCATTTTCGATCAGGAATTGGCCCTGTCGAGTCAGTCTGCTGCGACTGACAGACGGAGGCGCAGCAGGCTTTTTCGTGCCGGGGACGGCCACCTCCATCACAAAGTCGCTGCTCAAGGCCCTCACGTTGGTCTCGTGCTGGCCGCTGACAAATTCCCATGTACCGCGATGAATATCCCTGGCCAGCTCGGGGGCGGTGTCGCGCACGTGCAGGCTGACGGCTGAAAGTGTATCGGCCAGACCTGGCACGCCGAGGTTGTAATTGGTGTGCGCACTGCCGATGAGGGCCACCCATTTATGTGGGCCGTTGGCCAGTTGATCAGCCTCGATCACTTGGGTTGCAAAATAGCTGAACATCTCGTTTCGCGAGACTGCTTTGTCGTGCAGGCCCTTGAGGTGGTAAGACGCTGTGCAATCGATCGCTCTGATGCGGATGTTGTATTTGGCTGCTGCCTGGTAGAGCTCCGTGTAGGTATCGCTCCCACCGTAAGCCATCATGTGCCCTCGGTCCTGACGATGCAGGTACGCCTTCAGCCTGTGCGGCATACGTTGGGTTCGCAAAAAAATGTCGAGATCGGCCTGGTGCAGATCGGTGAACAGGTGCTCGACATACAACGTGTCATAGCCTGCTTTCTTGAGCGCTTTCATGTGCTTTTTCAGCAGCGCTTTGCTCGCCACATCGGCATGGGCTTCGCCGATCAGCAGATTCAAGCGTCCGTCGGCCAGCTGCCGCAGAAAAGCCTCGAATGTGCAATCGGAGGTGAGCACCGGCAGGATCGGCGCATCGGGAGGGACGTAGTCGGTGAAAGCGTCTCTGGCGGTTTTTTCCAGGCGCTTGCGCTGGGCGATGAAAGCCTCGTAGGCCGTTCTTTCACTGGAGATCGTCGGGGTGTAATTCGAGTCCATGGAGTAGGGCTTATGCAACATTTCAGCAATATCGTCACGCAGCGGCAAAGCCACATCGAAATCGCTGAAGTGATCAACGGCGCTAGCTGCGGCGGGCGGCCTGGAGACGGGTAGAGGTGCCTTGTAGGTGCTCGGCATCTGTACCAGGAAATCACCTTGCGCAGTCGCATCGCCGGCGATGGCGCCGGGTGTATCCCTGGCTATGCGTGCCGGTTGATACAGGTCGATGTCTTCAACACGCACGGCTACGGCCTCGTGCAGGTCGGCCAGGCCCGGCGTGTTGTCGAACGTGGTCATGCGCGACTGTCCGGTCAGGGCAATCCAGCGCTCTTCGCCGACTTCGGCCACATCGCTGGCAAGCGCCTTGTGCGAATAGAAGTTTCTGATGGAGTTGTTTCGCGGGGTCAGCGGCGAGACCTCGGACATCACCATGATCCCTTCGAGTTTATAGCTGGCCGAGCCGTCTAGCGCATGGATGCTCATGCCTTTTTCCCGGGCCCTGCGCACCAGCGCCAGGTAAGAAAAAGCTGCGTCCGGCGCATACCCCATGGCTTTGTCGAGCGCCTTCAGGTGTTTGTTGATATGAAACCAGGAGCCGTTCCTGTTGAGCTTTTCCAGTTTGAGATGAAACACGTCACCCGGCAGGTATTCGAGAAAGAGATGCTTGTAGCCGTTCGCCACGAGGACGTCGAGATGCTCGATCAATAACTGTTTGCTGGCGATCGAACCAGGTTGTGCACCGATCACCAGGTTTTTTGCGGCGAATGCATCGCTGCCGATCAACTGTGCGAATGAGGTATTGGCGGCAACCGCCGGCACTTCGGCACGGGCGGGCAGCGGTGCGAGCCGGGCAAAATGGCGCGTGGCATCTTTGGTGAGTTTTTCGACCTGTTCCAGATAGGCTGTGCGTACATCGCTCAACTGATCGACCACCCGGGCCATGATGGTCTGCCGCGGGATACCCATGTCGCTCAGTTGCAGCAATGCCTCGCGCGATTGCGGCACCAGCAACGTTTCGACGCGCTCGCGGTAGTCGATCGCGACTCCATAATCTTTGTGCGGACCGGGTGTATCGGGCACAGCTTCGTATTTCGGTGCACCGCCGGACAGGCCGCTGCGCACCATCACCCCGTCGGAATTGCGTACGGTCAGAATGCCGGTCGAAAGCAGTCCGGAGCCATTCGGATCCGGGCGATAGAGCAAATAACGGCCCAGCGCGTCCGGGTTGTTACTGGCGTAATACGACTGTCCTCTGAAAGCGACCGCTTGCATATCATCCCAGACGGGTTCAGTGGCCATTTGATCGACCAATGCCAGAGCACTCTGTTGCTCATCGCCGGCAGTGGCGACAGCCTGACGCAACGGGCGCCGGACGGGCTTGAGTGACCGTAGCGCCGGACGCAGATCCGTCAGCACCGCGCCGGCACTGTTGAACAGATAACCGAGCAAGTGCCGGAACGCTTCGTTGTTGTTGCCCTGACGATAGGCATGCAGGGCGAGCATCGCGTCCTTGAAGGCCAGCAACAGGCCGGTGCTCAGGCTCAACAGCGGGAAGGGCGCGGTGGCGATCGCCGCGACCCACTCAACGCTCGTCCAGATCAGGCCAGCGATCATTTCGATACGACTGGTGGTGGTCGCGTGGACGTTGTCGATCCGCCGTTGCAGCTTCATGTCATAGAGCGCGGTGAGCAGGTCGCTGACGGCGTCAGCCGGTCGCATCGAGTCGTAGCGGGTGGGGCTGGGGGTGGTTTTGTTGAGGTCTTTGGGCAGCTTCTTGCGGATGTTGTCCAGGTGCGTGCGGACCCGGGTCTGGGCGCTGATACCCACGCGCGAGGTGAAGTACTCGACCATGCCCGATTGCAGCAGCAGATAATTGAACAGGCGCGCTTCACGAAAACGCACGCCGTCCGGCGCGTCCGGCGTATACAGCAGAACCGGATTACTGCCATGGCTGAACAGCCAGGTATCGATCACCCATTCGCCGTCGATCATCAACCGGTGGATCGGGTACTTCGTCCGCGTCTGCCCCGACGTTTGATCCATGCTGGTGATGCTTTGCTGGAGCCATTGCAGGTCGCTGCTGGCGATATGTCCTTGCAGCTGGCATTCCAGCGCGGCGCTTTGCATCTGGCGCTGAGTGATCGCCAGCGTCGCGTTGCGGCGGAACGCGTAGCCTTCGCTCTGGGAATTCTGCAGCTCCTTTTTGACTTTGTCGGTATAGCGTTGGCCGATCCACACCCCTGTGACCGAGCGCGCGACATTCTGCGCGGTCAGGCTGCTGATATCGATGCCTTGCGGACCTCTGAAGCGCGCCGAGCGTGAGAATTTCTGCTCGAGAAAACCCACGCCGTCGGCATAGCCGTCGCGATACAGCCGGGTATAGGTCAACGGCTTTGGTGTCCATGAGGGCACGATCGATTTTGGCGAGTAGGCCCAGACGGTGTCAGGATCGACGTCATTGGCCGCACGTTTGAGCAAGCGGTTCAGGCTGAGCTTCGCTTGCTCGTGCACGTAGGCGTCAAATGTCTGGAAACGCCCGCCCGACAGCGGATGTTGATTGAATGCGAGCAGTGCGCCCTCGGCGTCGTCGCTCAGCGTCGTCAGTTGTCGGCGATTGGCCGCAGTGGTCGAGCGATACCACACCGGTGTGCTGAAATCGTAATCATCGATGCGTGTGGCGAGCATGTGTTCAGCCATCGCTTTGAGGCAATCGAGATGGTTGCCGAGGTGATCGAAAGTCACCTTCTGGTGCTCCGCTGCTTCCGGTTTGAAGCTCAGCCCCGACAAGACTTTGCGCAGAGCAGGACGAAAGCGCATCGGTGCGCGGCTGACCAGGTAACCGGCCATGGTTTGGGCGGCGTCACTCTGCTTGGCCCACGACAACACATGGGCCTGACATTCGCGCTCACTGTCAAAGGCCTCGAACTGGCGATCGCGTGGGGCCTGTGGCGTGCATAGCAGAACGCGTTTGACCGCACCGGTCTGATCGTTCTGACGCAGCACCCAAAGGTCTTGGAGTTGCGCACCGTGCAAGCACAGCGTGGCGGCGCGCAACTGTGAATCGCTACCGCTGCGCAGGCGCTGGATCATTTGCAGGTCGCTGTCGAGCAGGTGCCCTTGCAGCGCTGCGGTATGGGCGAGCGCGACGATGCGCTGATCGAGCATCTGCTCAATGGCAGGTTTGATTGCGGAGCTTGCCTGCATCTGCGTTTGCAAATGTGCGAAGTCGACGCGCGGTTCCAGCTCCAGTGCCTGCTTGATCACCCAGGCGGGCGTCACGTCCGCGTACTCGTCGGATAACGGCAGGTCGTTGTAAGTCAGCCGGGTGTGGCTGAGAAACTCCGAGCCTGGCAACTCATCGCCGGTGTGCGGGCCGCGCAGGGTCAGCTCGAGCAGGTTGCGCTTGTGCACATATACGCCGTATCCCGGTACCCGCCGGTCGGTGGTGATTTGCAGGTTGTCCGGTTGCAGATCGTCGATTTGCAGATCATCACTCAGACGCTCCAGCCATTGCTGGCGGGCCACGGCCATCAGACTGACCGCCGGGCCCATCAGGTCAAGCAGGTTTTGCCGGGCCTGATTGTAGTTGCCCAGGTGCAACGCCAGTTCGGCCCGCTTGGCGGCGTCGGCGCTGCGGTACCAGTCCGGGGCGCTGTTGCGCAGGTGCCGTTCGAACAGGGTTTGTGCCTGAAGGGCCAGACGCGGAGTGAGATCCGGCAGCGCAGCGCCGATGGCGCGCTCCAGCTCGGCGATCAAGCGAGCGGGATCCTGCTGCGGGTTAGCGGCGAAGCTCAGTGCATATTCGATATCCAGGGTGCGTTTTTCGATCAAGGCATCGTAGATGTGTTCGAACAGCGGTTGGCTGTCGATGGGCGCCAGCTGCAATGGCCAGATTCCTGCTGTACCGATCTCGTGGTAGCGGCTGGGCAGCAGCTGCATCAATTCGCCACGGCTGATGCTGTGCTTCATGGTCTCGAGCAGATGGGCGTCGAGATCAGCCAGCGAATTGAAAAGCTCCAGGCCCCTGGCGGGCGTGAACAACACGACGAAGCCCGCGCTCTGGTCGGTCAGCAGATCGCTGACTTTCGGGGTGTCGTTTTGCGTAACAACAAAGGCCCCGGCGAGCTCGACAGTGGTTTGCTGATAAGTGAACTGCAACGCATACATGGCTGGACGCAACAGCGGGCCCAGCGCCAGTTTCTTCATCAGCTCACCAGCCTGCGGGTGCAACAGGCGATCCTTGACGGCTTGTTGCGCCTCGTACTCGAGCGCGGTGAAACCGGCGTCGTATTTAAGGAAGGTTTTTGCCGGTTTGCCGTCGATCTGGTCACGCAGATCCATGTTGATCAGTTGCGTGCTGAGGCGCACCTTCAGCGTGGCGATCAGTTGCTTGCCAGCCTCGCTTTGCAGGTCGCTGGTTGCCAGCGCCTGATACAGCGTGCGGCTGCGTTGCAGGTAGTTGTCGCGATAGGTTTTCAGCTGCTCTTCGAGGCGTTTGAGATGGGCCTGCTCGGTGCTCGGTTTGTGCTCGGGCAGCAGCGGGGTTTCGGTGTTGAAGAGCAGACGGCCGATCTGGTTGAGATCGTTTTTGATCTCATCGGGTGTGGGTGCGTTGGGGGTGCTCATAGGCACGATTTCCATGCTGGGGATGAAGGGCCAGCATGGCGAGCGGGGCGTCGGGGAGGGTGGTATCCATGTATCGTGCGCGGGCCGGATTTTCCCCGCCCGCTCCAGCCCTCCCGCCACCGGAGCAGATCAAACCTGCGCGCTGACCTCCCCGCGACTCAGCAATGCCTCGATCGCCCCGCTCAAACTTGCGGCCTTGTCCCCCACCAGCAAATGCCAGACGCCGCCGTCCAACTGGCTGACACCCAGGCAGCCGAGCGCTTTGAGCTGCGCATCGGACAATGCCTTGGCATCGGCCAGTTGCAGGCGAATGCGGGTCATGGCGATGCAATCGAGTTGCAGCACATTGTCGCGACCGCCCAGTGCATCCAGCCATTGCTGTGCCTCGTTGCGGGTAAGCGCAACGGTCTTCGGCTCATCGGTAATGACTGCGGTTTCCACCAACGCTGTTCGGCCCAGCGCAGGCATGGCCAAGCGAATCTCATCGGCGATGCTGTCAGCCAACGGCCCGACCACGACCTGCAAACTGCCGCCCTTGCCCGGGCGCACCACCGCCATCGCGCCCAACGCTTTCAGCTCAGCGTCCGAAGCCTTGTTGCGGTCGACCATCTCCAGGCGCAGTCGGGTCGTGCACGCACCGACGGTGAGCAGATTCTCTGCGCCGCCCAAGGCTTTGATATACGCACTGGCGCGTTCGGTTTCCGAGAGCACGGTTTTTTCGGCGCTGGCGACGTCTTCGCGCCCCGGCGTCTTCAGATTGAAGCGGCGGATACAGAAGTCGAAGACCAGATAATAGATGACCGCATAAGCCAGCCCGACCGGCACCACCAGCCAGCCATTGGTCGACTTGCCCCAGCCGAGAATCATGTCGATGAAGCCACCGGAAAAGGTGAAGCCCAGATGAATGTTCAGGCCGTTGGTGATCGCCATCGACAGCCCGGTCAGCAGCGCGTGCAGGAGGAACAGCAACGGCGCGAGAAACATGAAGGCGAATTCGATCGGCTCGGTCACACCGGTCAGAAACGAGGTCAGCGCCATCGACAGGAAGATCCCGCCCATCACCTTGCGCCGCTCCGGCAAAGCGTTGCGGTACATCGCCAGGCACGCGGCGGGCAGGCCGAAGATCATCATCGGGAACATGCCGGTCATGAACTGGCCGCCCTTCGGATCGCCGGCAAAATACCGCGACAGATCGCCGGTCACCAAGGCGCCCGTGGTCGGGTCGGTGAAGTTGCCGAAGACGAACCACGCCATGTTGTTGAGGATGTGGTGCAGGCCGGTGACGATCAGCAGGCGGTTGAACACGCCGAACACGAAGGCGCCGATGCTGCCGCTTTCCATCATCAGCGCGCCGAACGCGTTGATGCCCTGCTGGATCGGCGGCCAGATATAGCCGAACAGCACGCCCAGACCCACCGCCGCGAACCCGGTGACAATCGGCACAAAACGCCGGCCACCGAAGAACGCCAGATACTCCGGCAACTTGATGTCCTTGAAGCGGTTGTACAGCGCACCGGCCATCAGGCCGCTGACGATCCCGGCGAGCATGCCCATGTTGATGGTCGAGTCGAGCACCTTGAGCGTGGAGATCATCACCAGATAACCGATCACCCCGGCCAGGCCGGCGGTGCCGTTGTTGTCCTTGGCGAAACCGACGGCGATGCCGATGGCAAAGATCATCGCCAGGTTGGCGAAGATCACTTGTCCGGCATCGTGAATGATCGCAATGTTCAACAGGTCCGTGTCGCCCAGGCGCAGCAGCAGGCCGGCAATCGGCAGGATCGCGATCGGCAGCATCAGCGCGCGGCCTAGGCGTTGCAGGCCTTCGATGAAGAGTTGGTACATGGCGTTTGTCCTTTTTGTTTTTGTTAGCGCAGAGGCCAATGTTGATGACAGGCGTGGCGAACGGCGGCGGCGCTGGAGAGCTTGAGCAAGTCGCGGCTCAGGCGCTGACATTCGGCTTCATGCAACTGGCGTACGCGGTCCTTGATTTCACCGATCTGCACCGGGCTCACCGACAGTTCGGTGACGCCGAGGCCGATCAGCACCGGCGTGGCCAGCGGGTCGGAGGCGAGGGCGCCGCAGACACCGACCCAGCGCTTGTGCACCGCCGCGCCTTCGCAGGTCATGGCGATCAGACGCAGCAACGCCGGATGCAGGGCATCGACCCGCGCCGCCAGCCCGGCGTGGTCGCGGTCCATGGCCAGGGTGTATTGCGACAGATCGTTGGTACCGATCGAGAGAAAGTCGGCGTGTTCGGCCAGTTGTTCGGCTTGCAGCGCGGCGGCGGGGACTTCGATCATCACGCCGATCTCCGGGCGCTCGGTAATGCCGAGCTCAAGGCGCAAGGCATCGACGCGCTGGCGGATGTGCAGCAGTTCGTCGACCTCGGTGACCATCGGCAACAGAATCCGGCAACGCGACAACGGCTTGACCTGCAGCAGCGCGCGCAGTTGCTGATCGAGAATTTCCGGCCGCGCCTGGGCCAGCCGAATGCCGCGCAGACCGAGCACCGGGTTGGCCTCGGCGGGCAGCGGCAGGTAGTCGAGTTGCTTGTCGCCACCGACGTCGATGGTGCGGATGATCACCGGCTTGTCGCCCATGGCATCGATCACCGCTTGATAGGCGCTGCGCTGTTCTTCGACGTCCGGTGCCGTCTGGCGATCGACGAAGAGAAACTCGGTGCGCAACAGGCCTACGCCATCGGCACCGTTGGCAAATGCGTCTGCCGCTTCGTTGCTTGAGGCGACATTGGCGACCACTTCGATGTGCACGCCATTGCGCGTTTCAGCGGGCAAATGGGCTTTGGCCTGTTGGCTGTCGCGACGCTGCTGGCGCTGGATTTGTGCCTGCTGTACTTCGCTCAGGCGCTCGGCGTTTGGCGTCAATTCGAGGCGCCCGTCGTCAGCGTCGAGCACCACGGCCTGATCTTGCGGTTGCTCTAGCAATTGCGCGCCCAAAGCCACGAGGCACGGCAGACCTTTGCCGCGTGCCAGTATCGCTACGTGCGAGGTCGCGCCGCCCTCGGCCATGCACAACCCGGCGACACCTTGCGCGCTGAGTTGCAGCAGATCCGATGGCGTCAGTTCGTGGGCGGCAACAATGGCGCCGGCCGGCACCTGGTATTCCCAGGCCTCGCCAAGCAGGGCGCGCAGGACGCGTTGCTTGAGGTCGCGCAAATCGTTGGCACGTTCGGCCAGCAGCGGACTGCCGGTGCCTTGCAGCATGTCGCACTGGGTGTCGATCGACTGACTCCAGGCATGGGTCGCTGCGGTGCCTTGCGCGATGAATTGCTGCGCGGCGTCGAGCAGGGCGGGGTCTTCGAGCAGCGCCATGTGTGCGGCGAAGATCGCTTCTTCGTCGGCGTTCTTGTGCTTTTTCGCCTGGGCGAGCGTGGCGACGATTTCGCTGCGCACCGCGTTCAATGCCGCTTCAAGCGTCTGCTGCTGTTGCACTGGATCGTGATGGCCCGTATCCGCCGGCAAGGTGATCGCGTTCAAGCGAAACAACGGCCCGGCGACCAGCCCCGGCGCCGCGCAAACACCGTGCAACACGCCAGCCTCGGCCGGGCGTTTCAGCGCGGCTGTGGTGGTCGGCGCTTGCCCGTGATGATCGTCCGGCAGCGCCGTGGCCAATGCGCTGAGCAAGGCTTGCAGCGCGGCATCGGCGTCCGGTCCCTGACAACTGACCTGCACCTCATCCTGCTCACCAATCGCCAGCCCCATCAAACCGATCAGACTGTTGCACGGCGCCGATTTGCCGTTGAAATGCAGTTGTGAGTGGCTGCTGAACCCCTGGGCGGTCTGGCGGATCAGCGCAGCGGGGCGCGCATGCAAGCCGCCGCGATGAGCGACCTGCACTTGACCACGAACCTCAGGCCCGCCGCTTGTATCGGTATTCGCCGCGACAACATTGCGCGCGATGATGTGCAGCAGCGGCTCGCCGACTTTCACTGTTTTGAGGGTGATCGGCCGTACCTGAAAATCCGCGCTGTTGGTCAGGATCAACAGGCTGACCAGGCTTTTGCAGTGCTGGCCGACCTTGTCCAGGTCATAGCGCAGCAGCGGCTGACCGAGGCTGACGCGATCGCGTTCCTTGACCAGCATGGCGAAACCTTCACCGTTCAGCTCAACGGTGTCGAGGCCCAAATGCAGGAGGATTTCCGCACCGTTGTCGGCGCGAACCGTCACCGCGTGGCTGCTGCGCGCAACGTGGATGACCACGCCGGCGCAGGGCGAATACAGCGTGTCGTTGAGCGGGTCGATGGCGATGCCGTCGCCCATCGCGCCACTGGCGAACACCGCGTCCGGGACGTTGGCGAGCGTCAGCACCGGGCCGCTGAGCGGGGCGCTGAGGGTCAGCTCTTTATTGTTGTCGGGCATGGCTGGGTCTCATCAGGTGTGCAGTCAGTCGGACTTAATGCGTGCGGGTCACTTTGCTCAAATGGCGCGGCTGATCCGGGTCCATGCCCCGCGCCACGGCCAGGCCTGCGGCCATCACGTAAAAGCTCTGGATCGCCAGAATCGGATCGAGGGCCGGGTGTTCGGCGCGAGTCAGGGTCAGGTCGCGTTCGCTGACGTCATCCGGCGCGGCGAGCAAGACCCGGGCGCCGCGCTGGCGCATTTCCGCTGCCAGACTCAGCAGGCCGGCCTGCTCGGCGCCGCGTGGGGCGAAAACCAGCAGCGGATAGTGTTCGTCGATCAGTGCCATCGGGCCGTGACGGACTTCGGCACTGCTGAACGCTTCGGCCTGAATCGCCGAGGTTTCCTTGAACTTCAGCGCCGCTTCCTGAGCAATGGCGAAACCGGCGCCACGGCCGATCACCATCAGGCGCTCGCAATCGCGCAGGGCTTCGATGGCCACGCTCCAGTCCTGTTTCGCCGCTTCGCGCAGGCCTTCTGGCAGCGCATCGTGGGCTTGCAGCAGTTCGCGGTCCTCTTTCCAGTGCGCGATCAAACGCGCGCTGGCGCTGAGGGTGGCGATAAAGCTTTTGGTCGCAGCGACGCTGCTTTCAGTCCCGGCAAGCAGCGGCAGGCTGAATTCACAGGCCGCTTCGAGTGGCGAATCGGCAGCGTTAACCATCGACACGCTCAGCGCGCCACGCTTGCGCAACAGGCGCAGGCTGTTGACCAGATCCGGGCTCTGCCCCGACTGCGAAAACGCAAAGGCGACCTGACCGCTGACTTTCAGTGGCGCCTGCTGCATGGTCACCACCGACATCGGCAACGAGGCCACCGGCACGCCCAGTTGCTGCATGGTCAGGTAGGCGAAGTAGCTCGCCGCGTGGTCGGAGCTGCCACGGGCGACGGTCATCGCCACTTGCGGCGGCTGACGGCGCAGGCGCCCGGCAATCTCGATCATCGGCGCGTCGAGCTGTTGCAGTTGGGCTTGCACGGCCTCGAACGAGGACAGCGCCTCCTCAAGCATTTTTGAAGTCAATGTCTTCTCCTTCGACCATGACGGCGGTCAGTGTGAGTGAGCGATCGAGCCGCACGCAGTCGGCCCAGGCGCCGGGGGCAAGGCGCCCGCGTTCGGTGATGCCGAGGTAGTCGGCGGGAAATTGCGACAGACGCTGCGAGGCTTCGGCGATCGGCAGACCGATCTTGACCAGATTGCGCAGGGCCTGATCCATGGTCAGGGTGCTGCCGGCCAGCGTGCCGTCGGGCAGACGCACGCCGCCCAGGCATTTGGTCACGGTGTGGCTGCCAAGCTTGTATTCACCGTCGGGCATGCCGGCGGCGGCGGTCGAATCGGTGACGCAATACAGGCACGGGATAGAACGCAGGGCTACGCGAATGGCGCCGGGGTGTACGTGCAGCAGATCGGGAATCAGCTCGGCGTATTTGGCGTGGGCCAGTGCTGCGCCGACGATGCCCGGCTCGCGGTGATGCAGCGGGCTCATGGCGTTGTAGAGGTGGGTGAAACTGCTGGCACCGGCAGCCAGCGCGGCGACGCCTTCCTCGTAGCTGCCGAGGGTGTGGCCGATCTGCATGCGGATGCCACGGCTGCTCAGCTCGCGAATCAATGCATCGTGACCGGCGATTTCCGGGGCAATGGTGATGACGCGGATCGGTGCCAGCGCCAGATATTCTTCGACTTCTGCCATCAACGCGGTGTGGGCGAAGTTCGGTTGAGCGCCGAGTTTTCCCGGGTTGATGTAAGGGCCTTCAAGGTGTACGCCAAGCACTCGCGCGGCGCCTTTCGGACGCTGTTTGCAGAATTCTCCTACCTCTTTCAAGACGCTGGAAATCTCCGCACTCGGCGCGGTCATGGTCGTGGCCAACAGCGAGGTGGTGCCAAAGCGCACGTGGGTTTTGCTGATGGTTTCGAAGGCTTCGGCGCCTTCCATAATGTCTTTGCCACCGCCGCCGTGCACATGCAGGTCGATGAAACCCGGCAGCAGATAGGGTAGATCGTTAGCCGCCGGATCGCAGGGCACGCCTTCGATCGACACGATCTTGCCGTGTTCGTGAATCAGCCGGCCGCGAACCCAGCCGCTGGCGGTGAGGATGTTGTCTTCGGACATTTTCGTTCTCGCTTGGGGTTGCGCTCAGCGGCGCAGCTCTGCAACAAAGTCGTAGTAGTCGTTGCGGCAATAGGTGTCGGTGACTTCGATCGGCGTGTTGTCTTCCAGATAGCCGACCCGGGTCATCAGCAGCATGGCGGTGCCGGGGGCGATGCCGACCAGCGCGGCGAATTCGTCCGAGGCGTTGATTGCCTGGATGTGCTGAAGGGCGCGGACGATCGGTTTGCCGATGCCGTCGAGGTATTCGTAAAGCGAATCGCCCACCGCTTGCGGCCTGGGCATGATCGACGCGGGCAGGGTGCTCATTTCGATCGCCATGACCGTGTCATCGGCTTTGCGCAGGCGCTTCATGCGCGCCACCTTGTCGTTCGGCGACAGGCCGAGGCGGATCAGTTCTTCGTGAGTTGGCAGGGTGATCTCCCGCTCCAGCCATTTCGAGCTCGGCACGAAACCTTTCAAGCGCAGCATTTCGCTGAAGCCGGACAGACGCGACAGCGGTTGTTCCAGGCGTGGGGTGATGAACGTGCCCGAGCCTTGCAGGCGGCGGATCAGGCCTTGCTCAAGCAAAACTTCCAAAGCCTTGCGTGCGGTGACCCGGGAGATGCCGAGCTGGTCGCTGAGGTTGCGCTCGGACGGCATCGCCTGTTCGGCCTTCCACTGCCCGGCATGAATCGCCGCTTCCAGATTGCGCGCCAGTTGCAAGTACAGCGGCGTCGGCTGGGAGTCATCGGGGCGTAGGGTTTGAAGGTCGTTCATGTAGGTCGTTTCCGTCGCGAGTATAGGATTGTTGTGGCTCGCTTGTGCGACGGAAGCTAATACCACTTGAATACCATGTCAACGCGATGAAATGGCGTCTGACCCAATGGATTGGCGGGTTTCAGGGGGGAGTGTTTAAAGTGGTATTAGTGATGGCCTATAAAAAGCAAAAGATCGCAGCCTGCGACAGCTTCTACAGTTAAGAGTGGTATCACCCCTGTAGGCGCTGTCGCAGGCTGCGATCTTTTGATTTATTTTTTTGCGGTGACCAGCGGTCGAGGTTACGGACGAATCTCGATCATCGTGCCGTCCGGTACCAGATTCCACACTTCACGCATGTCGACGTTGCGCATGGCGATGCAGCCGTCGGTCCAGTCGAGGGTATGGAACAACTGCTCCGGATTGTCTGCCGAATCCGGGGTGCCGTGGATCATGATCATCCCGCCGGGCTCGACACCTTCACGGCGTGCGCGGGCGGCATCGCTGATGTTCGGGTAGGAGATGTGCATCGACAGGTTGAATTTCTCGCTGGTCTTGCGCCAGTCGATCCAATAGAAACCTTCGGGTGTGCGTTTGTCGCCCTCGATCAGTTTCGGGCCTTTCTTTGCGCCCTTGCCCAAGGAGATGCGATAGGTCTTCAGCGGCTTGCCGTCGGCAATCAACTGCAGTTGGTGGGCCGATTTCAGTACCAGGACTTTTTCGATCAGCGGAGTGTTCGAGGGCGTCACGGTGGTCACGAATGACGCTTGCGAAACGCTGACGGACGACAGGCACAACAGGGCAAGCAACCAACGCATTGAAACGATTCCCCAAGAATGACGCAGACACATAGTGATAGATGCAGGTGTGGTTATCGGCAGGGTGCCGCGAAGCTCAAGTGATCGCCGGCTGCACCAGTGGCGGAATCGACTCCGAACGCACCGGGTAAACCTCGCTGCGCCGATCGGCAAAGAAACACTCCAGCGTGCGCCCGACCGTGCGGAAAGCCAGCTCGTCCCAGGGAATGTCGGCTTCTTCGAACAGCTGCACTTCAAGGCTCTCCGGCCCGGCCGCGTATTGCAGATCGGCCAGTTCGGCGCGGAAGAACACATGCACCTGGCTGATATGCGGCACGTCGATCAGCGTGTAGATGCTCAGGTTGCGCACCCGGGCGCAGGCTTCTTCGGCGGTTTCGCGGATGGCGGCCTGCTCGATGGTCTCGCCGTTTTCCATGAAGCCGGCAGGTAGCGTCCAGTAACCGAGACGCGGCTCGATGGCGCGGCGGCAGAGCAGCACTTTCGTCCCCCAGGTCGGCACGCAACCGGCGACGATATTGGGGTTCTGGTAGTGAATGGTCTGACAGCTGTCGCAGACAAATCGCAGCCGCGAGTCGCCTTCGGGAATGCGCTGGGTGACCGGGTTACCGCAGTGGCTGCAAAATTTCATGCTCGGGTTCCTGAATGCTGCGCCTATCTTGGCGTGCAGCGGGGCCGGTCGGCAAGTTGTCGTTTCGCGACACGACGGGTTTCGGGGGCTTGGGCGCTCGCTTTGATTGGTGCATGATGCGGAGCAAGGCACCGATCGAGAACACTCATGCTGGACGAGCTACTGCATAGGGTAAGCAACCACACACCGCGTACGCTGGAGACCGACGCACGTTTCCCCGAAGCCGCCGTGCTGGTGCCGATCACCCGCAGTGACGAACCGGAACTGGTCCTGACCCTGCGCGCCAGCGGGCTTTCGACCCATGGCGGCGAGGTCGCTTTCCCCGGAGGGCGCCGCGACCCGGAAGATCCGGACCTCATATTCACCGCGCTGCGCGAAGCCGAAGAAGAGATCGGCCTGCCGCCGGGCCTGGTCGAAGTCATCGGCCCGCTAAGCCCGCTGATTTCCCTGCACGGCATCAAGGTAACGCCGTATGTCGGCGTGATTCCCGACTTTGTCGAATACCAGCCCAATGATGCCGAGATCGCCGCCGTCTTCAGCGTGCCGCTGGAATTCTTCCGCAAGGACCCGCGTGAGCATACCCATCGCATCGATTATCAGGGCCGCAGTTGGTACGTGCCGAGCTATCGCTTCGGCGAGTACAAGATCTGGGGCCTGACGGCGATCATGATCGTCGAGTTGATCAACCTGCTCTATGACGCCAAAATCAGCCTGCACCGACCGCCGAAAAGCTTTATCGATACCTGAGCCGTCGTTCGAACGGCCGTGAGCCCTGAGGGAAAAAAGATGAAATACCGCCTGGGCGACGCCCGTGTCGAAACCCATCCACAGAGCTGGGTCGCGCCCAATGCCGTGCTGGTGGGCAAGGTTCGCCTGGAAGAGGGCGCCAACGTCTGGTTCAACGCTGTGTTGCGCGGCGACAACGAACTGATCCTCGTCGGCAAGAACAGCAATGTGCAGGACGGTACGGTGATGCACACCGACATGGGCTATCCACTGACCATCGGTACCGGCGTGACCATCGGCCACAACGCGATGCTTCACGGTTGCACGGTCGGCGATTACAGCCTGATCGGTATCAACGCAGTGATTCTCAACGGCGCGAAGATCGGCAAGAACTGCATCATCGGCGCCAATTCGCTGATCGGCGAAGGCAAGGAAATTCCCGACGGTTCGCTGGTGATGGGCTCGCCGGGCAAGGTCGTGCGTGAACTGACCGAGGCGCAAAAGAATATGCTCGAAGCCAGCGCCGCGCACTATGTGCATAACTCGCAGCGTTACGCCCGCGATCTGGTCGAGCAGGAACAATGACGACTGTTGAACGACCAGTCGCCTCGCCCTGCGTGAATATCTGCGCGCTGGACGAAGATGATGTTTGCACCGGGTGCCAGCGCACGGTCGCGGAGATCACCCGCTGGGGCCGCATGAACAATGACGAGCGCCGCGTCGTGCTGGGGTTGTGTCATGAACGGGCGAAGGCGAGTGGATTGGTCTGGATGATTCCCGCGAAGTCAGGCGTCTGAACCACCGCTTTCGCGAGCAGGCTCGCTCCCACCTTGAAAATGCGTTCCACTGTGGGAGCGAGCCTGCTCGCGAAGACGTTGGTCCTGTCACCGCACCTATTGGCGCAATACCAGCGCTCAAGTAACCTGTGCGCCACATTTACAGGCCACCTCCATGATCTTCCTCATCGCCTACATCAGCAGCGTCGTGCTGATCAACTTCGCCTTTTCCACCGCACCGCAACTGGACATCATCTGGTCGGCCTGGGGCGGGCTGGTGTTCGTGCTGCGCGACATGGTGCAAACGCGCTTCGGTCATGGCGCGATCGTGGCGATGCTGGCGGCGCTGGTGCTCTCCTACATCACGTCCGACCCTTCCATCGCGCTGGCCAGCGCCACGGCGTTCGCGGTCTCCGAGTGCATCGACTGGCTGGTGTTCAGCATCACCAAGCGGCCGTTGCGTGATCGTCTGTGGATCAGTTCGGCGCTGAGCATTCCGCTGGATACCTTCATCTTTTTCGGCATGATCGACGCCTTGACGCCGCCGGTGATCATCACCGCGCTGGCCTCCAAGTTCGCCGGCGTTACCGCGGTCTGGCTGATCATGGCCTGGCGTGATCGCAAACAGGCTCTCGCCAGCTGAAGCCAAACCCTCGGGTTCATGTAAAATGCCGCGCTTTCTCCCCATGGAAAGCGCACTCGCGTGGCTTTCCTCGATGATCCGCTTCCTTTGAGGACCTGAGATGACCCGTATCGGAACTCCATTGTCGCCAACCGCGACCCGCGTATTGCTGTGTGGCTGTGGTGAGTTGGGCAAGGAAGTGGTAATCGAACTGCAGCGCCTGGGCGTTGAAGTGATTGCCGTCGACCGCTACGCCAACGCGCCGGCCATGCAAGTCGCCCATCGCAGCCACGTGATCAACATGCTCGACGGTGCCGCTCTGCGTGCAGTGATCGAAGCCGAGAAGCCGCACTTCATTGTGCCGGAAATCGAAGCCATCGCTACCGCCACGCTGGTTGAGCTGGAAGCCGAAGGCTTCACCGTGATTCCGACCGCGCGTGCGGCGCAACTGACCATGAACCGCGAAGGCATCCGTCGTCTGGCTGCCGAAGAGCTGGACCTGCCGACCTCGCCGTACCACTTTGCCGACACCTTCGAGGACTACAGCAAAGCCGTTCAGGACCTGGGTTTCCCTTGCGTGGTCAAGCCGGTGATGAGTTCGTCGGGCAAGGGTCAGAGCCTGCTGCGCAGCGCCGATGACGTACAGAAAGCCTGGGATTACGCGCAAGAGGGCGGTCGCGCCGGCAAAGGTCGGGTGATCATCGAAGGCTTCATCGACTTTGACTACGAAATCACCCTGCTGACCGTGCGCCACATTGGCGGCACTACGTTCTGCGCACCGGTCGGCCACCGTCAGGAGAAAGGCGACTATCAGGAATCCTGGCAGCCGCAGGCCATGAGCCCGATTGCTCTGGCTGAATCCGAGCGCGTTGCCAAAGCAGTCACTGAAGCGCTGGGTGGCCGTGGTCTGTTCGGCGTCGAGCTGTTCATCAAAGGTGATCAGGTGTGGTTCAGCGAAGTCTCGCCACGGCCGCATGACACCGGGCTGGTCACGCTGATCTCTCAGGATCTGTCGCAGTTTGCCCTGCATGCCCGCGCCATTCTTGGCCTGCCGGTACCGCTGATCCGTCAGTTCGGCCCGTCGGCGTCGGCAGTGATTCTGGTGGAAGGCCAGTCGACCCAGACTGCATTCGCCAATCTGGGCGCTGCGCTGAGCGAGCCGGATACCGCGCTGCGCCTGTTCGGCAAGCCGGAAGTGAACGGTCAGCGCCGCATGGGCGTGGCGCTGGCGCGTGATGAGTCGATCGAGGCTGCACGTGCCAAGGCGACCCGTGCGTCGCAGGCGGTTGTTGTCGAGCTGTAAACCGAGTTGCGGCATACATTCGCGAGCAGGCTCGCTCCCACATTTGGAATGCATTTCCCTGTGGGAGCGAGCCTGCTCGCGAAGCTTTTTACCTTCCGTCAGGCAACCTGATTCAGATCGTTATTGCGCGTCTCCTTCAAGCACAACACCGCAATCAGACTCAACACCGCCGCCGCCGACACATACCCGCCGACGTAGCTCAACCCGCCCATCGCCACCAGTTTCTGCGCAAAGAACGGCGCCGCCGAGGCTCCGACGATCCCGCCGAGGTTGTACGCCGCTGAAGCGCCGGTATAACGCACGTGGGTCGGAAACAGCTCAGGCAACAGCGCGCCCATCGGTGCGAATGTCACGCCCATCAAAAACAACTCGATGCACAGAAACAGCGCCACGCCCCAGGTCGAGCCCTGCGTTAGCAATGGCTCCATGAGAAATCCGGACAGAATCGCCAGCACGCCACCGATGATCAGCACCGGTTTGCGCCCGTAACGGTCGCTGGCCCAGGCCGACAAAGGCGTCGCGGCGGCCATGAACAACACGGCAAAGCACAGCAGGCCAAGGAAAGTCTCGCGGCTGTAACCCAGCGTCGATACGCCATAGCTCAGGGAAAACACCGTCGAGATATAGAACAGCGCATAGCAGACCACCATCGCCGCCGCCCCGAGCAGGGTCGGCGCCCAGTATTGGCTGAACAACTCGACCAGCGGCACTTTCACTCGCTCGTGACGGGCGATCGCATTGGCGAACACTGGCGTTTCATGCAGCTTGAGGCGCACATACAGGCCGACCATCACCAGCGCCGCACTGAGCAGAAACGGAATACGCCAGCCCCAACTGCGGAACTGTTCGTCATCCAAGGTCATGGCCAAGGTCAGGAACAGGCCGTTGGCCGCAAGAAAACCAATCGATGGCCCGAGCTGCGGGAACATGCCGAACCAGGCGCGTTTGCCCTTCGGCGCGTTTTCCGTGGCCAGCAGCGCCGCACCGCCCCATTCGCCGCCAAGGCCCAGGCCCTGACCGAAGCGCAGCACGCACAGCAGAATCGGCGCCCAGGCCCCAATGCTGTCGTAGCCCGGCAACACGCCAATCAAGGTGGTGCACACGCCCATCAACAGCAGCGAGGCGACCAGCGTCGATTTACGACCGATACGGTCGCCGAAGTGGCCAAACAGTGCCGAACCCAGTGGTCGGGCGAGGAAGGCAATGCCGAAAGTGAGAAAAGCGGAAAGCATCTGCGCCGTGCCGGAGGTCTGCGGAAAGAACACCGGCCCGATCACCAGCGCCGCAGCAGTGGCGTAAACGTAGAAGTCGTAGAACTCGATGGCGGTGCCGATGAAGCTTGCCGTGGCCACGCGAGTGGCGGAATTGGTCGGCTGGGCAGGCGCGGTTTCGCTGTAAGCGGTATGGGTCGTCATGCGGTGATCCCTGACAGTCATGAGCTCCAGTGGAGCGAATTGTTATGGTCGAACACCCAGGGATGTGGGGTAGGGCGCGAGCGCTGTTTCGAGTAGGAACAGTCGTCGGTTTGCAGCGGAAACAGTCAGGATCCGGGCAGTGCCGGGTAGGCACAGGGATCGACGGCGCTTGGGTAAGCGCCTCGATTATAGGAAGGGGGCTAACGATCAAACAAGCGCAAACAATGCAGCTTTATCGAGCAGGCACCAGAGCAGGCACCGATGAGGTCAGCCAGATCAACACCTTGCTCACCCGGTTCTCCTCGGTCTCGAGGATTTCCAGTCGATAACGCCCGATCTTCAGGCACACCGCGCTTTCCGGAATAGTTTCCAGCGCTTCGGTGACCAGGCCGTTGAGCGTTTTCGGCCCGTCGCTCGGCAGGTGCCAGCCCAGGCACTTGTTCAGGTCGCGGATCGATGCGGCGCCATCGATCACCATACGCCCGTCGGCCTGGGGATGGATGTGCGGGTTGTCGAGGCTGTGCTCGCTTTCGAATTCGCCGACGATCTCTTCGAGAATGTCTTCAAGGGTGACGATGCCCAGCACTTCACCGTATTCATCGACGACCATGCCGAGGCGGCGTTGCTGCTTGTGGAAGTTCAGCAGTTGCAGTTGCAGCGGCGTGCTTTCCGGGACGAAGTAAGGCTCGTAGCTGGCGGCCAGCAGTGCCTCGCGGGTCAATCCGCCGTTGCTCAGCAAATGGCCGATCTGGCGGGTGTTGAGCACCGCTTCGACCTGATTGATGTCGCTGTGAAACACCGGCAGACGCGTGCGCTTGTTCTCGCGCAGTTGCTCGATGATCTCTTCGATCGAATCGTCGAGGTTGATGCCGTCGACGTCACTGCGCGGCACCAGAATGTCGTTGACCGTGATGTTGTCCAGCGCATGAATGCCCGATACCGGGTGGGTGCGGACCGGATGGTCGTGATCCTCATTGTGATCGGCCGGCAACTCGTCCTCGCTCTGTTGCACCACCTGAGCCTTGCGCGTGAACGGGGTCATCAACAAAGCGCTGACCCGGCTGAACAGCCACGCAAAGGGGTAGACGATTTTCATCGGCACGGTCAGCAGGGCATTGCCGAACGCCAGCACGGCATCCGGATAGCGCCGAGCCACGGTGCGCGGGAAATAATCGGCGAACACCAACAGGATGCCACCGGCGCCCAGGCACGCCGCCCACGGGCCGTTTTCTTCGCAGAGGAAAATCGCCAGCAGCGTCGCGATGATCACTGCGAGGGCGCGGCACAGGGTGTTGCAGAGGATCAGGCTGTCGAGCGGGAAGCTCAGCTTCGCCAGCGGTTTATCGCTGGCGCGCGAGGCGATACGTTGCGCAAGCAGGTGCTGCTGCGCGATTTCGACGGCGGTAAACAGCCCTGACCATAAAATCAGCAGGACAAATACCGCGAGCATCGGCCCTATGGGCAAACCGTCCATTTATGCCGCCCGTCAGATGTGCAGAATGTATTCACGAACCAGTTTGCTGCCGAAGTACGCCAGCATCAGCAGGCAGAAACCGGCGAGGGTCCAGCGAATCGCCTTGTGGCCGCGCCAGCCCAGACGGTTGCGGCCCCACAACAGCACGCTGAAGACGATCCATGCCAGACAGGCCAGCAGGGTCTTGTGCACCAGATGCTGGGCAAACAGGTTCTCGACGAACAGCCAGCCGGAAATCAGCGATAGCGACAGCAGCGTCCAGCCGGCCCAGAGAAAGCCGAACAGCAGGCTTTCCATGGTTTGCAGGGGCGGGAAGTTCTTGATCAGCCCGGACGGGTGCTTGTGCTTGAGCTGATGGTCCTGAACCAGCAGCAGCAACGCCTGGAACACGGCGATGGTGAACATGCCGTAAGCGAGGATCGACAATAGAATGTGCGCGAGAATGCCCGGCTCTTCATCGATGATCTGCACCGTGCCGGTCGGAGCGAACTGCGCCAGCAATACCGTGATCGCGCCCAGCGGGAACAGCAGCACCAGCAGGTTTTCCACCGGGATCCGCGAACAGGCGAGCAGGGTCAGGGCGATTACCGCAGCAGCGATCAGACTGGACGCACTGAAGAAGTCCAGGCCAAGGCCGATCGGGGTCAATAGATGTGTAAGCAGGCTGGCGCCGTGGGCGAGCACGGCGAAGACGCCGAGGCTGACCAGCAGGCGCTTGTTCGCCTTGGCGCCGGTGGCCAGGCGGGTGCTTTGATAGACGGTCGCAGCGGCATAGAGCAGGGCGGCGGCGAGGGTGGTCAGCAAACTGGGTGACAAGGGGAGCATAAATCCTGTTAGGCGAGCCCGAAAGGCGCTGAGTTTGGCATAGAACCGCCACGGCACGAAAGACTCCGCAAGCTGACGGCGAGGTGTCCGCCGGCCGCAGTCTTCGCTATAATCCGCGACCTGCCCACGCCGCAGGCTCGCCGAGCACATGTTGATTCCGGTCTGGGCCGCCATTATCCCGGTTCGTACAGGGCCTGAAAGGATCGCGCAATGTTTGAAAACTTAACCGACCGTCTCTCGCAGACGCTGCGCCATGTCACCGGCAAGGCGAAGCTGACCGAGGACAATATCAAAGACACCCTGCGTGAAGTGCGCATGGCGTTGCTCGAAGCTGACGTCGCATTGCCGGTGGTCAAGGACTTCGTCAATTCGGTCAAGGAGCGCGCTGTCGGCACCGAGGTGTCGCGCAGCCTGACG
Organism: Pseudomonas sp. Sample_14; assembly: GCF_004307515.1. Classification (NCBI taxonomy): domain Bacteria; kingdom Pseudomonadati; phylum Pseudomonadota; class Gammaproteobacteria; order Pseudomonadales; family Pseudomonadaceae; genus Pseudomonas; species Pseudomonas sp. Sample_14. The sequence continues at coordinate 30,636 of NZ_RCOC01000012.1, read as the reverse complement.
CCGGGCCAGGCATTCGTGAAGATCGTCCAGGCCGAACTCGAAAGCCTGATGGGCGCGGCCAACGAAGACCTCAACCTGAGTGCCGTTCCGCCAGCCGTGATTCTGATGGCCGGTCTGCAGGGCGCGGGTAAAACCACCACTGCCGGCAAGCTGGCGCGCTTCCTTAAAGAGCGCAAGAAGAAGTCGGTCATGGTCGTGTCTGCGGACATTTACCGTCCGGCCGCGATCAAGCAGCTGGAAACCCTGGCCAACGACATCGGCGTGACGTTCTTCCCGTCCGACCTGAGCCAGAAGCCGGTCGACATCGCCAATGCGGCTATTAAAGAAGCAAAACTGAAATTCATCGACGTGGTCATCGTCGATACTGCCGGTCGTCTGCACATCGACGAAGAGATGATGGGCGAGATCAAGGCGCTGCACGCCGCGATCAACCCGGTCGAAACCCTGTTCGTGGTCGACGCCATGACCGGTCAGGACGCCGCGAACACGGCCAAGGCGTTCGGCGATGCGCTGCCGCTGACCGGTGTGATCCTGACCAAGGTCGACGGCGACGCCCGTGGCGGTGCCGCGCTGTCGGTGCGCGCCATCACCGGCAAGCCAATCAAGTTCATCGGTATGGGCGAGAAGAGCGAAGCGCTCGATCCGTTCCACCCTGAGCGTATCGCCTCGCGGATCCTCGGCATGGGCGACGTGCTTAGCCTGATCGAGCAGGCCGAAGCGACGCTGGACAAGGACAAGGCCGACAAACTGGCCAAGAAGCTGAAGAAAGGCAAGGGCTTCGACCTCGAAGACTTCCGCGATCAGCTGCAACAGATGAAGAACATGGGCGGCCTCGGCGGGCTCATGGACAAACTGCCGAGCATCGGCGGCGTCAACCTGTCGCAGATGGGCAATGCCCAGAACGCCGCAGAGAAGCAGTTCAAGCAGATGGAAGCCATCATCAATTCCATGACCCCGGCCGAGCGCCGCGACCCTGAGCTGATCAGCGGTTCGCGCAAGCGCCGGATCGCCATGGGTTCCGGCACGCAGGTGCAGGACATCGGCCGCTTGATCAAGCAGCACAAGCAGATGCAGAAGATGATGAAGAAATTCACCGCCAAGGGCGGTATGGCAAAAATGATGCGCGGCATGGGCGGTATGTTGCCCGGCGGCGGCATGCCGAAAATGTAAAGACTTCGCCGGTCGTCGCACCGGCGCAGACCCTGCAAGGACGCAGGATCAACAGCAAACCCGCACTCGGCGGGAGCTGACTGGCCGTTTTTATCGACGGCTCTCTATGCAAATCTGCACGGCATGCCATGGGCGCCGGAAAAAGTCATTTGCAAAAGTCCGGATATTCCTTAGAATATGCGGCCTTTCGGGCACCCATGCCCGCTGTGCATTTAGATTTGCAGCACCGACTACAGGAACGATGTTCACATGCTAACAATCCGTCTTGCCCTTGGCGGCTCCAAAAAGCGCCCGTTTTACCACCTGACCGTAACCGACTCGCGTAACCCGCGTGACGGCTCCCACAAAGAACAGGTTGGTTTCTTCAACCCTGTTGCCCGTGGTCAGGAAATCCGTCTGTCCGTGAACCAAGAGCGCGTTGCCTACTGGCTGAGCGTTGGTGCACAACCTTCTGAGCGCGTTGCTCAGTTGTTGAAGGAATCTGCCAAGGCTGCGGCCTGAGCAATATGAACGCGACGCCAGCCCCTGCCGATGATTTGATCGTTATTGGCAAAATTTATTCTGTTCATGGCGTTCGCGGCGAAGTGAAGGTTTATTCCTTTACTGATCCGACTGAAAACCTGTTGCAGTACAAAACCTGGACGCTCAAGCGCGAAGGCAATGTCAAACAGGTCGAGCTGGTCAGTGGACGCGGGAGCGACAAGTTCCTGGTCGCCAAGCTCAAGGGTCTCGATGATCGTGAAGAAGCTCGTCTTCTGGCCGGTTATGAGATCTGCGTGCCGCGCAACCTGTTCGCTGAATTGACCGAAGGCGAGTACTACTGGTACCAGCTGGAAGGTTTGAAGGTCATCGACACCCTTGGGCAACTGCTCGGGAAAATCGATCATCTTCTGGAAACCGGCGCCAATGATGTAATGGTCGTCAAGCCTTGCGCTGGCAGCCTGGATGATCGCGAACGCCTGTTGCCCTATACGGAGCAATGCGTGTTGGCCGTCGACCTGGAAGCGGGCGAGATGAAGGTGGATTGGGACGCGGACTTCTGAACGTGGCTAACTTGCGCGTAGAAGTGATCAGTTTGTTTCCCGAGATGTTTTCCGCCATTGGCGATTACGGCATCACCAGTCGTGCGGTCAAACAGGGGCTCTTGCAGCTGACCTGTTGGAATCCGCGAGATTACACGACGGATCGGCATCACACTGTGGACGATCGCCCGTTTGGCGGTGGTCCGGGCATGGTGATGAAGATCAAGCCCCTGGAAGATGCGCTGGCTCAGGCCAAGGCAGCAGCCGGGGAGGCGGCGAAGGTGATTTACCTGTCCCCCCAAGGCCGTCAACTGACTCAGTCGGCGGTACGCGAGCTGGCACAATCGGATGCATTGATCCTGATTGCCGGCCGCTACGAAGGCATTGACGAGCGCTTTATTGAGGCTCATGTCGATGAAGAGTGGTCGATTGGCGACTATGTACTGTCTGGCGGCGAGCTGCCGGCCATGGTCCTGATCGATGCGGTTACACGACTGCTGCCTGGAGCTTTAGGGCATGCGGATTCCGCTGAGGAAGATTCCTTTACGGATGGTCTGCTGGATTGCCCGCACTACACCCGACCGGAGGTGTATGCGGATCAGCGTGTTCCCGACGTGTTGCTGAGTGGCAATCACGCGCATATCCGGCGTTGGCGTTTACAGCAGTCCCTTGGTCGGACCTATGAACGACGCGCCGATCTTCTGGAAAGCCGCTCGCTTTCTGGAGAAGAGAAGAAGCTGCTCGAGGAATACATCCGCGAGCGGGACGATAGTTAACAACGTATCGATGGTAGATCGAACGATTTACCTTAGGAGCACAGCATGACCAACAAAATCATCCTTGCACTCGAAGCAGAGCAGATGACCAAAGAAATCCCTACCTTCGCCCCAGGCGACACTATTGTCGTTCAGGTGAAAGTGAAGGAAGGCGATCGTTCCCGTCTGCAAGCGTTCGAAGGCGTTGTAATCGCCAAGCGTAACCGCGGCGTGAACAGTGCGTTCACCGTTCGTAAAATCTCCAACGGTGTTGGCGTAGAACGTACTTTCCAGACCTACTCCCCGCAGATCGACAGCATGGCTGTTAAACGTCGCGGTGACGTACGTAAAGCCAAGCTGTACTACCTGCGCGACCTGTCGGGTAAAGCAGCACGCATCAAGGAAAAACTGGCTTAAGCCCAGCTTCCGATGCAGAAAAAAGCAGCCTACGGGCTGCTTTTTTGTTGCCTGCGATTTGCGCTGCAAGGATCTTCTGTCTATCTGTGACCGAGTCGCGGCCTTCGCGAGCAGGCTCGCTCCCACAGGAATTCAAATGTGGGAGCGAGCCTGCTCGCGAATCGGTCTGTCAGGCGCCGGAACCTTGCGGTTGAATCAATGCCAGCAACGTCCACCCAGCCCCCGGCTTCAACGCCGTTTCCGGCGTCACCACATGCACCCAGCCGCTGTCATCACGCATGAACAGTAAAGTTGCGCGATTGCCGTGCAGCGCTTGGTAATCCTCCCAGCCGAAGCCGTCCGTCAATGTCGTGCTGTAAAGCTCCGCTCCCTGGCCCATCTGGCCGGCCAGTTTCGAATAGGTCAGTGCCTCACTGCCCAATTGATTGCCCCGGTGTTCCAGGCTTGCGCGGTGCTTGTCGCTGCGGCGGCTTTCATGGCCGCTGGCCAGACCGAACAGGCGCTGATGACCGAAGTCATGACGAAAGCGCATCGCCGCCAATGTGTTCAGCTCGCCCGACGGTGACAGCGCCAGCAAATGCCCCAGCCCCACCAGATCCAGATGCGCGTCGGCATGCTGCGACGCCGGGTTGCCGAAATAGGTCGGCAAGCCTTCCATACGTGCCGCGCGGATATTCTCCCAGCTCGAATCGGTCAGCAGCACGCGGCTGCCCAGCTGTTGCAGCGACTTGCCCAATTCGCGGGCCGGGCCATTGGCTCCAACGATCAGGAAACCGCTCGGCGCCGGTTCGGCGACCTTTAACAGCCGTGCCAGCGGTCGCGCCGTTGCGCTTTGCAAAACCACGGTGCCGATGATTACCGCAAAGGTCAGCGGCACCAGGAGCAGGGCGCCTTCATGTCCGGATTCATCCAGGCGAATTGCGAAAATCGCCGAGACAGCCGCAGCGACGATCCCGCGCGGCGCGATCCAGCACAGCAACGCCCTTTCGCGCCAGCTCAGACTGGAACCGGCGGTGCTGAGCAAAACATTCAACGGACGGGCGATCAGCTGGATCACCAACAGCAGAATCAACACCAGCGGCCCCAGACCAAGCAAAGCGTTCAGGTCCAGGCGCGCCGCGAGCAGGATGAACAGTCCGGAAATCAGCAATACACTGAGGTTTTCCTTGAAGTGCAGGATGTGCCGCACGTCCACGCCTTTCATGTTGGCCAGCCACATGCCCATCAGCGTCACCGCCAGCAGGCCGGACTCATGCATCACCTGGTTGGCACCGATGAAGATCGCCAGCACCGCTGCCAGCGAGGCCAGATTGTGCAGGTATTCCGGCAGCCACTGACGCCGGATCACCGTCCCCAGCAACCAACCCCCGACGACACCAAACACGGCGCCGCAGAGAATCACCCCGCCGAAGGTGAAGAGGCTTTGCTTGAGGCCATGGCCTTCAGCGCTGGCGATGATGAAGCTGTACACCACGACCGCGAGCAGAGCGCCGATCGGATCGATGACGATGCCTTCCCAGCGCAGGATGTTGGCGATCGAGGCCTTCGGCCGCACCACCCGCAGCATCGGCACGATCACGGTCGGACCGGTGACCAGCGTCAGGCTGCCAAACAGAATCGCCAGCATCCAGTCGAAGCCCAGCAGAAAGTGCGTGGCGACCGCGATGACGATCCAGGTCGAAATCGCACCGAGGGTCACCAGTCGATGAACGACGCTGCCGATCTCTTTCCATTCCGACAGGTGCAGGGTCAGGCTGCCTTCGAACAGAATCAGCGCCACTGCCAGCGACACCAGTGGCATCAGCAGCGGGCCGAACATTTCCTGCGGGTCGAGCCAACCCAGCAGCGGGCCGGCCAAAATGCCGGTCAGCAGCAGAAACAGAATGGCCGGCAGCTTCAGGCGCCATGCCAGCCACTGACAACCCAGCGCCGCCGCGCCGATCCCGCCAAATGCCAAGAGAATTTGCTGCTCGTTCATTGATGCTCCCTGTTCCTTGATCTGGCTGGCTATGAAAGACTAGCGGCCATTCCCGTCGTTCACTGTCTATTTGCGCGCAGTGTTAAAAACTGCCTGCCCCGAGCACCCATGCCTGCCATCGACCATCCGCTGATTGATCAATTTCTCGACGCTTTATGGCTGGAGAAAGGCCTGTCCGACAATACCCGCGACGCCTATCGCAGTGACCTCGCGCTGTTCAACGGCTGGTTGCAGGAGAAAAATCTCGAACTGATCAATGCCGGTCGCGAATTGATCCTCGATCATCTGGCGTGGCGGCTGGAGCAAAACTACAAGCCGCGCTCCACCGCGAGATTTCTCTCCGGGGTGCGTGGCTTTTATCGCTATCTGCTGCGGGAAAAACTGATCAGCGTCGACCCGACGTTGCGCGTCGACATGCCGCAACTGGGGCGGCCGTTGCCCAAGTCGCTGTCGGAAGCCGATGTCGAAGCACTGCTCAAGGCGCCGGACCTGAGTGACGCCATCGGCCAGCGTGACCGCGCGATGCTGGAAGTGCTGTATGCCTGTGGCCTGCGCGTGACCGAACTGATCAGCCTGACGCTGGAGCAGGTCAACCTGCGCCAAGGCGTATTGCGGGTGATGGGCAAGGGCAGCAAGGAGCGTCTGGTGCCGATGGGCGAGGAGGCGATTGTCTGGGTCGAGCGTTATATGCGTGATGGTCGTGGCGAGTTGCTCGGTGGCCGCCCCAGCGATGTGCTGTTCCCCAGTCAGCGCGGCGAGCAGATGACCCGGCAGACGTTCTGGCATCGCATCAAGCATCAGGCCAAGGTCGCCGGGATCAGCAAGTCGCTGTCGCCGCACACCTTGCGCCACGCGTTCGCCACGCATCTGCTCAATCACGGCGCGGACTTGCGCGTGGTGCAGATGCTGCTCGGGCACAGCGACCTTTCCACCACCCAAATCTATACCCACGTCGCCCGCGCCCGCTTGCAGGACTTGCACGCGAAGCACCACCCACGCGGCTGACACATCCCATAATGTTGAAACACTGACCTGTGGCGAGGGGATTTATCCCCGTTCGGCTGCGCAGCAGTCGCAAACCCGGCTGGCTCGATTTTGACTGAAAGATCGCGGTGGATGGTTTAGGGCTGCTTCGCAACCCGGCGGGGATAAATCCCCTCGCCACAATAATGTGTGTCAGCCACATGTGGTTGTGGGTCAGTTGTACAAGCATGAAGATGTGTCAGTTGCTCATGAGTGTGTGGCGACAGGCGCATTCGGCCCTCGTGACCTTATGTGTTAGGCTTTGCCGGTTTGCACGATGGACGGTTATGACCCGGTGTTTCGCACGGGCGTTCTGACCGTTTCATTGGCCCGCCCTCAGGAGTACTCATGCGTCTGACCCAGATTTTCGCCGCCGCCGCCATTGCGTTGGTGAGCACCTTTGCCGTCGCCGACGACGCGGCTGACAAAGCCATTCGTCAAAGCCTGGAAAAACTCGAACTCGAGGTTCCGGTCGAGAGCATCAGTGCCAGCCCGTTGCCTGGCATGTACGAAGTCAAACTCAAAGGCAGCCGCGTGCTGTATGCCAGCGCCGATGGCCAGTACATCGTCCAGGGCAACCTGTATCAGCTGGCGAATGGCAAACCGGTCAACCTGACCGAGAAGACCGAACGCCTGGGCATTTCCCAACTGATCAATGCCATCCCGGTGGCCGAAACCGTGGTCTACCCGGCTGTGGGCGAGACCAAATCGCATATCACCGTGTTTACCGACACCACCTGTCCGTACTGCCACAAACTGCATGCCGAAGTGCCGGAGCTGAACAAGCGCGGCATTGAAGTGCGCTACGTGGCGTTCCCGCGCCAGGGTCTGAATTCGCCGGGTGACGAGCAGCTGCAAGCAGTGTGGTGCTCGAAAGACAAGAAAGCCGCCATGGACAAAATGGTCGATGGCAAGGAAATCAAGGCCGCCAAGTGCGATAACCCGGTTTCCAAGCAATTCGCCCTCGGTCAGTCGATCGGCGTGAACGGTACACCGGCCATCGTTTTGGCCGACGGCCAGGTCATTCCGGGCTACCAGCCGGCGCCACAAGTCGCCAAACTGGCGCTGGGCGCGAAGTAATTCGCATCGTCACGGGCAACCGTTGACGATCGTGGTCCGGCGGCAACAGCGCCGGGCCATCAACAGAGAGCCGCGAGCACGCGGTTGTTTTCCGGCCGACCCTGTGTCGGCCGTTTCATGGGGAGTTCACAGTGAATCCGGTCAAAGTAGGCATCTGTGGGTTAGGGACCGTCGGTGGCGGTACCTTCAACGTACTTCAGCGCAACGCCGAGGAAATTGCTCGTCGTGCCGGGCGTGGAATCGAAGTGGCACAAATTGCCACGCGCACGCCAAAGCCTCAGTTCCAGACGACCGGTATTGCGATTACCAACGATGTCTTCGAAGTGGCCACGAACCCTGAGATCGACATCGTCATAGAGCTGATGGGCGGCTACACCGTTGCCCGCGAGCTGGTACTCAAGGCCATCGAGAATGGCAAGCATGTGGTCACCGCGAACAAGGCGCTGATAGCCGTTCACGGTAATGAGATTTTCGCCAAGGCACGCGAGAAAGGCGTGATCGTGGCATTCGAAGCAGCGGTGGCCGGTGGCATTCCGGTGATCAAGGCGATCCGCGAAGGCCTGTCCGCCAACCGCATCAACTGGGTTGCCGGGATCATCAACGGTACCGGCAACTTCATCCTCACCGAAATGCGCGAGAAGGGCCGTACGTTTGAAGACGTACTCGCCGAAGCGCAAGCGCTGGGTTACGCCGAAGCCGACCCGACCTTCGACGTCGAAGGCATCGATGCCGCGCACAAGCTGACCATTCTGGCGTCTATCGCCTTCGGCATTCCGCTGCAATTCGACAAGGCTTACACCGAAGGCATCACCAAACTGACCACCGCCGACGTCAACTACGCCGAGGCGCTGGGCTATCGCATCAAGCACCTCGGCGTGGCGCGCAGCACTGACGCCGGCATCGAGTTGCGCGTGCACCCGACGCTGATTCCGGCCGATCGCCTGATCGCCAACGTCAACGGCGTGATGAACGCAGTGATGGTCAACGGCGACGCCGCCGGTTCGACGCTGTTCTACGGTGCCGGCGCTGGCATGGAGCCGACCGCTTCGTCGGTGATCGCCGATCTGGTCGACGTGGTTCGCGCGATGACTTCCGACCCGGAAAACCGTGTGCCGCACCTGGCCTTCCAGCCGGACTCGCTGTCGGCCCATCCGATCCTGCCGATCGAAGCCTGCGAAAGCGCTTACTACCTGCGCATTCACGCCAAGGATCATCCGGGCGTTCTGGCGCAGGTGGCGAGCATCCTGTCGGAGCGCGGCATCAATATCGAATCGATCATGCAGAAGGAAGTCGAAGAGCATGACGGCCTGGTGCCGATGATCCTGCTGACCCACCGCGTGGTCGAGCAGCGCATCAACGATGCGATCACCGCGCTGGAAGCACTGGCTGGCGTTGACGGCCCGGTTGTACGGATCCGTGTCGAACATTTGAACTAAAAAGCAGCGGCAAGCTTCGAGCGGCAAGTGGCAAGAGAGAAGCAGTCTGGCTTTTACTTGCGACTTGCAGCTTGCAGCTTGCAGCTCAAACCGAAGGTTTGAAAAAAATGCGATATATCAGTACTCGCGGGCAGGCCCCGGCCCTGAATTTCGAAGAGGTCCTGCTGGCCGGTCTGGCGACCGACGGCGGTCTGTACGTCCCGGAAAACCTGCCACGTTTCACTCAGGAAGAAATCGCTTCCTGGGCCGGCCTGCCGTATCACGAACTGGCCTTCCGGGTGATGCGCCCGTTTGTCACCGGCAGCATTCCGGATGCCGATTTCAAGAAAATTCTCGAAGAAACCTACGGCGTGTTCGCGCACAGCGCCGTGGCGCCACTGCGTCAGTTGAACGGTAATGAATGGGTGCTTGAGCTGTTCCACGGCCCGACCCTGGCGTTCAAGGACTTCGCCCTGCAACTGCTCGGTCGCCTGCTCGATTACGTGCTGGAAAAGCGCGGCGAGCGCGTGGTGATTGTCGGTGCCACCTCTGGTGACACCGGTTCTGCGGCCATCGAAGGCTGCAAGCACTGCGAAAATGTCGACATCTTCATCCTGCACCCGCATCAGCGTGTATCGGAAGTGCAGCGTCGGCAGATGACGACGATCTTCGGCGAGAACATCCACAACATCGCCATCGAAGGCAACTTCGATGACTGCCAGGAAATGGTCAAGAACAGCTTCGCCGACCAGAGCTTCCTCAAAGGCACGCGTCTGGTGGCGGTGAACTCGATCAACTGGGCGCGGATCATGGCCCAGATCGTTTACTACTTCCATGCGTCCCTGCAGTTGGGCGGTCCGGCGCGTTCGGTGTCGTTCTCGGTACCGACCGGTAACTTCGGCGACATCTTCGCCGGTTACCTGGCGCGCAACATGGGCCTGCCGATCAACCAGTTGATCGTCGCGACCAACCGCAACGACATCCTGCACCGCTTCATGAGCGGCAACCAGTACGTCAAGGAAACCCTGCACGCAACGCTGTCGCCGTCGATGGACATCATGGTGTCGTCGAACTTCGAGCGCCTGCTGTTCGACCTGCACGGCCGTAACGGTGCGGCGATTGCCGGCCTGATGGACTCGTTCAAAAAGGACGGCAGTTTCAGCGTCGAGCAAGAGCGCTGGACCGAAGCACGCAAGCTGTTCGATTCCCTGGCGGTGGACGATGCGCAGACCTGCGAAACCATCGCCGACGTCTACGAGCAAACCGGTGAGGTGCTCGACCCGCACACTGCCATCGGTGTGAAAGCCGCGCGCGAATGCCGTCGCAGCCTGGATATCCCGATGGTCATTCTGGGTACTGCCCATCCGGTCAAGTTTCCTGAGGCAGTGGAGAAAGCGGGTGTAGGAAAAGCGCTCGAACTACCTGCACATCTTTCTGATTTGTTTGAGCGAAACGAGCGCTGCACGGTTCTGCCAAACGACCTGAAAGCCGTGCAAGCCTTTGTCAGCCAGCATGGCAACCGCGGCAAGCCACTCTAAGCCAGTAAAAGCTGTCACATTTTGAAGCCCGTCTCCTGACGGGCTTTTTTGTTTCTGCTGCCACACTGCTCGGGTTTTCACCCACGAAGGACGGGTGAGTCGATCACGAAGGAAATGGCAATGCTGTTTTACAGAGGTTTGAAACCGGCACTGGGCTGGTTGTTTTTGTTGGCGGTGCTGGGGTGGACACACAGCGGCATGGCAGCGCAAATGGCACTCGATCAGGCCAATGCGTCAGCCAGTGTCCAGGCTATCGAGCTGGATGCGCACGAGCAGCAATGGATACGTGACAACCCCAGAGTGACGGTGGCATCGGTGCAATATCCGTTGTACCTGTTTCAGGACGAACATGGCCAGTGGAGCGGTCTGAACAACGATGTGCTCAAGCGCGTCAGCGCAATGACCGGCCTGCAATTCGAGCACCAGGAATCGTTCTCTACCGACCATATGCTCGATCGCCTGCAAAGCGGAGTCGCGGACATCAGTACGACCTTGGCCATGAGTGATGATCGCAAGGCGTTTCTCGATTTCAGTCATGCTTTTGGAGGGGCAGGCTGGGTTTTTGTCGGACATGCCAATACCCCGCGGGTGGAGTCTTTCGAGCAACTGGCCAAGCGCGTTCTGGTGCTGCCCGCCCGTCATGCCCTGGAGGATGCGATTCGCCGCGATTATCCGTCGATTGAAATACGCTCGGTGAAAACCTACGCCGAAGCGCGGGCGCTGGTCGAGAGCGGTGAAGCCTACGCAACCATCGAAAACGAAATCGGCGCGCAGCTCTATCCGTTGGGCATGCTCAAGGTCGGTGCCCTGGTAGAGGGCAAGTGGGAAGCCGATCATCTGGCTGTACGAAAAGGCATGCCGCAACTACTGAGTATTCTCAACAAGGCGCTGGAAGCGTTCCCTGCGGCGGAGTTGCGGGCGATGCGTCTCAAGTGGCTGGCGGGCGTTTCGCCGCCGCCCGTGCCCTCCGTCTGGGAACGCCTGGTCGAGTGGGCATGCTGGGCGATGGGGGTAATCGGCGTTTTCGGGATGCTGTCGCTAGTGTGGAACAGACGCCTAGCGGCCGTGATCAAGTTGCGCTGCGCGGCGGAAAAGGAGTTGGGCGATCAACTGGCCTTTCAGCACGCCCTGATCGATTCGATGCCGGATCCGGTGTTTGTCCGTGATCTGCACGGGCGGTTGATCATCTGCAATCGCAGTTACGAGGAAGCGCTGTCGGTGCGCTTGGACCAGATGCAGGGGCGCCTGCTGATCGAAGTCGATGCGTTTCCGGAAACCACCGCGCGCATGCTCCACGATGAATTCATCGCCCAGTTGCAGACCCGCAAGTCGCGCTTCAGCAAACGACAGCTGCTGTTCAAGGGCGGGTCTCGCGAGGTTTATCAGTGGACCGTGCCGTTTTACAGCGGTGACGGTAAATTGCGCGGCCTGTTGGGTGGCTGGACCGATATCACTCAGCGCAGGACCGAGAGCGGGTGTCGCTGTCTGCAGTAAAGAAGGGAAATGTCCTGCAAGACGCGGCTACTTTTCTGATGGGAGGCTTAAGACGCCTGCCCTAGAGTGAACGACAACTGCGGTGAGAGTCCGCGATGATCGCTCCAGAGGTCGCCCATGCGCTCGCTTAAAGTCCTGATTCTTGAACCCAACCCGTTCCAGCTGATGGCATTGCATCAAATGCTCAATGCCATCGGCATCTACGATGTATTGACCGCGCCTTCGCTGGCGTCAGCCTTGAGTTCACTGGGGCATCGCGGCGCGGTCGATATCGCCATCTGCGATCCGCAGCTCAAGGGTGGCGATGGGCTGGCTTTGATTCATCACCTGGCGGCGCACCATGAGGCGCGTGCCCTGATTCTGCTGGGCTCGGTCGCGCAGAGTTTGATGAGTGATCTGGAGCCGCTGCTCCGCCAGCAACGCCTGCGCCTGCTGGGACGGCTGCAAACGCCGGTTTCGGCGGTGTTGATGAGAGGTCTGCTGGACAGTTATCTGATCACCCCGCAGGAGCTCATCGAGGCCTGAAACCGGCGAATATTTTTCTGTCATCTTCGCCGTGCATGCTCTGTCAGACGCGGACCCGCAAGGTTGGGACGCGACAGGCAGAACTTTCTTCTCGGGCCGGTGGTCATTTAATGTGAACACGCCCCAGGCACTGTGTTTTCGGACTATTGAGTGGAGATCGAGATGGAAAGTATCAGTCTATTGCTCGGTGAGGCTCTGAGCCCGTATCAGGTGACGCTGACCCCTCGCGGCAGCCATGGTGAATGTCTGGTGACGCTGAAGAACAGCAGCGGCGCCATTGTGGTGGAACGCGAATTCAATCAGGCCCAGTTGAGCGACAAGCGCTTGCTGACCGACGTGGTGGACGGCCTGCACCGTGACGTGATGATCGCCGAAGGGCGGCTGGAACCCTGCGTGATTGCGGCGTTGCGCAATGCAGCTCTGGATAAGCGTCCGGCCCTGTAAAGATGAAATATTTTTTGTGGGAACCTTCCCGCATCCCTGTCAGTCAGACCCCATAACAGCGAGATCAAGCATTGTGCTCCGGTGCTTGTCGCTTGCTGCTACGGGTCTCGAAGCAGACCCCGTTTAACCCCGAGTCGTCTCCCCACTTCTCGGGGTTTCTTTTGCCCGGCGTTTGCGCAGTGCGCGGCTTGTTGCTTGAAAAACCGAAGCGCCCGGCGCTGCTCAGATGGCCCCGTCTTCACGCAGCCGAGCGATTTGCGCCGCGTCGTAGCCCAGATCGCCGAGCACCTGCGCATTGTGTTCGCCCAACTGCGGCCCGACCCATTCGGATGAACCTGGGGTTTCGGAAAGTTTCGGCACGATGCCGGGCATCTTGAAGTCCTTGCCGTCCGGCAACTTGGCATGCAGGAACATCTCTCGCGCCAGATATTGCGGATCGTTGAACATGTCCTCGGCGCTGAAGATCCGGCTGACCGGTACGTCGGCCTGATTGAGCAAGTCGAGAACAGTCTGCAGTGGTAAGGAATTGACCCAGCGATCAATCACGCCATACAACTCGTCCCGGCGACTGTCGCGCCCGTCGTTACTGGCCAGCAGTGGGTCGTTGGCAAGATCTTCGCGGCCAATCACGAGCATGAAGCGTTTGAAGATTGCATCACCATTGGCGCCGATTTGCACATGCTTGCCGTCGGCGCTGGTGTGGATCGAAGAGGGCGTGATGCCCGGCATGATGTTGCCGCTGCGCTCGCGGATGAAACCGAACACGTCGAACTCCGGCACCATGCTTTCCATCATCGCGAAGATAGCTTCATACAGCGCAACGTCGACCACTTGGCCCAGCCCGCCATTGACCTCGCGATGACGCAGCGCCATCAGCGCACCGATCACGCCCCACAGCGCGGCAATCGAATCACCGATGGAAATCCCGGTACGCACCGGTGGCCGATCTTCGAAACCGGTGATGTACCGCAGGCCGCCCATGGATTCGCCGACCGCGCCGAAACCCGGCTGGTCCTTCATCGGCCCGGTCTGACCAAAACCGGACAGGCGCACCATCACCAGTTTCGGGTTCAGTGCGTGCAGGGTTTCCCAGCTCAGACCAAGTTTTTCCAGGACGCCGGGGCGGAAATTCTCGATGAGGATGTCGGCTTCGCCCAGCAGCTGGTTCAGGATCGCCAAACCGTCCGGGTGTTTCAGATTGAGGGTCAGCGACTTCTTGTTGCGCGCCTGGACGAACCACCACAACGAGGTGCCTTCGTACAATTTGCGCCACTTGCGCAGGGGATCGCCGCCGTCCGGCGACTCGATCTTGATCACCTCGGCGCCGAATTCGCCGCAAATGCGCGAGGCAAACGGCCCGGCGATCAGCGTACCCAATTCAATGACTTTTAGACCCGAGAGCGGTTTGCTGGTGAACGGCATGCGAAATCCTGTAGGACAAGGCTGAACGGATACAGGGTTTTAACATAGCCGGCTGTCAGACGCCGCAGCTGGATCGCCATCAATTCGATGATTGCCTGTGGCATCGGTTAGACTTGCCGACTTTCCTCGTATCAAGAAGCCCGTTCATGGCCCAGCCGTCCACTACCTACAAATTCGAACTGAACCTCACCGACCTCGACCGCAGCGTCTACGAAAGCGTCAAGCAGACCATCGCCCGTCATCCTTCGGAGACCGAAGAACGCATGACTGTGCGGCTGCTGGCCTACGCGCTCTGGTACAACGAGCAGCTGTCGTTCGGCCGTGGTCTGTCAGACGTGGATGAACCGGCCTTGTGGGAAAAGAGCCTGGACGACCGTGTCCTGCACTGGATCGAAGTCGGCCAGCCCGATGCCGATCGCCTGACCTGGTGCTCGCGCCGCACCGAACGCACCAGCCTGCTGGCCTACGGCAGCCTGCGTGTCTGGGAAACCAAGGTGATCCCGGCGATCAAGAACCTGAAAAACGTCAACATCGCCGCCGTCCCGCAGGAAGTGCTGGAGACCCTGGCCAAGGACATGCCGCGCGTCATCAAGTGGGACGTGATGATCAGCGAAGGCACGATCTTCGTCACCGACGACCGCGGTCAGCACGAAGTCCAGTTGCAATGGCTGCAAGGTGAGCGCGGCTGAGGTCGCGAGATCGCTGATATTTCCCACGAATCAAAGAGAAGCCTCCGTCGCCCCATGCGTATCGAACCTCGTCAATTGCCTGCCACGTTGCCTTTCCTCGGTGATCTGCCGCCACTGCTGACTCGCCTGTACGCGGCGCGGGGCGTGCAGTCGGAGGCGGAGCTGGACAAAAGTCTGGCGCGCTTGATCCCGTTCCAGCAGCTCAAAGGCATCGATGCGGCGGTTGACCTGCTGGTGACGGCATTGGAGCAACGCCAGCGCATTTTGATCGTCGGCGACTTCGATGCGGACGGCGCCACCGCCAGCACCGTCGGTGTGCTCGGCCTGCGCCTGCTGGGCGCTGCGCATGTCGATTATCTGGTGCCGAACCGTTTCGAATACGGCTATGGCCTGACGCCGGAAATCGTCGAAGTCGCGCTGACCCGTGAACCGCAACTATTGATCACCGTCGATAACGGCATCTCCAGCGTCGAAGGCGTCGCGGCGGCCAAGCGCGCCGGACTGAAGGTATTGATCACCGACCACCACTTGCCCGGCGATGAACTGCCGCAGGCCGATGCGCTGGTCAATCCGAACCAGCCGGGCTGCGAGTTTCCGAGCAAAGCGCTGGCCGGCGTCGGGGTGATTTTTTATGTGTTGATGGCCTTGCGCGCACGCCTGCGCAGCCTTGGCTGGTACGAGAGCAAACCGCAACCGAACATCGGCGAACTGCTCGATCTGGTGGCGCTGGGCAGCGTCGCCGACGTGGTGCCGCTGGATGCCAACAACCGCATTCTCGTGCATCAAGGGCTGGAGCGGATTCGTGCCGGCCGGGCGCGGCCGGGGATCAAGGCGATTCTCGAAGTCGCCAAGCGAGAGGCTGCGCGGATCACTTCCACCGACTTGGGTTTTATTGTCGGCCCTCGCCTGAACGCCGCCGGGCGTCTGGACGACATGAGCCTGGGCATCGAATGCCTGCTCACCGCCGACGCCAATCTGGCGCGGGAAATGGCTGCGCAACTGGACGGCATGAACCAGGATCGCAAATCCATCGAGCAGGGCATGCAGCGTGAAGCGCTGGCGCAGCTCAAGGATCTGCCGGTCGAGTCGATGCCGTTCGGTCTGTGCCTGTTCGATCCGGAGTGGCATCAGGGCGTGATCGGCATCCTCGCCTCGCGGATGAAAGAGCGCTATTTCCGCCCGACCATTGCCTTCGCCGATGCCGGTGATGGTCTGCTCAAGGGCTCCGGTCGCTCGGTGCAGGGCTTCCATATTCGCGATGCGCTGAGCGTGGTCGCGGCGCAGCATCCGAACCTGATCGCCAAGTACGGTGGCCACGCGATGGCCGCTGGTCTGACCTTGCCGCAGGAGAATTTTCCGCTGTTCGCCGAGGCATTCGACGCTGAAGTACGTAGGCAACTTCGCGAAGAAGACCTCACTGGGCGAATGTTGTCGGACGGCACGCTGGCCGTCGAAGAGTTCCACCTCGAACTGGCCCGCGCCTTGCGCCACGCCGGGCCATGGGGTCAGCACTTTCCGGAGCCGCTGTTTCATGGCGTGTTCCAGTTGGTCGAGCAGCGCGTGGTTGGCGAACGGCATTTGAAAGTGGTGCTGAAAAGCGAATGCGGTTCGGTGAAGCTCGATGGCATCGCGTTTGGCATTGATCGCGATGTGTGGCCGAACCCGACGATTCAATGGGTTGAACTGGCTTACAAGCTCGACGTCAACGAGTTTCGTGGCAACGAGACTGTGCAGTTGATGATTGCTCATATCGAACCGCGTTAAGCCATTCGCGAGCAGGCTCGCTCCCACAGGTACGGTGCTGCCTTGTGGGAGCGAGCCTGCTCGCGAAAGCGTCCTTTCACACACTGAATTACTCTGAACCCTCCGTCATCTCCGGTTGTCGACTAGGCTCTAAGCACTGCTTGATTGGCCTTGTGACGTCTTGTCGAATTCTTGCCCGCGGGGGCGGGTGCTACACCCTTTTTCTGTCACTCGTCGACTTTTCAAACAGAACCCTGGAGCCTGCCCACTGATTCGAGAGGTGCCCCATGAGTCTGCTGCTTGAACCCTTTACCCTGCGCCAACTGACCCTGCCCAACCGCATCGCCGTGTCGCCGATGTGCCAGTACTCCAGCGTCGACGGCCTGGCCAACGACTGGCACCTGGTGCACCTGGGCAGCCGCGCGGTGGGCGGTGCCGGTCTGGTTTTCACCGAAGCCACGGCGGTGACCGCCGACGGGCGCATCACCGCCGAAGACCTTGGCCTCTGGAACGACGAACAGATCGAACCGCTGCAACGCATCACTCGTTTCATCACCGCCCAGGGCGCGGTCGCCGGCATTCAGCTGGCCCACGCCGGGCGCAAGGCCAGCACCCACCGGCCGTGGATCGGCAAGCATGGCAGCGTCAAACCCGAGGATGGCGGCTGGACCCCGGTCGGGCCATCGCCGATTGCTTTCGATCCGCAACACACTCAACCGAAGCAGCTGGATGAGGGGCAGATCGCCGAAGTGATCCAGGCCTTTGTCGACGCGGCCAAGCGCGCGCTGACGGCGGGGTTCAGCGTGGTCGAGGTGCATGCCGCGCATGGCTATCTGCTGCATCAGTTTCTCTCGCCGCTGAGCAATCAACGCCGCGATCAGTACGGTGGTTCGTTCGAGAATCGTATCCGTCTGGTGCTGCAAGTCACTGAAGCGGTGAGGGCGGTATGGCCAGAGGAATTGCCGGTGTTTGTCCGCGTCTCGGCGACTGATTGGGTCGAAGACGGCTGGAATCCGGATGAGACCGTGGAACTGGCGCGTCGCCTTCACACGCTGGGCGCCGATCTCATTGACGTGTCTTCAGGAGGGACAGCTGCAAACGCGGAAATTCCGGTCGGGCCGGGTTATCAGACGCGCTTTGCCGAGCGGGTACGCAAAGAGTCAGGCATCGCCACCGGTACTGTCGGAATGATTACCGAGCCTGCCCAGGCTGAGCACATTCTGCGCACCTGTCAGGCCGATATCATTTTCCTCGCCCGAGAGCTGCTGCGCGATCCGTACTGGCCGCTGCATGCCGACGATGATCTGGGCGGACGCAAAGCAGTGTGGCCCGCGCAGTATCAGCGCGCGACCCATCGGGATCAGCCGATTCATGAATCGGATTTGCGCGATTGATTGAAGGCTGGAAAGCAAAAGCCCCGAACCAGTGATGGCCGGGGCTTTTCTATTCGGCAGAAGTTTGCGTTATCCAGGCGGGCCTCTTCGCGAGCAGGCTCGCTCCCACATTAGGAATGCGGACCCCTGTGGGAGCGAGCCTGCTCGCGAATGACGCCAGAACCGCCGCCTTAGAACCTCAAGGGTATTTACGCTTGTCCGGCGCCGGCGGGAAGTACTGGTACAACCAGGTTTCGCTCAGCGTGCGGTCGTTGGTGCGAATGAACAGGCGCAGTTCCACTGGCTCGACACTGTCATTGGTCGGATACCAGTCGAACAGGATCCGATAACCCTTGATGTCATCCAGCACCAGCACGCTGAAGTCCTGCACCTTGCCGTTGGAACAGGTAATCACCGGCTCGATCCCGGTGCCCTGTGGCAGGCGCTCAAGGCCGCCACCGGTGAAGTCCACCGCAAAGCGCCGCGCCCAGACTGGCGGGTAATGCTCACCCGGCGCCCAACCTTCGGTGAAGCCGCCCATGCCCGAACGCGTCGCGTGCACCCGTGCCAGTGGCGTGCCGACCGGTGGCAGGGCGCTCCAGTACAGCTTGTACCCGTAGTTCAGCGAATCACCGGCAGCCACGGGTTTCTTCGGCGTCCAGAACGCGACGATGTTATCCAGCGTCTCGCCGGTTGTAGGAATTTCCAGCAGATCAATAGAGCCTTCGCCCCAGGCGGTTGTCGGTTCTACCCACAGGCTCGGGCGCTTGCTGTACCAGTCGACGGTGTCCTGATAGTTGGCGAATTCGTGGTCGGTCTGCACCAGGCCAAAACCTTTCGGGTCCTTGTCGGCAAATGCGTTGAATTGCAGCGTCGCCGGGTTGTTCAACGGACGGCAGATCCACTCGCCATTGCCGCGCCACATGGCCAGACGGTCGGAGTCGTGAATCTGCGGGTGAATGGTGTCGCACATGCGCCGTTCGTGGGTGCCGCAGCTGAACATGCTCGTCATTGGCGCAACGCCCAACTGTTCGATAGTGGTGCGTGCGTTGATGTGCGCGTCGATTTCCATCACCACGCGCTCGGCCTGGCAATCGATGTCGAAGCGATAGGCGCCGGTCGCGCTCGGCGAGTCGAGCAGGGCGTAGACCACAAAACGCGTGGCGTTCTTGTCCGGCGTCTCGAACCAGAACTTGGTGAAGTCGGGAAACTCTTCGCGCTTCTTCGCGTAGGTATCAATGGCCAGGCCGCGCGCGGAGAGGCCATATTGGCCAGTAGCATCGACCGCACGGAAATAGCTGGCGCCGAGAAACGACACCACATCATGCCGATCCAGCTCCGGTGCCTTGAACAGTTTGAAGCCGGCAAAACCCAGATCGCCCTTGAGCTGCTGGGTGTCGACCGAAGTGTTCTCGTAATTGAACAGCGCCGGGCGGAAATGCACCTCGCGCGCCATGCGCGTCTTCGGATCAACGCTGTACATGCGCACCGGCTGACGGAAACCCATGCCGACGTGGAAAAACTGCACGTCCAGCTGACCTTTGTTTTCCTTCCACAAGGAATGCTCGCCGTCGTAGCGGATCGCGTTGAAATTCTGCGGAGTCATGGTCGCCAGGGTTGGCGGCAACACCTGTTTCGTATCCTGATAGGCATTGCCGGCGAGCTGCTTGGCCTGGCGCTTCAACGCCTCGAAATCGAAAGCCTGGGCCTCGCCATCGGCGGCGCCACCATTGGCCGCCCAGGCGCGAGCGGCCAACAGACCCGACGCGGAAAGACCGGTATAGGCCGCAATGGCCATGGACGCTTTGAGCAAATTCCTGCGGTGCATAAATACAACCTGTCGTGTGCAATCCCGCGCCGTTCCTGGCACGTATCGGATCGGAAATTACGGTTCGGTCATGCCTTCGGCCAAACGCAACGGACTATAAACAGATGCCCGCTAGCTTAATCGGTTCGATTGTCGGGCAAAAACGCTTGTTTGCGTTGCGCCATCTGGCAATGAAACAAGACATGTCTGTAATTTTTCTGACAGGGCCCTCTGATTTAGAGGGCATATCTGCTTTTTTCGATTAATTACTCTAAAAACCACTTTTCAACGCCGATTTAATTCCTATTCTATGAGCAAGACCGGATACAAGCCTTCGTGCCGGCGGGGCACACGACGCTGCTCGAAGAGGCAGGGCGATGTGAGGTTCAGCAGTTTCTTGACTCAATAGAGAAGGACATCGTCCATGGCAAAAATACAAGGCATCACCGAAATGTTGGGCATCTTCCCTTGCTTGGGCGGCGGGCGCAGAAGACGCCGTCTCAATTCCGAGGAATTGAAACTGGTGGAACGTTATCGAGAGCTATCGGAAAGCGACCGGATCGCCATGCGCTATCTGGTGGATGCGATGCGGAGTGTTTCGCGGTTTTAAAGAGGAGGGGAGAAGGGGGCAGGTCGAAAGGCCCGCCCCTTTTCATTGGGTAACGCTCGGAACGAGCCCTTTTGAGTGGCGAGCAACATCTCGAAGCACACTCGCGGGGCGGGTCCGGGCACTTTCGAACTAGGCTGAGGGCCTTAGATCCGGATAACCCTTGTTTGGAGACGGAACATGAACACCCGTGGATTGCTCGATCAACTGCTCAAGTCCGGGCAGGAAATGCTGCAGAACAAGGACGGCGGCGCTTCCAGCAAATCGGCTGCCAGCGGACTTGGCGGCTTGCTCGGTGGCTCGTCTGGCTCCAGCGGCCTCGGCGGTCTGCTCTCCGGCGCGGGTGGCGGCGCATTGGCCGCAGGCGCGATGGGCCTGCTGCTCGGCAATAAAAAGGTCCGCAAGGTCGGCGGCAAAGTCGCCCTCTACGGCGGCCTCGCCGCGCTGGGCGTACTGGCTTACAAGGCCTACGGCAACTACAACGCCCAAAAAGGCAGCGCACCACAACGCGAACCGCAAACCCTCGACCGCCTGCCACCCGCGCAAGTCGAGGAGCACAGCCAGGCCATCCTCAAAGCCCTGGTCGCCGCCGCCAAAGCCGACGGCCACATCGACGAGCGCGAGCGCGAACTGATCGAGGGCGAATTCACAAAGCTCGACAACGATCAGGAACTGCAACACTGGCTCCACGCCGAACTCAACAAACCCCTCGACCCCACCGACGTCGCCCGCGCGGCGAGCACGCCGGAAATGGCGGCGGAGATGTACATCGCCAGTGTGATGCTGGTGGATGAGGAGAATTTTATGGAGAAGAGCTATCTGGATGAACTGGCACGGCAGTTGAAATTGGAGCCGGGGTTGAAGGTGGAGTTGGAGAGGCAGGTGCGGTTGGCCGGGGCGGATAGCGTGTAATCGTAGTGGCGATCGCCGGGCATCAGCAGGCGGTTGCCCTTTTACGTTAGCTAGACTTTCTGCGTTTCAGTAGTTTCCGTAACGGCGTTGAATCGACCTTTGTCCCGATGGCGGACATTGCTCTTGCGGCTGGCTCTGCATATTTTTGGTACTAGCCGCGTAATAGAGCTGGCAAATAGATCACTAGCAATCGGTGATTAGCGCACTGACTTCGTCGCCAGATCGGTGTTATTCAACAGTCGACCGTTGAGGTATGAGTCGGCGGGCCTGCCGTCGAGCAAGTTTCCTTCTGCTAGAAGTATTTGAATGGATATGTGTCTCCCGTGATTATTATTGAATCTTTTTCTGTATATACGTTGTTGATGTTGTTGATAACCAGCTGTAGGTTGGTTGGGTTTTGAAAAAGATGATAGAAGAGTTCGAAGTAAAGATAATCTTCGATCAAACTTGCTGCTAGGTTTGAATGGATGTTCAGAAGTTCATTGAAAGTCGGGTAATCAACTGTCGCAAGCTCGGGGATGTCCGCATAGCCTTGCACGGTATCGTCAATCCTGCATTCCGAAATAAACGTATCTGCAATAATTTCGAACTTTCTTGGAAAGTCTCCGGGTTTGATTTGCAGTATGTAGGGCTGAGTCTTGATCGTGACCGCCTCTCCGAATCCCAAGCTTCTATAAGATACGGTACTTGGATTGACTGCGTTGCCCGAGCACTTAAATATCATGGTTTTGCTTTCGCTGTTATAGGTTTGGTTGTCGAGATTTTTTTACCGAAAGAAAACTCCCTTGTACTACAGGTCTGAGGCTTTTCCCAAATTAATTGCATCGGCATCGGCATCGGCATCGGCTGCGCTGCTTTAGCGTAGTGGGTTGCTCTAACAAATTTTGTCATCGATTGGCAGCGCCGCTACACCCTATGGCTTAGCCAATGTCAGGTCCACTGCTTTCCCCATATACTCCTAATATGTAAAGCCTGCATCAGATTTGTTTAACTTTATGCAGCGTGTGATCTAAGATTTTGTCAAGGTCGCTCCAGGTTTTGGCGGTGTCGGTGTATATCGGAGATTCCCAATCTCGATCTGCAATTAATGAAATTCTAAAGGCACCATTTTTGTCAAATTCAGGATACCATCCGATGTCTAATATTTGTTCGTTTGGGAATGCTGCCTGTAAGAGATCCTCTTTCAGGTTCTCTGAGATGAGTGCTATGTCGTAATCGATTAGGTTGGATAGTTCGTCGAAAATTACTTTTCCGCCGAGACGTATTATTTTTTCAAATTTCATGTTTTTTTGCTTTTAATTGCGAGTAAGAAAAGGGGACAGATTTATATTCAGTTTGAAGAAAGAAAACTGTCCTCTTTTACTCAGTCCCTTTTGCTCAGAAGACAAAGCGACCACATGATCGCTCTGTCTTCAGAGATGAATTAGACCTCCTGCCGCCAAGCGGAAAACGTGATCACTGTGCCGGCTTCTTTTCTATTGGTGATTTCTACTTTATAGGTACCACCATTGATGCGGCCTTCAACGAGCGCTTTGCGCTCGTTGCCGCTGACTTCGGCGTCCTTTGCATGTTGCTGATAGAAGTCGATAACATCCGCGTATTCGGTAAAAGTCCTGAGAATGACCTCATATTCATGCTGAGGGCGTCCGGCTATTTTGTCCCAGTCACCGTCAATTGACGTGCCCTCCATACCCGGTGTCGTAAAGACACCGTGAGCGCCGGCGCCAATCAAGTGAGCTCGCTGCGGAAGCAACGGCAGCATCGCTTTTGGAAAATCGGACGGTAATTGAGCCGCAGTCCAAGCTCCCTGTTTCGGCTGAGTCACGATGTACTCAACGTGGGCAATCTTCTGCGCAGCGGCTCGGCGTTCTGGATCGTCACTCTCCGCCCACAGCGCCATCATAGGAGGCAGTTGCTTACTCCAAGTGATCAAAGCGTCGGCGTCACCCTCACTAGCGCCTTCTGGCTGGAAAATGGTCAGCACGGTTTCCGGAGCATCGTTACAAGTCAATGGCTCGTCACGAGACTTGACGGAGCAATGGCCATTGACCAGTCCTACGGCGAGCAACTGCCCCTTGTCGTCCAGCAGCAATGCGCCGCGCTCGAATCCGTTGTTACCGTCGTCCATGGCGGTGATCATTTTTCTGCCGGGAGGCACTCCATCAACAAACGTCGCCATTTCCGAATCGAGCGCTTCAAGAACCTGCTGCACGATCATCGTATTGTCATTGGTGTAGCTTCCGGTTTGGTAGCCAAGAAAATCAACGAGTGCAGAGCGAACCGCCGGGTCTTGGTTGAGCTTGTGAGCCCGTTCTGGACTGGCTTCGTTTGTAAGCAACAAGACAGTTGTGCCGTCGGGATGTTGTTCGGATCGTAGTGACAGCGCGCTTGCGCTTAGGGAGAAGGTAAAGGCTAGAAGCAAGGAGAGAGTGCGGCTCAAGTGTTTCAAGATAACAGTCCTTTGATTATTTAATCCGTGAGAGTGGTCGCAGAGATTTGATCTGGTGATTATGCGTTGAGCATAAGTTTTCTGTTTTTCATTATTCTTGAATGGAGAGTTTAAGTTGACAGTCGCCTTGAAGGTTTCAGTGACGTGTTTTTCACGCATATCAGGCGGCCCAGCAGATTTCTTCGTACAGCTAATCATTCAAGGCTTCCAGAATTCAATTCCCTCCACATGACGCTCTATGTCATTCATGTGAATCCTCACCAGGAATTGGGGCAAATTTTTTGCTGATGATTTTTTGATCTTGGATTGGTCGCTGAGTGACGTATCATCGTTAATGAGCTCGGTTGAAGTTTTTGATATTCTTTAACCGGTTTGTCGCTATAGTAACTTCCCATTTTTTATAGAGAAATCAAGGTAAATTCAATGTTTGCGAGTGCTTTCAGAGTATCTTCGATGATGAGTGTGAATATCCTGTTTTTATATTTGTTTTCTCTGATTGAATGGCGCAAATGGGGGCGGATTTATTTCAATAGAAAATCGATTTTCCCTATTTTTCTGCTATGTGTCATGTTTAAGTGGTCGCACTAAAATTGATTTCGCCCTCGCTGCTTATGCAACCTATCAAACTAAACTGCTCGGAGAAAAAATAGGTGTGTTGCGGTATTTCAGAAAATGTCATTATTATTTTTTTAAGATCGGCGGTGTGGAATCTATAAGCATTCTCTGTGAGCGAGTCGCCGATAAAGGTAATCTCAGTTATTTTGAGATCTTTTGCTTTTTCTGAAATTTCTTCAATGGCTTTGTTTATAGTGTTTTTTGAATGCGATGTGCTGTTGGGAAGTGAGCTCCAAGCGATTTTTGATCCAATAAACGGAAAATTTCTATTGATATGTGAGACGGCGTTGTCATGTGCATCATTGTCAAGTTTCATGTAGTTAATGCTGGATTCTAACAATTCTTTCTCAAGTTCTTCGTCGAAGTAGCTCATTTTTTAAATGCCTTTAGTAATTTTAATACGGTTTTTTCGCTTGCATTGAAAAGGTAATGTGGTGCTGGCTTTTTTCCTGACCAAACGTTTATATGTGCGCCGCTTCTTTCATCATATTCGATTCGATAGCCAGTCTTGCCGTCAGCGGTTTGCATGCCTACAACCTTCCCGGCATTCGTACCAAACTTCCCAATGGTTGGCTTTTCTGCTTTGAATCCATTGCTTTCAAGCCATTCAAGTGCCTTATTGCGAGCTTGCTCGAAATGCTCAAAATTAAGTGTCTCGCCAACCTCGGGCGGGGTCGTTTTTTGCGGAGGCTTTTTCGGAGTGGCACCGTTTGTCTGTTTACACACCAGCCCCAACGGATCCACCCACCCCGTAGGGTTAGGCACGTATTGGTAGCTATTCAAACCACCCGCAAGCTTGATCGGATCAGGCGTCAAGAACCGTCCAGTTCCCGGATTGTAGTAGCGGTGGCGGTTGTAATGTAAGCCTGTCTCGGCGTCGAAATACTGACCCTGGAAGCGCAACGGGTTATCAATTTCGCTGACATCCAGCGCCGCGAGGTTGCCGTAGGCGCGGTATTTTGCCGACCACATGATTTCGCCGCTGTAGTCGGTGAGTTCCTGCGGTGTGCCGAGGTGGTCGAGTTGGTAATAGAACGGGGCCGCTTTTAGCGGGCCTTCGCCGTCGAGCATCGCCAACGGGCGGAAGCTGCCCGGCTCGTAGATGTAGCTGCGATAGCGATTTTCTGCGCTTTCGGCGATCAATCGCTCGCCTTGCCAGAGGAATTCAGTGGTGTGGCCGTCGACGGTTTTTTCGAAGCGGCGACCGAAGGCGTCGTATTTGTAGGTTGCAGTGCTGCCACCCGGCAGGCTGACGCCGATCAGGCGGTGTTGGCAGTCGTAGCGGTATTCGGTGACGAGCTTTTGGCCGGTTCCGCGACGCTCGCGGAT
Source organism: Pseudomonas sp. Sample_14 (assembly GCF_004307515.1). Lineage (NCBI taxonomy): Bacteria > Pseudomonadati > Pseudomonadota > Gammaproteobacteria > Pseudomonadales > Pseudomonadaceae > Pseudomonas > Pseudomonas sp. Sample_14. Next base: position 4,829 of record NZ_RCOC01000012.1, on the reverse strand, counting down.
CAAGTTGCCGTAGGCGTCGTAATCGTAATGGCGGTCGCCTTGCATCAGTAGGCGATTGCCTTTGACGTTTGCGAGGTTCGCAACGGGCAGGTCATTTTGTCCGAGGAGGTTGCCTGCCGGGTCGTGAGCGAAGCTCTCTGGCATGGCGCCGCGTACGCTGATCAGTCGGTCGAGTGGATCGTAGTGATAGCTGCGGTTGCCTTTGCGGCTGTCGTTAATACCGGCGAGGTTGCCGTTGGCATCGTAGTTGTAGCGACGCTGGAACAGGTGCTTGTCCCGTTGGCTGACGCTGTGGGCCTTTAGTCGGCCCTGTTCATCGTATTGGTATTGGCTAAGCAGCAAGCCTTGTTGGCGTTGTTGCTCGCGACCGGCGTTGAACTGGTGGCTGGTCAGGCGAGAGCCGTTGAGGTCGATGCTGTTCAGCCGTCCACCGGACAAATGACGGTAATCGAGCGTGCAGCCATCGGGCAGACGGCAGTGGCTGAGCTGACCGACTTTGTCGTAAGCGTAACGCGTGGTGCCCCAGCCCTGATGTTCGGTGATCAAGCGATCTTGCACGTCGTATTCATAAGCGAGCGGCCAATGGCCGTCGTCGACGTTTACCAGGCGACCGAGTGCGTCGTAGCTGTAATGAATCTCTTCGCCATCGGGCAGCGTCTTGACCAGCAAACGGCCTGCGGCATCGCGCTGGTATTCGGTAACCAGTTCACTACCGTCGTCACCGAACTCGGTTTTCTTCAGCAGTTGGCCGTTGAGGTCGTACTCATACGCGGTGCGTCGACCATCGAAACCGGTTTCCTGCTGGATCAGGCCGTTCGGGTAGTAATCGAGTTGGTAGCGTTCGCCGCGCTCGTTTTCGATCTCGGTGAGGTTGAGTTGCGAGTTGTCGTAGCGGTAGCGCAGTTGGCTGCCGTCGGGGTTGATGCGGCGGCTGACCAGATGCAGGTTGTCGGCGTATTCGTAGCGGGTGATCCGGCCGAGCTCGTCGCGTTCGGCGATGACGCGGCCATACGGGTTGTAGGTAAACGCACGTGTGGCGCCGCCGGGCAGGGTGACCTGAGTGAGGCGGTCGACGGCGTCCCATTGATATTGGGTGATCGCGCCGAATTCGTCCTGGCGAGTGATTTGCCGGCCGAGGGCATCGTAGCGGTATTTTCGTTGACCGCCGTCCGGCAGGCGTTCTTCCAGCAATTGGCCGAGGTTGTTCCAGCCCAGTTGATGACGACTGCCGTCGGGGTGGCGGATCTCAAGCAAGCGTCCCTGACGGTCATAGCTGTAGAAGGTCTCGTTGCCGTCAGGATCGGTTTGTTGGGTAATATCGCCCTGGCGGTTGCGTTCGTATTTCCAGCGGGCCTTGCCGCGCTGGACATCAATAAGTTGACCGTTGAAGTAGTTGTAACGCGTCGGAACACCTTCCGGGGGGATCACCGCAATCAAGCGTCCGGCATCGCTGTACTGATACTCGGTGATCGCTCCCATCGGGTCTTTAACGGCGATCAATCGGCCGTTATCGTCATAAGCGTTCTGCGTCTCACCACCGTCGGGTGCGGTCTCACTGACCAGGCGTGCATTTTCGTCATGCACATAGACCAGCTCACTGCCGTCAGCGTTATGAACAATGACCGAGCCTTTATCATCCCACTCGTAACGTGCTTCCATCTGCGCGTAATTGGCCCAATGACGTACGCATCGGGACAGCTTGCCTTCACGCTCCCACTCCCAGAAGAAGCTAGCCCCTCCGGCCATTTGTCGCTCAAGGATGACGTGCTGATCGTTGTAGCGGTAATGCTCGGTTTCGCCCATCGCATTGGTGGAAGAAACCAGTTGATTGAGTGCGTTGTATCGGTAGGTGACGAGGGTATGAATCGTCAGCCATGGGTCTTGGCGTTCGCCGCGTTCATTGTATTCGGGGCGTTGTTGCTGTTGGTCGACAGCAACGATGTGTCTGTCTTCGTAGCGCAGAAAAAGGGCGCGCCCTGCGCCGTTATCTATGCGCTGGATACGATCAACGAAGTCATAACTGATGTGCAGACGATTTTCGTACGCATCGCTGATCGCGGTCAGTCGACCGGCACGGAAATGGTAAAAGCGTGTTTTTGCCCCGGCCTGGGTCAAAATGAGTTCGCCGGGTTCATTGCCTAGATAAATTGCTGCCTGAGCCAGACTGTTAGTGATGGCCGGCCGCTGTTCCGTGGGCATCGGGAAACGGGTTTGCCGGTTCTCGTTGTCCGTCCACAGCACACCCTCATCGTCGATCTGCAAGCGATGAGACAGTGAATGACTCCAGCCATAGCCGAGGCGGCTATCAATTTCGACTGCACTGCTTCGGTATAGGCGTGTCCACTCAAAAGGCAGCAGGCCACCCAGTTCCCCATCGGTGAGCGTCAGTAACTCTTCACCGGTCACCATCGATACTGGTTCGCCGTCTGAGCATGTGTCGTCGACGCATTGTGCTGGTTTTTTCGCTGGGTTCTTCGGCTGTTCGGGGGCGTTGTCGACGGCCTCTACCTGCTCGATCCGTGAGGCTGGCTCATCTTTTTTACGGGTTTGAATCTGCGCATCGGATTCCGCTTTTCCGCCAGTGATCGGTGGCTTGCTCTTCGGAGCTGTCGCGGTTTCGGCAGGTTTGGGAGCGGCGATCTGAACATCCGCTTTGCGTGCCGGATTGAATTTCGAATCACCATTGAGTAGCAACGGCTTCGATGCTTCGGTATGGGGCGTCGCTTTGGACTTGCTGACTTTCATCAACATGCCGGTGAAGTCTTCAATCAGCTTTATGACTTTGCCGCTGCTTTGTACCCCTTTGACGGCTTTTGTACCCACGCGTACGGCCAAGCCAAGACCACCAGTCAAGACAACGCCGATCAAAATGTTGAGCAGGAACTCTGTCGACATTTGCGCCAGCACTTCGGTACAAGTCTGCGGCGGCAGCATTTTCACCCAGGCCACGATGGCCGCGACGTATATCCACATCAACGGCTCATCGCTCGCGATCAATAAAGCAGTGTGAATAGCGTCGGCAGAGGCGTCGTAAATTTTCTTGATCTGTTCTTCAGTGAAAAAGTTTTTCAGCTTCTCGTAGTTTTCGCGAGGATGGGCGATGAGGTCGTAGAGACTTTTGATATCGCCCCACAATCCCATAATCGCTTTCATGAACCCTTCCCAAGCCGCTTCCAGCTCCTGCAAGGCGCGACCTCCAAGGGAGGCATCGGTGTGAGCTTGCCAGAGCGGGAGGAAGCTGGTGCTCCATTCGGTTTGTAGCCAGCCGCCCAACTCGCCGATCACGCCTTGGTAGGAATTGAACAAACTGTCGATCTGGGCACGCGTAGGATTCGGGAAGAAGGTGATTTTGTACTGCTGATTGGGAGTAAGGCCTGAGACTTCAAGAATCCCTGATGCGTCAATGGTTTTATTGATGGTCGGGCCAACTTCGTTTTTGCCGATGAAGCGGGCATTGACGACCGGTGTCAGTTGAACTGGCGTATTGCCGATCGGCACAAAGCGCGCGGACTCGAAACTATGGATCAGCACCAGCTTGCCGTTCGCAGGACAGTTGGCATAAAGGGTATTTTCCTTCTTGCTGTCCTTGTCAGCCGTGCCAACTTCGTCACCGACTTTGAATTGCTGCTCCGCATCCAGAATGCCGCCGTACCAGGCTTCGGCATGCTCGCGGTAATCCTTCAGGCACTTCTTGAAGTCGTTGATGATGGCCTGAGCATCGGGTTGTTTTGCTGTGAGACCGCCAACGATCCCGCCCATTAAAACGCTCATACCACCACCTCTTTTTCCAGATAGGCCTTCAACAGCCCGGTAAAGTTTTCTTCCGTGAGTGGCGTGCGTTTAACAAAGCGCGCCACTTTTTGTTTCAGGTTCGATTCGGGAAAGGAGAAATACAGATCGGCGTGTTCCTCCTGCAACCACTGCATCATGTTGCCGATAACGGTTGATGGATTTTCTGCCATCAATTCTTCCAACAACCCCTTCGGCACCTCCCACCACGGCCAGTCCCGCACCTTCGGCACAACCCGCGTGCCCACTTCCAGCGCCTGCCCATTGATCAGATACCGCTCAAACACCGGCAGCACTTCTCCAGCCTTCTCCCCAAGCCCCCGCAGAATCGGATAAATATGCCGCCCATCCCAAAACCGGAAAAACACCTCGGTGCCATCCGGCATTTTTACCTGCGTCAGGCTGCGCAGATGTTCGAACACTTCGTTCGGTTCTGAACGCGACACCGCCAGCCAGCCCCAGTCGAGGGCGTCGGTTTCGGCGATCCATGGCAGGAAGGCGGAATTGGCTTTGAGTTCGGTGAGGTAGGGCATCACCGGTTGCCAGGTGGAGTAGGGCGTGCCGCCCCAGATCGGGATGAGTTGGGCGGTGGGTTCGGTGAGGTACAGGGTTTTCAGGGCGTCGGCGTCGCTGGCCGCGCTGACGATCAGGTACAGGCGCTCGCCGCTTTGCAGCGGCTGTTGCGCCAGCCAGTCCTTGGGGGTGATTCGTTCAGATGGCACAGGCACCTGCCTTGCATTTTTCGCATTCTTCACAGAACGGCGCGTTACGTTTCAGGGTGTTGATTTGCGCCGGGGTCAGGACCTGGCCAGCCTTGTCGGCATCCGCCTGTTTCAGCACACCGGGCATCAACGGCGCAGCACCGGTGCCGCTGCCCGGGCTCCCGCCGGAGTTCATGTTGATCACCGGCCCGCTCATGGTCACGCCGCCGGCGTCGATCTTGATGAAGCTGCCGCCGCCGATCAGCGTGAGTTCCGAACCAGCCTCCATCACCACTTTCATGCCGCTGCTCAGGTGGATTTCTTGCCCTGCGTCGATGA
>NZ_RCOC01000093.1:229158-237189 GCF_004307515.1 Pseudomonas sp. Sample_14 | reverse complement strand
AGCCAGCGGCGTTGGTCAGCGTAGCGGTGTAAACGATCGAGCCACCTTCGGCCACAGAACCGGTCGCACTCAGCGACAGGTTGGTGGTGTCGGTAACGTCCGTGACAGAAGTTGAAACCGGAGTTTTGTCCGCCACCAGATCTTCGAAATTGCCACCGCTCACGCCAGTGATCGAGTTGGTGATCGGAGCATTACCGGCCAACGCATCGTTCGCAGCAACAGCAGTTGCGGTGCCAGTAGTCTGACCGACGCCGATGGTGATGGTCTGGCCGTTGGCCAGAGTTACCACAACAGGCGAACCAGTAACTGGCGCACCAACGGTGGCGGTGTAAGTCACGGTGCCGCCTTCAGCCACCGACGTATCAGCCGTCAGTTTGACGGTCGAAGTATCGATGGTGTCAGTGACCTGAGTGATCGCTGGAGTGGTGCTCGGCACGAGATTTTCGAAGTTACCGCCGGTGGCGCTGGTGATCGTGGCCTGAACGGAGCCGGCGTCTTTGTAGACGTCGTCAGCTGGCGCTGGAACGTTCACGGTGCCGGTGGTCTTGCCGGCGTCGATGGTGATCACAGCGCCGTTCGACAGGGTCACGGTCACGGGCGAGCCAGCGGCGTTGGTCAATGTCGCGGTGTAAGTGATCTGGCCACCTTCCGCCACCGAATTGCTGGCGCTCAAGGACAGATTTGTAGTGTCGGCAACGTCGGTGACAGAAGTCGAGACCGGAGTTTTGTCCGCCACCAGATCTTCGAAATTGCCGCCGCTCACGCCGGTGATCGAGTTGGTGATCGGAGCATTACCGGCCAACACATCGTTCGCAGCAACCGCAGTTGAAGTGCCAGTAGTCTGGCCGACGCCGATGGTGATGGTCTGACCGTTGGCCAGAGTCACGACGACAGGGGAGCCAGTCACTGGTGCACCGACGGTGGCGGTGTAAGTCACGGTGCCGCCTTCAGCCACCGACGTATCAGCCGTCAGTTTGACGGTCGAAGTATCGATGGTGTCAGTGACCTGAGTGATCGCTGGAGTGGTGCTCGGCACGAGATTTTCGAAGTTACCACCGGTGGCACTGGTGATCGTCGCCTGGACGGAACCGGCGTCTTTGTAGACGTCATCGGACGGTGCAGGAACGGTTGCGGTGCCGGTGGTTTCACCAGCCTTGATGGTGATCACGGCACCGTTCGACAGGGTCACGATCACTGGCGAGCCAGCGGCGTTGGTCAATGTCGCGGTGTAGGTGATCTGGCCACCTTCAGCCACCGAGTTGGTGGCGCTCAAGGACAGATTGGTAGTGTCGGTAACGTCGGTGACAGAAGTCGAGACCGGAGTTTTATCCGCAACCAGATCTTCGAAGTTGCCACCGGTTACGCCAGTGATCGAATTGGTGATCGGAGCGTTGCCCGTCAGCGCATCGTTCGAAGCGACAGCAGTTGCAGTGCCAGTAGTCTGGCCAACGCCGATGGTGATGGTCTGGCCGTTGGCCAGAGTTACCACAACAGGCGAACCAGTAACTGGCGCACCGACGGTTGCGGTGTAAGTCACGGTGCCGCCTTCGGCTACCGACGTATCGGCGGTCAGCTTGACCGTCGAAGTGTCGATGGTGTCGGTGACAGATGTCACGGCCGGAGCTGTGCTCGGTACCAGGTTCTCGAAGTTGCCACCGGTAGCGCTGGTGATCGCCGCCTGGACGGAACCGGCGTCTTTGTAGACGTCATCGGACGGGGCCGGAACGGTTGCAGTGCCGGTGGTTTCACCAGCCTTGATGGTGATCACGGCACCGTTCGACAGGGTCACGATCACTGGCGAGCCAGCGGCGTTGGTCAGCGTAGCGGTGTAAACGATCGAGCCACCTTCGGCCACGGAACCGGTCGCACTCAGAGACAGGTTGGTGGTGTCGGTAACGTCGGTGACTGAAGTCGAAACCGGTGTTTTGTCCGCAACCAGATCTTCGAAGTTGCCACCGGTCACGCCAGTGATCGAGTTGGTGATCGGAGCATTACCAGCCAACGCATCGTTCGCAGCAACAGCAGTTGCAGTGCCAGTAGTCTGGCCGACGCCGATGGTGATGGTCTGACCGTTGGCCAGAGTCACGACCACAGGAGAACCGGTAACTGGCGCACCGACGGTTGCGGTGTAAGTCACGGTGCCGCCTTCAGCCACCGAAGTATCAGCCGTCAGTTTGACGGTCGAGGTATCGATGGTGTCGGTGACCTGGGTGATCGCAGGCGTAGTGCTCGGAACGAGGTTCTCGAAGTTACCACCGGTGGCACTGGTGATCGTCGCCTGCACGGAACCGGCATCTTTGTAGACGTCGTCGGACGGTGCAGGAACAGTTGCGGTGCCGGTGGTTTCGCCAGCCTTGATGGTGATCACAGCGCCGTTCGACAAGGTCACGGTCACTGGCGAGCCAGCGGCGTTGGTCAGCGTAGCGGTGTAAACGATCGAGCCACCTTCGGCCACGGAACCGGTCGCACTCAGAGACAGGTTGGTGGTGTCGGTAACGTCGGTGACTGAAGTCGAAACCGGTGTTTTGTCCGCAACCAGATCTTCGAAGTTGCCACCGGTCACGCCAGTGATCGAGTTGGTGATCGGAGCATTACCAGCCAACGCATCGTTCGCAGCAACAGCAGTTGCAGTGCCAGTAGTCTGGCCGACGCCGATGGTGATGGTCTGACCGTTGGCCAGAGTCACGACCACAGGAGAACCGGTAACTGGCGCACCGACGGTTGCGGTGTAAGTCACGGTGCCGCCTTCAGCGACCGAAGTATCGGCAGTCAGTTTGACGGTTGAAGTGTCGATGGTATCGGTAACATTGGTCACCGCTGGAACCGCGCTTGGCACCAGGTTCTCGAAGTTGCCACCGGTCGCACCCTCGATGGTCACTTCGACTTTGCCGGCATCTTTATAGACGTCGTCTTTCGGTGCGTCGACGGTCACGGTGCCGGTGGTTTTGCCTGCATCGATAGTGATGGTGGCGCCGTTCGACAGGGTCACGGTGACCGGTGTGCCGGCCGGGTTGGTCAGGGTTGCGGTGTAGGTGATCTGGCCGCCTTCGGCAACCGAATCGCTGGCGCTCAGGTTCAGATTGGTGGTGTCGGTGGTGTCGGAAACCACGGTGTCAGCGGACTTGCCGTCGACTTCCAGTTTTTCGTAGTTGCCACCGGTGGCGCCATCAATGGTCACGCTCAGCGAGCTGCCGCCCGCCAATGGGCTGTTCGGCGCGACGTAGTTGACGCTGCCGGTGGTTTCGCCAACGGCGATGGTGATGGTCTGACCGTTGGACAGGCTCACGATCACCGGCGAACCGGTCACTGGCGCGCCCACGGTGGCGGTGTAGACCACGGTTTCGCCTTCGGCGACGTTCGCAGTGGCGCTCAGCGACACGGTGGTGGTGTCGATGGTGTCGTTGACCGTGGTCACCACCGGCGCTGTGCTGGTGACGAGGTTTTCGAAGTTGCCGCCGGTTGCGCTCTGGATGGTCGCTTCAACGCTGCCGGCGTCTTTATAGACGTCGTCTTTCGGTGCATCGACGGTCACGGTGCCGGTGGTCTTGCCGGCCTCGATGAGGATAGTCGCACCGTTCGACAGCGTCACGGTGACCGGTGTGCCGGCGGCGTTGCTCAAAGTCGCGGTGTAGGTGATCTGGCCGCCTTCGTTCACCGCGCCGGTCGCGCTGAGCGACAGGTTGGTGGTATCGGCGGTGTCGGTCACGATGGTGCTGACCGGGGTCTGGTCGGCGACAAGATTTTCGAAATTACCGCCGCTGACGTTGGTGATCGAGTTGGTCAGCGGCGCGTGGCCGGCGAGGACGTCGTTCGGCGCGGTGGTGCTCACGCTGCCGCTGGTCTTGCCGACTTCGATAGTGATGTTCTGACCATTGGCCAGGGTCACGACCACAGGCGAGCCGGTGACCGGCGCGCCGACGGTGGCGGTGTAGGTGACGGTGCCACCTTCGGCTGCGGTTTCGGTGGCGGTCAGTTTGACCGTCGAGGTGTCGACGGTGTCGGTGACATCGGTAACCGCTGGCGTGGTGCTTGGCACCAGGTTTTCGAAGTTGCCGCCAGTGGCGTCCTTGATCGTGACTTCAACTTTTCCGGCGTCTTTATAGACGTCGTCGGCAGGTGCCGGAACGGTGACGGTGCCGGTGGATTTGCCAGCCTCGATGGTGATCACCGCGCCGTTGCTCAGATTCACGGTCACCGGGGTACCGGCCGGGTTGCTCAGGGTCGCGGTGTAGACAATCGAACCGCCCTCGGCCACGGAGCCGGTCGCGGACAGCGACAGGTTGGTGGTGTCGGCGACGTCGGTTACCGAGGTCACCGCCGGGGTTTGGTCGGCGACGAGATTTTCGTAATTGCCACCACTGGCGCCGACGATTTTCACGCTCAGGGTGTTGCCGCCGGCCTGTGCATCGTTCGGCGCGGTGAAGTTGACGCTGGCGCTGCTGGCGCCGACCGGAATGGTGATGGTCTGGCCGTTGGACAGAGTCACCAGCACTGGCGAACCGGTGACCGGGGCGGTCACGGACGCGGTATAGACAACCACGCCGCCTTCTACCGCGCTGGCGCTGGCGGTCAGCGAAACCGTGCTGTTGTCGATGGTGTCGGTGACATCAGTTACCGCAGGAGTCTTGTCGATCACCAGGTTTTCAAAGTTGCCGCCGCTGGTCTTGGTGATGCTCGCATCGACCTTGCCGGCGTCCTTGTACACGTCATCGGCGGGGGCGGCGATGGTTGCGCTGCCGGTGCTCGCGCCCTTGGCAATGTTGATCACCGCGCCGTTGCTCAGGGTCACGCTCATGGCGGTGCCGGCCGGATTGCTCAGGGTCGCCGTGTAGACGATCGAGCCGCCCTCGGCAACGCTGCCGGTGGCGCTCAGGCTGATGTCGGTGGTGTCGACGGCGTCGGTGACTTTGGTCACCACAGCCGAACGATCGGCATCGACGCGCTCGAAATTGCCGCCGCTGTGGCTGGCGATCGCCGTCCGCACGTTGCTGCCATCGATGTACGGCGTATTGGCGGGCGCCGGGAAATTCACCGAACCGCTGGTAGCACCGGCAGCGATGTTGATCACCGCGCCGTTGGCCAGGGTCACGGTCATCGCAGTGCCGGCCGGGTTGCTCAGGGTCGCGGTGTAGGTGATCTGGCCACCTTCGCTGACGGTATCGCTGGCGGTGAGAGTCAGTGCGGTTGTGTCGACGGTGTCGTTGACCGTGGTGCTGACCGGAGTCTTGCTGACGTCGAGTTTCTCGAAGTTGCCACCGCTGGCGTCGGTCATGGTTACGGTGAGCTTGCTGAGGTCCTTGTAGACGTCATCGCTCGGTGCGGCGATCGTCACCGAACCGCTGGTCTTGCCGGCTTCGATGGTGATGGTCTGGCCATTGCTCAGATTGACGGTTACCGGCGTTTGCGCGGCGTTGGTCAGCGTGGCGGTGTAAGTGATCGAAGAGCCTTCGAGCACATAGCTTTCTGCGCTGAGGGTCAGGTGCGTGGTGTTGACCGTGTCGGCAACGTTGGTCACCGCAGGCGTAGTGCTCGGCACCAGATTTTCGAAGTTGCCGCCGGTGGCGTCCTTGATGGTGACTTCGACTTTGCCGGCGTCTTTGTAGACGTCATCGGCAGGTGCCGGAACGGTCACGGTGCCGGTGGTCTTGCCGGCTTCAATGGTGATGACCGAACCGTTGCTCAGGTTGACGGTGACCGGCGTACCGGCCGGGTTGCTCAGCGTCGCGGTGTAGGTGATCTGCCCGCCTTCGTTGACGTTGCCGGTGGCAGTCAGCGCGACGCTGGTGGTGTCGACGGTGTCGGTCACAGTGGTGCTGACCGGGGTCTTGTCGGCCACCAGATTCTCGTAGTTGCCGCCGCTGACGTTGGTGATCGAGTTGGTCAGTGGTGCGTGACCGATCTGCACGTCATTCGATACCGGGGCGGTGACGCTGCCGGTGGTCTGGCCCACGGCGATGGTGATGCTCTGGCCGTTGGCCAGGGTCACGACAACAGGCGAGCCGGTGACGGGCGCGCCGACAGTGGCGGTGTAGTTGACGGTGCCGCCTTCCGCGACCGAGGTGTCGGCGGTCAATTTGACCGTCGAGGTGTCGATGGTGTCGGTGACTTGAGTGACCGCTGGCGTGGTGCTCGGAACGAGGTTCTCGAAGTTGCCGCCGGTGGCGCTGGTGATGGTGGCCTGCACGGAGCCTGAGTCTTTGTAGACGTCGTCGGACGGAGCCGGGAAGCTCACATTACCGCTGGTTTCGCCTGCCTGGATGGTGATGACGGCGCCGTTCGACAAGGTCACGGTCACTGGCGAGCCAGCAGCATTGGTCAAGGTGGCGGTGTAAGTGATCTGGCCGCCTTCAGCCACGGAAGCGGTCGCACTCAGCGACAGATTGGTGGTGTCGGCCACGTCGGTGACGGTGGTCGAAACTGGAGTATTTTCCGCCACCAGGTTTTCGTAATTGCCGCCGCTTACGCCAGTGATCGAGTTGGTCAGCGGAGCGTTGCCGGTCAAGGCATCGTTCGGTGCAGTGTAGGTGATGGAGCCAGTGGTCTGGCCGACGGCGATGGTGATGTTCTGGCCGTTGGCCAACGTCACGACCACAGGCGAGCCGGTGACTGGCGCGCCGACGCTGGCGGTGTAAGTCACGGTGCCGCCTTCGGCAACCGAGGTGTCTGCGCTCAGCTTCACTGTCGAAGTGTCGACGGTGTCAGTGATTTCGGTCACTGCTGGCGTAGTGTTCGGCACCAGATTTTCGAAGTTGCCGCCAGTGGCGTCCTTGATGCTGACTTCGACTTGGCCGGCGTCCTTGTAGACGTCATCGGCAGGCGCTGGAACGGTAACGGTGCCGGTGGTTTTGCCTGCATCAATGGTGATCACCGAGCCGTTGCTCAGGGTCACGGTTACCGGGGTGCCGGCCGGATTCGTCAGCGTGGCGGTGTAGGTGATCTGGCCACCCTCGGCCACAGAACCGGTGGCGCTGAGGTTCAGGCCAGTGTCATCGACCGAGTCGGTAATCGTGGTAATGGCTGGCGTGGTGCTTGGCACCAGGTTTTCGAAGTTGCCACCGGTAGCGCCAGTGATGGTCGTGCTGACGGTGCTGCCGTTGCTGTACACATCATTGGCCGCAGTCGGCACGTTGACGGTGCCCACGGTTTCACCCGCAGCAATGGTGATGGTCGAACCGTTGGACAGGGTGACGGTCACCGGCGTCTGCGCTGGATTAGTCAGTGTCGCGGTGTAGGTGATCTGACCGCCTTCAACAATGTTGTTGGTCGCGGTCAGCGTCAGGCCGGTGTTGTCGACCGAGTCGGTGATCGTAGTGACTGCTGGCGTGGTGTTCGGCACCAGGTTTTCGAAGTTGCCGCCGGTAGCCCCGGTGATCGTCGTGCTGACGGTGCTGCCATTGTTGTAAACGTCATTGGCCGCAGTCGGCACGTTGACGGTGCCGACGGTTTCGCCAGCCGCGATGGTGATGGTCGAGCCGTTGGACAGCGTGACGGTTACCGGGGTTTGCGCCGGGTTGGTCAGGGTCGCGGTATAGGTGATCTGACCGCCTTCAACAATGTTGTTGGTCGCGGTCAGCGTCAGGCCGGTGTTGTCGACCGAGTCGGTGATCGTAGTGACTGCTGGCGTGGTGTTCGGCACCAGGTTTTCGAAGTTGCCGCCGGTAGCCCCGGTGATCGTCGTGCTGACGGTGCTGCCATTGTTGTAAACGTCATTGGCCGCAGTCGGCACGTTCACGGTGCCAACGGTCTCGCCCGCAGCAATGGTGATGGTCGAACCGTTCGACAGGGTGACGGTAACTGGCGTCTGCGCTGGATTAGTCAGCGTTGCGGTGTAAGTGATCTGACCGCCTTCAACAATGTTGTTGGTCGCGGTCAGGGTCAGGCCAGTGTCATCGACCGAATCGGTGATGGTGGTGACCGCAGGCGTGTTGCTTGGCACCAGGTTTTCGAAGTTGCCACCGGTAGCGCCAGTGATGGTGGTGCTGACGGTGCTGCCATTGTTGTAAACGTCATTGGCCGCAGTCGGCACGTTGA
>NZ_RCOC01000093.1:9594-229148 GCF_004307515.1 Pseudomonas sp. Sample_14 | reverse complement strand
GTGCTGACGGTGCTGCCATTGTTGTAAACGTCATTGGCCGCAGTCGGCACGTTGACGGTGCCGACGGTTTCGCCAGCCGCGATGGTGATGGTCGAGCCGTTGGACAGCGTGACGGTTACCGGGGTTTGCGCCGGGTTGGTCAGGGTCGCGGTATAGGTGATCTGACCGCCTTCAACAATGTTGTTGGTCGCGGTCAGCGTCAGGCCGGTGTTGTCGACCGAGTCGGTGATCGTAGTGACTGCTGGCGTGGTGTTCGGCACCAGGTTTTCGAAGTTGCCGCCGGTAGCCCCGGTGATCGTCGTGCTGACGGTGCTGCCATTGTTGTAAACGTCATTGGCCGCAGTCGGCACGTTGACGGTGCCGACGGTTTCGCCAGCCGCGATGGTGATGGTCGAGCCGTTGGACAGCGTGACGGTTACCGGGGTTTGCGCCGGGTTGGTCAGGGTCGCGGTATAGGTGATCTGACCGCCTTCAACAATGTTGTTGGTCGCGGTGAGAGTCAGGCCGGTGTCATCAACCGAATCAGTGATCGTGGTAACGGCTGGCGTGGTGTTTGGCACCAGATTTTCGAAATTGCCACCGGTAGCGCCAGTGATCGTGGTGCTGACGGTGCTGCCATTGTTGTACACGTCGTTGGCCGCAGTCGGCACGTTGACGGTACCAACGGTTTCGCCAGCCGCAATGGTGATGGTCGAGCCGTTCGACAGAGTGACGGTCACCGGGGTTTGCGCCGGGTTGGTCAACGTCGCGGTGTAGGTGATCTGACCGCCTTCAACAATATTGTTGGTCGCGGTCAGGGTCAGGCCAGTGTTATCGACCGAGTCGGTGATCGTAGTTACTGCTGGCGTCGGATTCGGCACCAGGTTTTCAAAGTTGCCGCCGGTAGCCCCGGTGATCGTCGTCGTAACGGTGCTGCCGTTGTTGTAAACGTCATTGGTCGGGGTCGGCACGTTAACAGTGCCGGTAGTCTGGCCAGCGCCAATGGTAATGGTCGAGCCATTCGACAGCGTGACCGTCACCGGAGTTTGCGCCGGGTTAGTCAGCGTCGCGGTGTAGGTAATCTGGCCGCCTTCGGTCACGCTCGAACCAGCCGTCAACGTGACGGTAGTGGTGTCGACGGTGTCGGTGACTTGCGTGGTCGCCGGGACAGTCGGCGGGGTCACGGTGATGCCGTTGCCGCCGCTGGTGCCAGTGACGGTCACGTCGATCTGGGTCGGGTCGTTGTAGACCGTGTCGTTCGGCGCCAGCGGCACGTTGACGGTGCCGGTGGTGGCGCCGGCCGGGATGACGATTACTGCGCCATTGGACAGGGTGATGGTCAGGTCGGTCAGCGGCGCCTGGGTCAGGGTCGCGGTGTACACCAGCACGCCGCCGGCTTCGGTGATGGTCGGCGTGGCGCTGAGGCTCAGGGTCGAGTCACGCAGCGCGTTGGTGGTGGTGTCGGTGGTCAGGCCGCCGGTGGTGTCCTGCGCGACTTGGCCGGCAGAATTGATGCCCGCCGTCGGAAAGCCAATGGTCGGATCGACGCGGCCAGCGGTGGCGTCGAGCATGACAAAGCTGTGACCACCACCGGCGGCGCCACCGGTACCTGCGGCGGTCGGGCCGGCCGCGGTGGATTCGAGTGCGGTGGTCGGGTCGACACCGGCGGCGATGGCTTGCTGCAGTTCTTCTACAGAAGGCGCAGCCTGCGCGGTGGCTTCGGCCAGGTCAGTGCTGGAGTCAGGCGAGCTGGCGCTCCACTGGGTGTCACGGCCCAGATCGAGCATGCGGCCATCGGCCAGTTCCAGCGACACCGCGCCGGACAGGCCGGTATCGATCTGGTCGCCGACATACAGGCGATCGCCTTCAACGAGTACGCGACGCACGCCCTCTGGGGACACCACGAAAACCTGACCGACAATGCTTTTGACGACGGCAACAACACTGCTCATTGAAGACTCTCCGGGGTGTCACATTCAGTTGACTTCCATGGACCTGACGGGCGTCGGCGCCACTTCAGTCTGGACGTACTTTCTATAGATGGATAACTTATTGACGCTGTATTTCCGTCAATAATCTGGCTATAAATTATCGCGATTAACTTTATGCCAAACTATTGACCTTCTGGGAGCCATCCTAAACAATCGCCCCACTAATGTCACATTGATATTTCCGCGGCGACCTGTCCTTCAGCCTGTCATCCAGTTCCTGTTTTGAACTTTCCGACATACGGTCTTTCGGGTTGCCATCATCCGACGCAGCACCACGTTCTGCTGTGATTCAAGACAAGAAGTTCCGGGAAAATTCCAACCATGCGTTCGCTTTTGCTCCTTGCCGCTCCCTTCGCTCTCGCCGCCTCATTCGCACAAGCACAATCCTTACCAGAAGCCATGCAACAGGCGCTGGATGTCCATCCGGAGATTCAGGCGGGGGTCAACAGTCGATTGGCGGCGGATTATCAGTTAAAGGCTGCGAAAGGGGGATACCTGCCCAAGGTCGATCTGCTCGGCGGTTATGGCCGTGAAGGCACTGACAGTGTGACCACTCGAGCGAACGGTGGAAGCAATCACTGGGAGACGTTGAACCGCAGCGAGTCAAGTTTACGTCTCTCGCAAATGGTTTTTGACGGTTTCGCGACGTCCAACGAAGTGGCGCGTCAACAAGCCAACGTCAGCTCCCGTGCTTACTCACTGCTGGGCACTTCCGAGCGTACTGCACTGACTGTCGCCCAGGTGTATCTGGACGTGCTGACCCGTCGCGAATTCGTCCGTCTGGCCGAGGAAAACCTCAAGAGCCACCAGCGCATCTACGATCAGATCCAGCTGCGCACCCAGCGCGGCGTCGGCAGCGGTGCCGACCTTGATCAGGCCGAAGCGCGTATGGCCCAGGCCCGCAACAATCTGATCACCGAACAGACCAACCTCGCCGACGCGGAAACCAACTTCCTCAGCGCCGTCGGCCAGATGCCCGACCAGCTCGAGCGCCCGGCGCCGTTCATGGCGATGATGCCGGCCAACCTCAATGAAGCCCGCGCGCAGATGCTGGAAAACAGCCCGATCCTGCGTTCCGCCGAGTCGGATATTGCCGCTGCCGAGAAGCAGTTCGCCACCGCCAAATCGACCTTTTACCCGCGCTTCGACGCCGAACTAGGCCGTACCGCCGACAACGATCTCGACGGCCAGAACGGCCACAACAATGAATGGCAGGCCATGCTGCGCATGCGTTTCAACCTGTATTCCGGTGGCAGCAACAAGGCCGATCTGGAATCCAAGTCGTACTTGGCCAACCAGGCGCTGGACATCCGCAACAACGCCCTGCGTCAGTTGAACGAAGAGCTCGGCCTGGCCTGGAACGCCCTGAACAACGCCAACGCTCAGGTGCCGATCGCTCAGCAATACGTCGATCGCAGCACTTCGGTGCGTACTGCCTACCAGCGTCAATTCAGCCTCGGCGAACGCACCCTGCTGGACTTGCTCGACAGCGAAAACGAGCTGTTCACCGCCTCGCGGCGTCTGGCGGAAATCAAGAACATTCAGTTATTTACTCAGTATCGAATCAAGGCGACCATGGGCCAATTGCTCAAAAGCCAGGGAGTGGTCGCGCCGTTGGCATCCGTTGTGCAGAACGACGTGAAGCCCAAGGTCCAGCTGCCTGGGATGAACTGAGTTATCCCTTTCAACTGTTAAAGAGTGTCGAGCGTGGAATCAGAAGTCAGTCGAGTTCAACTCAGCCATGATCCACGCGCGTTGCATGACGATCCGTTGCTGGATGGTCTGCTCGCCCTGTGCATGCTGCACCAGAAGCCTGCCAGCGCGGCGATGCTGACCACCGGCCTGCCGCTGCCCAAACAACGTTTGAGTGTCGAGTTGCTGCCGCGCGCAGCGGCTCGCGCCGGGTTGCAGGGGCGGGTGTTGCAGCGCAAGCTCGAAGAAATTCCGGCGATCGCCATGCCCGCGCTGTTGCTGCTCAAGGATGGCCGCAGCGCCGTCCTGCTCGGCTGGCAGGGCGACAACGAAGCACGCGTGCTGCTCAGCGAAAGCGACGGCGGCGAATCGGTGGTCAGCCGCGAACTGCTGACCGACGATTACACCGGCAAAGTGTTCTTCGCCCAGCCGCAGCACAAATTCGACGTCAACCACGGCACGCTGATCCCGCGTGCACGCTCGTGGTTTCGCGACACCCTCAAGCGTTCGCGCTGGCTGTACGCCGATGCGATCGCCGCCAGTTTCCTGATCAACATCATCGCCATGGCCGCGCCGCTGTTCGTGATGAACGTCTACGACCGCGTGGTGCCAAACCAGGCCGAAGCAACCCTTTGGGTGCTGGCGCTGGGCATCACCGGCGCTTACATCTTCGACTTGATCCTCAAGAGCCTGCGCAGCCTGTGCCTGGATCTGGCCGGGAAGAAAACCGACCTGATCATCTCCGCCACGCTGTTCGAGCGCATTGTCGGCATGGCGATGAAATACCGCCCGGCGCGGGTCGGCAGTTTTGCCCAGAACATCCATGAGTTTCAGAGTCTGCGCGACTTTCTCGCCTCGCTGACCCTGACCAGTCTGATCGACCTGCCGTTTACCATCCTGATTTTCATCGTCATCGCCATTCTCGGCGGGCATCTGGTGTGGATCCCGGTCCTGGCGTTCCCGATTGCCCTGTTGATCGGCTACGCCTTGCAGAAGCCGTTGATCGCGACCATGGAGCGCACCATGGCGCTGGGCGCTGAGCGCCAGTCGAGCCTGATCGAAACCCTCGCCGGGCTGGACGCGGTCAAGGTCAACAACGCTGAAAGCGAGCGCCAGTATCAGTGGGAGCAGACCATCGGCACCCTCAGTCGCCTCGAGCTGCGAGTGAAAATGCTCTCCGGTCTGGCGATGAACATCACCTTGCTGATCCAGCAACTGGCCGGGGTGATCATGATCGTCTTCGGCGTGTACCAGATCATCGCCGGCAACCTGAGCATGGGCGGGCTGATTGCCTGCTACATGCTCAGTGGCCGCGCGCTGAGCCCGCTGGCGTCGCTGTCCGGCCTGCTCACGCGCTATCAACAGGCGCGGGTGACCATGACCTCGGTCGACCAGATGATGGAGCTGCCGCAGGAGCGCAACTTCGAGGAGCGCCCGCTGAGCCGCAAGGTGCTGCAGGGTGCGATCGAATGCCGTCAGCTCAGCTTCACCTACCCGGACCAGCAGAACCCGGCGCTGAAGAACATCAACCTGGTGATCCGTCCCGGCGAGAAGATCGGCATCATCGGCCGCAGCGGTTCGGGCAAGAGTTCGCTGGCGAAACTGCTGGTGGGCCTGTACCAACCGGACGACGGTGCCTTGCTGGTCGACGGCGTGGACATCCGCCAGATCGACGTCAGCGAACTGCGCTACAACATCGGTTACGTGCCGCAGGACATTCAGCTGCTGTCCGGCACCCTGCGTGACAACCTGGTGTCCGGCGCGCGTTACGTCGAAGACGAGCTGGTGCTGCAAGCCGCCGAACTGGCCGGCGTGCACGAATTCGCCCGTCTGCACCCGCAAGGCTACGAGCTGCAAGTCGGCGAGCGCGGGCAGAACCTCTCCGGCGGCCAGCGGCAGAACGTCGCCCTGGCCCGGGCGCTGTTGCTCAATCCACCGATTCTGCTGATGGATGAGCCAACCAGTGCGATGGACAACACCGGCGAAGAACGCCTCAAGCAACGCCTCGCAGCAGTGATTGAAAACAAGACCGTGGTGCTGGTCACGCACCGGGCATCGCTGTTGTCGCTGGTCGATCGCCTGCTGGTGATCGATCGCGGGCAGATTCTCGCCGACGGCCCGAAAGCCGCCGTGATGGAAGCGTTGAAGAAGGGGCAGATCAGTGTTGCTTAAGTCCGGTGTCAAGGAGTCGATCCGTCGCTACTTCAAGGGCTCTGCCTCGCTGCAGGGCCAGCCGCTGCCAGAGGTCAACAAGGCGCTGATAGAAGACGCCCCGCGCGTCGTGCGCCTGACCATCTGGGCGATCATCGGCTTCTTCGTGTTCCTCATGCTCTGGGCCAACTTCGCCGTGATCGACGAAGTAACCAAGGGCGACGGCAAGGCGATTCCGTCTTCCAAGATCCAGAAAATCCAGAACCTGGAGGGCGGTATCGTCTCCGAGCTGTTCGTCAAGGAAGGCCAGATCGTCGAGGCCGGCGCGCCGCTGATTCGTCTCGATGACACGCGTTTTGCCTCCAACGTCGGCGAAACCGAGGCTGATCGCCTGTCGATGCTGCTGCGGGTCGAGCGCCTGAGCGCGGAAGTCGATGATCGTCCGCTGAATTTCCCCGAGGACGTGCTCAAAGCCGTGCCGGGCCAGGCAAAAAGCGAAGAGTCGCTGTACATCAGCCGCCGTCAGCAGTTGCACGATGAAATCGGCGGCTTGCAGGAGCAGTTGATCCAGCGTCAGCAAGAGCTGCGTGAGTTCAGCTCCAAGCAGGCGCAGTACCGTCAGCAACTCGGCTTGCAGCGTCAGGAAATCAACATGTCCGAGCCGCTGGTGGCGCAGGGCGCGGTCTCGCCGGTGGAAGTGTTGCGCCTCAAGCGTGCCGAAGTGGAAACCCGTGGCCAGCTCGATGCGACCACGCTGGCCATTCCGCGCGCGGAATCGGCGATCAAGGAAGTGCAGCGCAAGATCGACGAAACCCGCGGCAAATTCCGCAGCGAAGCGCTGACCCAGCTCAACGAAGCGCGCACCGATCTGAACAAGGCCCAGGCCACCGGCAAGGCGCTGGAAGACCGCGTCAGCCGTACGCTGGTTACCTCACCTGTGCGGGGTATCGTCAACAAGTTGCTGGTCAACACCATCGGCGGCGTAATCCAGCCGGGCAGCGACATGGTTGAAATCGTGCCGCTGGACGACACCCTACTGGTCGAAGCCAAGATCCGCCCGCAGGACATCGCGTTCCTGCATCCGGGTCAGGAAGCGATCGTCAAATTCACCGCCTATGACTACACCATTTACGGCGGACTGAAGGCACAGCTGGAGCAGATCGGTGCGGATACCATCACCGACGAAGACAAGAAAACCACCTACTACGTGATCAAAGTGCGCACTGAGCGCAGTCATTTGGGCACGGATGAAAAGCCACTGCTGATCATTCCGGGGATGGTCGCTTCGGTGGATATCATCACTGGCAAGAAGTCGGTGTTGAGCTATTTGCTCAAGCCGATCATCCGCGCGCGGGCTGAGGCGTTGCACGAGCGCTAGATTTTCGGCGCTGGTGACGACCTATTCGCGAGCAGGCTCGCTCCCACAGGAGATTGCATTCCAACTGTGGGAGCGAGCCTGCTCGCGAAGGCTTCCTCCGAAGCGCTACATATTCGTCGGTAAGTGACGCAAATGGTCACCCACCCCCTCACCATTCGCCATATCGTTATTCATTAACGGTATTTAGTTTCCAATTCTTATAGCTATAAAGTCATCTCCCTGCGTACCTGCCGACCAATCGGCGCGCCGCACGACCTGAACCGACACGCAATCCAGCGTGAGTGTCTGATCGACGAGCGCGTCCATGAACGCGCCGTGCGTGGGAGATGATTGATGTCCGCCGCTACTGCCACCGAAAGCGCCGCAACTGCCGCGCCACAAGTTTTTGAAATTCGCCCCTTCAGCGGTGCCGTCGGCGCCGAGATCGTTGGCCTCGACCTGCGCCGGCCGGTCAATGATCAGGACTTCGCGCGCATTCATCGCGCGCACTTGGATTACCACGTCTTGGTCTTTCGCGATCAGCAGATCACCCCGCAACAGCAAATCGATTTCAGCCGCCGCTTCGGCGTGTTGCAGATCCACGTGCTCAAGCAATTCCTCTTGGCCAATCACCCGGAAATCCTCATCGTTTCCAACATCATCGAGAACGGCCAGAACATCGGTCTCGGAGACGCCGGCAAGTTCTGGCATTCCGATCTCTCCTATAAAGAGCTGCCGAGTCTCGGCTCGATGCTGCACGCCCAAGAGCTGCCCGCCGAGGGCGGCGACACGCTGTTCGCCGACATGCACAAAGCCTGGGACGACTTGCCCGCTGCGTTGCGCACTGCGGTCGAAGGACGTTGCGCTGCGCATTCCTATACCGCGCGCTACAGCGAAACCAAGTTCGAGGGTAACTGGCGCCCGACCCTGACCCCTGAACAGTTGGCTCAGGTCGCCGAAGTGGTGCATCCGGTGGTGCGCACCCATCCGGAAAACGGCCGCAAAGCCTTGTTCGTCAGCGAAGGCTTCACCACGCGCATCGTCGGTCTGCCGGAAGACGAAAGTCGTCAGTTGCTCGGCGAACTCTTCGCCCACAGCGTGCTGCCGCAAAACATCTACCGCCATCAGTGGGAACCGCATGACCTGGTGTTCTGGGACAACCGCTCGCTGATCCACCTTGCCGCCGGCTGCCCTGCGCATCTGCGCCGCAAGCTGTATCGCACGACCATTCAGGGCGACGCGCCTTTCTGATTTGCCGGAGATAGATCATGAACGCCCCTTTGCCAGGCCACGCGGCCAGCAACCCGATCGCCCGCAGCGAAGCGTTGCTGGCCGTCGATCACGTCAGCCTCGAATACCGCACGCCGCAACGGGTGGTGCGCGCTACCCATCAAGTCAGTTTCGCCGTCGACCCGGCTGATCGTTTCGTCCTGCTCGGCCCGTCCGGTTGCGGGAAATCGACCCTGCTCAAGGCGGTCGCCGGGTTCATCCAGCCTTGCGAAGGCGAGATCCGCTTGCAAGGCCAGCGCGTCGATGCGCCGGGGCCGGACCGCATTGTCGTGTTTCAGGAATTCGACCAGTTGCCGCCGTGGAAAACCGTTAAGCAAAACGTGATGTTCCCGCTGCTGGCCTCGCGCACCTTGAGCAAGAAAGACGCCGAAGAGCGTGCGCTGCACTACCTGGAAAAGGTCGGTCTGGCAGCGTTTGCCGACGCCTATCCACACACCTTGTCCGGCGGCATGAAGGCGCGGGTGGCGATCGCCCGGGCGTTGGCCATGCAACCAAAAATTCTTTTGATGGACGAACCCTTCGCTGCACTCGATGCGTTGACCCGCCGCAAGATGCAGGAGGAGTTGCTGCTGCTCTGGGAAGAGGTGCGCTTCACCCTGCTGTTCGTCACCCATTCGATCGAAGAAGCCTTGGTGGTCGGCAATCGCATCCTCTTGCTGTCGCCGCATCCGGGGCGGGTGCGCGCCGAAGTGCACAGCCATCAATACGACCTGCACAGCCTCGGCGGCGTGGCGTTTCAGGAGTCGGCGCGGCGCATTCATCGTCTGCTGTTCGATGAGGGCCAAGCGCCGGAGACCGAACGTGATCACGACTTCAACGATATTCGCATCGCTTATTGAGCGGTCAGGAGGACTACCCGATGAGCCATTCATCATCCGTGCGTGAAGAATTCGAAACCGTGCTCGAGCCGCTGACCGCAGTGCCGGTCGAGCGCGAATTGCCGCTTGGCACGCGCCTGTGGCAACAGGGCTGGTTGCGCAAAAGCCTGATCCTGATCGTGCTGGCGATCATCTGGGAAGTGGTCGCGCGGATTCAGAACAACGACCTGATGCTGCCGAGTTTTTTGCAAACCGCGCAGGCCCTGTTCGACGGTCTGCTCAGTGGCGAGTTGCTGGCCAAGGTGTGGATATCCCTGGTGGTGCTGATCAAGGGTTACCTGATCGGCATTGTCCTCGCGTTCGCTCTGACGACATTGGCGGTTTCGACCCAGTTGGGACGTGATCTGCTCAGTACGATGACTTCGATGTTCAACCCGTTGCCGGCGATCGCCCTGTTGCCGCTGGCGCTGCTCTGGTTCGGATTGGGGCAGAACAGTCTGATTTTCGTGCTGGTGCATTCGGTGCTGTGGGCGCTGGCGCTGAACACCTATGCCGGATTTCTCGGCGTCTCCGAAACGCTGCGTATGGCCGGGCGCAATTATGGTCTCAAGGGGTTGCGCCTTGTGTTGTTCATACTGATCCCGGCGGCACTGCCGTCGATTCTCGCCGGTTTGAAGATTGGCTGGGCGTTTGCCTGGCGCACCTTGATCGCAGCCGAATTGGTGTTTGGCGCAACCAGTGGCAAGGGCGGGCTGGGCTGGTACATCTTCCAGAATCGCAATGAGCTGTACACCGACAAGGTGTTCGCCGGGTTGGCGGTGGTGATCCTGATTGGTCTGCTGGTGGAGAATCTGGTGTTTGCCACCCTTGAGCGGGTGACGGTGAAGCGCTGGGGTATGCAGCGCTGACCTGAAAAGATCGCAGCCTTCGGCAGCTCCCACATGGGAAAACCATCCTCTGTAGGAGCTGCCGCAGGCTGCGATCTTTTGATCTGCTAGCATTGCGCCCGGATCAATCCAGATCAGCCAAGAGTGCTCAGCATGCAACTCCCGGACATGAACCTTCTGGTCGCTCTCGATGCCTTGCTCGACGAGGGCAGTGTGGTCGGCGCGGCGCGGCGGATGAACCTCAGCCCGGCGGCCATGAGCCGCACGCTGACGCGGATTCGCGAAGCCATCGGCGATCCGATTCTGGTGCGCGCCGGGCGTGGCCTGGTACCGACCCCCAAAGCCCTCGAACTGCGCGAACAGGTGCGCGATGTGGTCGAGCAGGCGGCGCTGCTGTTTCGCTCCGCCGATAGCGTCGAGCTGGGCACCTTGCGTCGACGTTTCAGCATCCGCGCCAATGATTTCTTCGTCGGCGTTTACGGCGGCAAGCTGTTCGACACCCTCGACCAGCTCGCCCCGCATTGCGAATTGCGCTTCGTCCCGGAAGGCGATGGCGACGATGAGGCGCTGCGCGAAGGACGCATCGATCTGAGCGTCAGCAACACCCGTCCGCTCACGCCGGAGGTTAAGGTACAGAACCTGTTCTCCACGCATTTCGTCGGCCTGGTGCGCGAGAACCATCCGCTGCTCGACGGCGAAATCACCGCTGAGCGCTACGCCGGTTTTTCCCACATCAGCATGTCGCGGCGTGGCATCGCTCGCGGCCCGATCGACACGGCGTTGAATGCGTTGGGGCTGGAGCGCCGGGTGGCGGTGATCGCGCCGAGCTTCCACGCGGCGATGTTTGCCTTGCCCGACTCCGACCTGATCCTGCCGGTGCCCAAAGAAGCACTGCTCAGCGTACGGCGGTTGGGCCTGAAACTGCGTTCATTCGATCTGCCGATTCCGCTGCCTATGCTGATGCTGACCCAGGCCTGGCACCCGCGCTTCGACAAGGACCCGGCCCACCGCTGGCTGCGTGAAACCCTCAAGACCTGCTGCGATGAAACGTGGCTGGCGGCACAGCCGTAAATCATCAGGCACCATCGAATCCCTGTGGGAGCGAGCCTGCTCGCGAAAGCGGTGGATCAGTCACCTCAATGGCGACTGGTCCACCGCTTTCGCGAGCAAGCTCGCTCCCACATAGGCATTCACCGTTGTGTCTGATGCACTTATAACCTGCCAATAAGTCAATTTTCGTCAGCATCAAGCCTCACTAAAATGCTCCGGTATTTCACCCCCGGAGCTTTTCATTCATGACATCCCTGACGGTCCCGGCGCCTCTCGCCGCGACCAGCCCGGCGACGGCGGCTGCGCCACCGGTGTTCGGGGCGCGGATCATCATTGGTCTGGTCGGCGTGCTGTTGGCCGTGCTGGTCTCGGGCCTCAACGAGATGGTCACCAAAGTCGCACTCGCCGACATTCGCGGCGCGCTGCACATCGGTTACGACGAAGGCACCTGGCTGGTCGCCAGCTACACGGCCACGTCGGTCGCGGCCATGGCCTTCGCGCCGTGGTGCTCGGTGAGCTTCTCGCTGCGTCGCTTCACACTGTGCGCCATCGGTCTGTTTACCCTGCTCGGCGTGCTGTGCCCGTTCGCCCCGAACTACGAAAGTCTGCTGCTGATGCGCATCCTCCAAGGCCTCGCCGGCGGTGCATTGCCGCCGATGCTGATGACCGTCGCGCTGCGCTTTCTCCCGGCGAACATCAAACTGTACGGACTGGCCGGCTACGCACTGACCGCGACTTTCGGCCCGGGACTCGGCACGCCGCTGGCCGGTCTGTGGACCGAATACGTCGGCTGGCAATGGACCTTCTGGCAGATCATCGTGCCGTGCCTGATCGCGATGGCCGCAGTGGCTTACGGATTGCCCCAGGATCCGCTGCGGCTGGAACGTCTCAGGGCGTTCAACTGGAAGGGCCTGCTGTTGGGCTTTCCGGCGATCTGCATGCTGGTGATCGGTCTGTTGCAGGGCAATCGACTGGACTGGTTCGAGTCGAATCTGATCTGTGGATTGCTTGGTGCCGGTTCGCTGCTGCTGGTGGCGTTTCTGATCAATGAGTGGTCGCAGCCGATTCCGTTTTTCAAGCTGCAGATGCTCGGCATCCGCAACCTGTTGTTTGCGTTGATCACCCTCGCCGGGGTGCTGATCGTGCTGCTGGCGGTGGTGCTGATTCCGTCGAGTTATCTGGCCCAGGTGCAGGGTTATCGTCCGGCGCAAACCGCGCCGATCATGCTCATTGCCGCGCTGCCGCAGTTGATCGCGCTGCCGCTGGTGGCAGCGCTGTGCAATTTGCGCTGGGTCGATTGCCGCTGGGTGCTCGGCATTGGTCTGAGCATGCTCGCGCTGTCCTGCCTGGGCGGTTCGCACCTGACTTCGGCGTGGATTCGCGACGATTTCTACGTCCTGCAATGGCTGCAGATTTTCGGCCAGCCGATGGCGGTGTTGCCGCTGCTGATGTTGTCGACCGGCAGTATCACGCCGATGGAAGGGCCTTTCGCGTCGGCGTGGTTCAACACCGTCAAAGGCCTGGCTGCCGTGGTTGCCACCGGCGTCATCGAAGCGCTGACCACCGCGCGCCTGCATTTCCATTCGACCATGTTGGTCGACAGCCTCGGCAATTCGCCGCTGGCCGATCACAGCGATCCGGGTCTCGCTCACCGCGTGCATGAGCAGGCGGTGGTGCTGACTTCGTCCGATTTGTACCTGTGCATGGCCGGCGTTGCCGTGGCGTTGATCCTGCTGATTTTCTGGCTGCCGACGCGGATTTATCCGCCGCGCGCGCCGACCTGATCGCTGTACTGAAACTGAAGGTTTTTTATGACTCAATCCAAGCAAAAACTCGCGGTGGCCGTGGCTGCCGCGTTGGCGGTGGGCGTGCTGGTATATCTGGCAATGCCCGGGCTGTTCGGCCAACGCACCGAGCAAACCACCAACGACGCCTTCGTCTCCGCCGACTACACGCTGGTGGTGCCGCGCGTGGCCGGGTTCATCAAGCAGGTGCTGGTCGAAGACAACCAGCAGGTCAAGGCCGGGCAGTTGCTGGCGCTGATCGATGACCGTGATCTGCGCGCAGCGGCGGAAGCGGCGGATGCGCAAACCCTGGTCGCGCGGGCGCAGTTGCAGAACGCCAACGCGACCCTGGAGCGGCAGGCGTCGCTGATTGCTCAGGCGCAGGCCACCGTGGTCTCGGCCAAAGCGGAAATGGCCTTCGCACAACAGGAACTGAACCGCTACAACCACCTCGCCGGTGTCGGTGCCGGTACCGTGCAGAACGCGCAGCAGGCGCGCACGCGCATCGATCAGGCCTCGGCTCGCCTCGACACCGCGACCGCGAAGCTGGCGGCCGAACGCAAGCAGGTCGAGATTCTCACCGCCCAGCGCAACGCCGCCGAAGGCAATCTGAAACACGCGCAGGCGGCGCTGGAGATTGCCAGTTTCAACCTCTCTTACACGCGTATTACTGCGCCGCAGGACGGCATGATCGGCGAGCGCGCGGTGCGTGTCGGCGCCTACGTCACCCCGGGCAGCAAGCTGTTGGCGGTGGTGCCGTTGCAGCAGGCCTACGTGGTGGCCAATTTTCAGGAAACCCAGTTGACCGATGTGCAGCCCGGGCAGGATGTGCAAGTCCGAGTGGATAGTCTCGGTGGCGAAGCCCTGACCGGCCGCGTCGAGAGTATTGCGCCGGCAACTGGCGTGACCTTTGCGGCGGTGAAACCGGATAACGCCACCGGTAATTTCACCAAGGTTGTGCAGCGGATTCCGGTGAAGATCGTGCTGGAACCGGGCCAGCCACTGGCTGAGCGGTTGCGGGTGGGGATGTCGGTCGAGGCGAGCATTGATACCGCCAGCTCAAAGGCGTCCGGGCGCGAGGTGACGCAGCGATGATCGGTGTTGAATCGGCTGCCGCCTTCGCGAGCAGGCTCGCTCCCACATTTTTTAATGCGTTCCCCCTGTGGGAGCGAGCCTGCTCGCGAAAAAGCCAGTGGCAGCAGCTAACCTTCAGTGCCTTGCTCACAATGAGTCTCACCGCCTGCACCGTCGGCCCAGACTTCCAGAAACCCGAAGCCCCTCAGCCTGCCGACTGGGCCAAACCCGCCCGGTCCGCCCCAAGCCAGGCCGTTAGCGAACCCCTGAACGAACGCTGGTGGGAAACCTTCCACGACCCGCAACTTTCCGCGCTCACCCAACGCGCGCTGACCAGCAACCTCGACCTGCAACTGGCCAGCAGCCGCCTGCAACAAAGCCGCGCCGCGCGCCAAGTGATCACCGCCGAGCGTTATCCGAACAGCACCGCCAGCGGCAGCTACGGGCGCAAACGCAACAGTGGCAAAGGCTTGAACGATCCATCGGGAAATAACGGCGACGAGGCCTTCAACCTGTGGGATGCCGGTTTCTCCGCCTCATGGGAGCTGGATGTCTGGGGCCGCGTGCGCCGTGAAACCGAAGCCGCTGATGCCAATCTTGAAGTGGCGGAAAATGATCGTCGCGGCGTGCTGCTGACCGTGCTTGCCGACACCGCGCAAAACTACATTCAGCTGCGCGGGGTGCAGAACACCCGCGCCGTCACCGAGCAGAACCTCGACGTCGCTCGCCACAGCCTGAAACTCTCGCAGTTGCGGCTGGCCGATGGCGTGGCCACCGACCTGGACGTCGCCGAAGCTGCCGCGCAAGTCGCCGCCATCGAGGCACGGCTGCCGGCGCTCGAGCAGCGTCAGGCGCAACTGATCAACGCGATCAGTCTGCTGATGGGCGAACCGCCGCAGGCCCTCGCTCAAGCGTTATCCACAGACGCGGCAGTGCCGCAGTCGCCACTGCAAGTCGCCATCGGCCTGCCGTCGCAATTGGCCGAACGCCGTCCGGATATCCGCCAGGCCGAAGCGCGTCTGCACGCCGCCACCGCCAACATCGGTGTGGCCAAGGGTGATTTCTATCCGCGCATCACCCTGTCCGGCAACTTCGGTTCACAGGCCATGCAACTGAGCGATTTCGGTTCTTGGGGCTCGCGCGCCTTTGCCATCGGCCCGCAATTCAGCCTGCCGTTGTTCGACGGCGGTCGCTTGCGCGGCATGCTGCAACTGCGTGAAGCCCAACAGCAGGAAGCGGCGATCGCCTACCAGCAAACCGTGCTGCGTGCCTGGCATGAAATCGATGATCAACTGACCGCCTACAACGCCAGCCAGCGCCGTCGCGACAGCCTCGCCGAAGCCGTGCGTCAGAACCGGATCGCCCTGCGTACTGCGCAACAGCAATACGTCGAAGGCGTGGTCGATTTCGTCAACGTCCTAACCGTGCAGAGCGCCTTGCTCGCCACGCAGGAACAATGGGTAGAAAGCTCGACCGGCGTGTCACTGGCGATGGTCGGGTTGTACAAGGCGCTCGGTGGCGGATGGCAGTCGGTCTATCCGGCAGCGCAACTGGCCGCAGGCTCACTTGACGTCGCCAGACCCTGAACCCGCAGCGCCAGCTATGATCAACTCCATTGCAGCAAACGGCGCAACGCCGGACCTGAATTGCAGAGGAGTTGCATCATGGAAAATCCGCAGCACAGCCTACCGGCCCTGTTCAAACAACTCGGCCTCGATGACGATCCGACCGGCATCGACAAATTCATCGCCAGCCATTCGCCGCTCAAGCCGGAATTGCATCTGGCTGACGCGTTTTTCTGGACGGCAGGTCAGGCGCAGTTTCTGCGCGAGGAGATTCTGGATGATGCGGATTGGGCGGAGGTGGTGGATCAGTTGAATGTGATGTTGCGTAAGGGGCGGGTGGGGTGATCATCGCGAAGTTGTATCCTCGTTGAACGCCACAGTTGTCCACATGGCATAAATAGACCAAAATCACGTCCTAATTTGAGGTTCTTATTATGCAAAGCGTTCTCGCCGATATGGCTGTCAGTGTCTCTGAACTGAAGAAAAATCCTACTGCCGTGTTGAACGGTGCACATGGGGGGGCCGTCGCTGTCCTCAACCACAATCGCGTCATGGGCTATATGGTGCCGGCCGAAGTTTATGAAGCAATGATGGAGCGGCTTGATGATCTTGAGCTGGCTGACATTGTTCGTTCGCGCCTCCACGAAACGCCCATTTCGGTAAGCCTGGATGACTTATAAGCTTGAGTTTCTGCCGTCTGCGCACAAAGAGTGGAACAAGCTGGGTCATACGTTGCGGGAGCAGTTCAAAAAGAAGCTGGGTGAGAGGCTGAAGCTTCCCAGAATCCCGGCTGACGCCCTCCACAGCATGCCCGACTGCTACAAAATCAAACTCAAAGCCTCGGGGTATCGATTGGTTTACCAAGTCATCGACGAACGAGTCGTAGTTTCCGTGCTAGCGGTTGGCAAGCGCGAACGCAGCAGTGTTTACGATACTGCCAGGAACCGTTGAACGAGCCCCCGCTTTATTCAAGTGGCCGATGTTTGTCGATGAGATTCTTGAGTGACCGGACTGGGCCACCAAAGTGTGGGATTAGTTGCTGTATCGTCTGGCATGAGGCGCAGCATGTAAAAAAAATTGCGCGAAAAGGCTCAGATGTAAAAAAAAACTCCTTTCTGTAAAAAAAATTTCGTTTTGTCCGTCGCATTAGATTTTTTCTTCGAAAAATTACAAATCCAACTCGTGGTACGCCTCGGCCAAGCGTGGGGAGATTTGTTTCAAAACTTGACTGAATTCCCCTCCAATGCGATATTGATAGTTAGCAAACTAACAGTGTCCGTTATCCCGTGTCCGATTCCC
Source organism: Pseudomonas sp. Sample_14 (assembly GCF_004307515.1). NCBI lineage: Bacteria > Pseudomonadati > Pseudomonadota > Gammaproteobacteria > Pseudomonadales > Pseudomonadaceae > Pseudomonas > Pseudomonas sp. Sample_14. Next base: position 212,211 of record NZ_RCOC01000093.1, on the reverse strand, counting down.
TCGACAGTCTCCAGATGAACATCAGCAGCGCCATGGTGGTGGCCGCCCGGCATTGGCGGAAGATCTGCCAGACCACGCTGGTCAACTATGGAATTTCCGAAGCCTGCGCCGTGCCCTTGTTGATGATCGGGCGTTTGGGTGAGGGCGTGCGTCAGGTGCAAGTCGCCCAAGCTGCGGGGATGGAGAGTCCTTCGCTGGTGCGCTTGCTCGATCAGCTGTGCCATGCCGGTTACGTCTGTCGCACCGAAGATGCGCAGGATCGCCGGGCCAAGTGCCTGAGCCTGACCGATACCGGTCGCGAGCTGGTGCAAGCGGTGGAGGCCGAGCTGGTGCGCTTGCGTCATGAGGTGCTGGAAGGCATCGAGCGCAGCGATCTGGAAGCTACGCTTCGGGTACTGAGGGCTTTTGAGGCGGCGAGTTCGCCTGTGGTGGTCAATTCTTGAACGGTTTTTTCACTGGCATGCCGCCGGCCCGTGACTGGTTTTACGGGGTCCGTACCTTTGCAGCGTCGATGATTGCGCTGTACATCGCCTTGCTCATGCAAATGCCGCGTCCGTATTGGGCGATGGCCACGGTGTACATTGTCTCCAGCCCGTTTCTCGGCCCGACCAGCTCCAAAGCGCTGTACCGCGCGGCGGGCACTTTCCTGGGCGCGGCGGCGGCGGTGCTGTTCGTGCCGATGTTCGTACAGAGCCCCTATGTGCTGGTGGTGGTGATCGCGTTGTGGACCGGCATTCTGCTGTTCATGTCCCTGCATCTGCGCACCGCCAACAGCTATGCGCTGATGCTGGCCGGTTACACCTTGCCGCTGATTGCCCTGCCGGTGGTGGATAATCCGCTGGCGGTGTGGGACGTGGCCGAGGCGCGTACCGAAGAGATTTTCCTTGGCATCGCCGTCGCTGCGGTGGTCGGTGCGATGTTCTGGCCGCGTCGGCTGGCGCCGCTGTTCAACGATGCAGTAAGCAAGTGGTTCGCCGATGCGACGAGCTACAGCCTGAAGTTTCTCAGCCGCGATGTGCAACCGGAAGAAGTCACCGCGCTGCGCATGGCCATGGTCGCCAACTTCAACAGCCTCGAGTTGATGATCGGCCAGTTGCCCCACGAAGGCGCGCGGCCACAAACCGTGCGCAACACCAAGGAACTGCGCGGGCGCATGATTCATCTGCTGCCGGTGATCGATGCCCTTGAGGATTCGTTGTATGCACTCGAGCGGCGCACCCCGGAACTGGTGGAAAAATTCCAGCCGTTGCTGACCGCGACCCGGGAATGGCTGGGCCACGCGGACGCCAATCTCGAGCGCTGGCAAGCACTCAGAGATCAACTTGACGCGTTGCAACCGAGCGCCGAAGCGCTGGAGGAGCGCAAGCAGTTGCTGTTCTCCAATGCGATCTACCGCCTCGGTGAGTTCATCGATCTGTGGCAGGACTGCCGCAGCCTGCAGGATGCGATTCTGTGCGAGCGCCAGGACAGCTGGCGCGCGGTGTACCGGCATTGGCGCCTGGGCCGGTTGACGCCGTTCATCGATCGCGGGCTGATGCTGTACTCGGTGACCTCGACCATTCTGGCGATCATCGTTGCTTCGGTGCTGTGGATCCTGCTCGGCTGGCCGGACGGCGGCAGCGCGGTGATCCTGGCAGCGGTGGCGTGCAGCTTCTTTGCCTCGATGGACGACCCGGCGCCGCAGATTTACCGGTTCTTTTTCTGGACCGGGATGTCGGTGCTGTTTGCCAGCCTTTACCTGTTTCTGATTCTGCCCAACCTGCACGATTTCCCGATGCTGGTGCTGGCGTTTGCCGTGCCGTTCATTTGCGTCGGCACGCTGACCGTGCAGCCGCGCTTCTACCTCGGCATGCTGCTGACGCTGGTCAATACCTCGTCGTTCATCAGTATTCAGGGCGCCTACGACGCTGACTTTTTCGCCTTCGCCAACTCCAATCTGGCTGGACCGCTGGGGCTGTTGTTCGCTTTTATCTGGACGCTGGTGGCGCGGCCATTCGGTGCCGAACTCGCGGCCAAGCGTCTGACCCGATTCAGCTGGAAAGACATTGTCAGCATGACCGAGCCAGCCAGCCTCGCCGAGCATCGGCACTTGGGCGTGCAACTGCTTGATCGGCTGATGCAGCACCTGCCGCGCCTGGCCCTGACCGGTCAGGACACCGGTATCGCCATGCGCGAAGTGCGTGTCGGTCTGAACATGCTCGATCTGCTTGCCTACACCCCGCGCGTCACTGGCGTGCCAAACGCCCTGCTGCGACAAGTGGTGGGCGAGGTTGGCGAGTATTTCCGCGCCTGCCTCAAAGCCGACGAACGCCTGCCGGCACCGAGCGGTCTGCTGATGACCCTTGATCGCACCCGACGTGCGCTGAACGGCCAGGGCGACGATGAAACCCGTCGACACCTGTTGCACGCCTTGAGCGGTCTGCGTCTGGCCTTGCTGCCCGGCGTCGAGTTCGTCTCCAGCGCCGAGCCCGAAGAACCGCTGCCCGATGGAGCGCCCCTATGATCGGTGATCTGGATATCAGCGGCATTTTCCTGCCGACCCTGCTGGTGCTGATGGGCATTACTTACGTGCTGTTTTTGTTGGTGCACGGCGTGCTGCAACGCCTGCACTTTTACCGTCTGGTCTGGCACCGGGCATTGTTCAACGTGGCGCTCTACGCCGTGCTGCTGTACGGCGTGGACTCACTCAGTCGATACCTGATGACATGAAAAAACCGTTTCTGACCATCGGTCGCGTGGTTCTGACCCTGCTGATCGTGACTTTTGCCGTTGTCCTCGTCTGGCGCATGGTGATGTATTACATGTTCGCGCCGTGGACCCGCGACGGCCACATTCGCGCCGACATCATCCAGATCGCCCCGGACGTGTCCGGGTTGATCCAGCAGGTCGAGGTAAAGGACAACCAGTTGATCAAGCGTGGCCAGGTGCTGTTCAGCATCGACCAGGATCGCTTCAAACTGGCCCTGCGCCAGGCCAAGGCCGCCGTTGCCGATCGCGAAGAAACCCTCGCCCAGGCCCAGCGTGAAGCCAAGCGTAACCGTGGCCTCGGCAATCTGGTGCCGGCCGAACAGCTGGAAGAAAGCCAGTCGCGCGTCGCCCGTGCACAGTCGGCATTGGCCGAAGCCTTGGTGGCGGTCGACAGTGCGCAGCTCAACCTCGATCGCTCGGTGATCCGCAGCCCGGTCGACGGTTACGTCAACGACCGCGCGCCGCGTCCGCAGGAATTCGTCACCGCCGGGCGCCCGGTGTTGTCGGTGGTCGACAGCAACTCCTTCCACATCGACGGCTATTTTGAAGAAACCAAACTCGACGGCATCCACGTCGGGCAATCGGTGGATATCCGCGTGATCGGTGACCGCGCGCGGTTGCGCGGACATGTCGAAAGTATCGTCGCCGGTATCGAAGACCGCGACCGCACCAGCGGCAGCAACCTGCTGCCCAACGTCAACCCGGCGTTCAGTTGGGTTCGCCTGGCGCAGCGGATTCCGGTGCGCATCGCTTTTGATGAGGTGCCGGCCGACTTCCGCATGATCGCCGGGCGTACCGCCACTGTGTCGATCATCGACGATCAGCATGAGGAGCCGCAGCCATGAGCAGGGCCTGGTTGATCGCCGGGTTGGGCGTGATGCTCTCGGCCTGTCAGATGATCGGCCCGGATTATCAGGTGCCCACTGACGCGGCGGTGCAGCGCAAGGATATTCAGGGTGAGCTGGCAGTCGCCGGCAAACCGGTTGTCTCGGCGCCGGTGCCGACCGACTGGTGGCGGCTGTATAAAGACCCGCGCCTTGATCAACTGGTGCAGCAGGCCATGGCTTCCAATACCGATTTGCGTGTAGCGGCGGCGAACCTGTCGCGGGCACGTGCTCAGGTGGATGAAGCCGAGGCCGCTGGTGGCTGGAGCGGCGGGGTGAAAATGGGCGCGCAACGTTTGCAGGAATCCGGTCAGGCGTTCCTGCTGCCGGAGAAAGTCCCGGTGGCCAACATTGCCGATATCGGCATCAGCGCTTCGTACCAGTTCGACCTGTGGGGCACCTTGCAGCGCGGCATCGAAGCGGCCAAAGCCAATGCCGATGCAACTCAGGCCGCCGCCGACACTGCGCGTATCACCTTGGTGGCGGACGTGGTTCGTGCTTACACCCAGGTCTGCGCAGCCAACGAAGAGCGGGAAATCGCCGAGCACTCTCTCGATCTGCAATCGCAGAGCACCACGCTGATCCAGCGCCTGCGCGATGCCGGGCGGGGCGACGAGACCCAGGTCACCCGCTCGCAGACCCAATTCAAATCCCTGCGCGCCGACTTGCCGCGCTATGAAGCCGCGCGTCAGGCGGGGCTGTTCCGTCTGTCGATGCTGCTGGCCAAACCGGTCGAACAGTTGCCGGCAGGTACCGCCAGTTGCGCCGAGTTGCCGAAGATCGCGCAACTGGTGCCGGTCGGTGACGGCGCTGCGCTGCTCAAGCGCCGCCCGGATATTCGTCAGGCCGAGCGGCGTCTCGCAGCGGCAACCGCCGGCATCGGCATCGCCACCGGTGAGCTGTACCCGGACATCAGCATCGGCGCGACCATCGGCACCGTCGGCATCATTGATGACCTCGGCGATCCGTCGACCAACCGCTGGGGCTTTGGCCCGTCGCTGAGCTGGAAAGTACCGACCAACGGCGCCCGTGCGCGCATTCGTGAAGCCGAGGCCAACACTCAAGGCGCGCTGGCGCATTTCGACGGCGTGGTGCTCAACGCCATCCGCGAGACCCAGACCGGTCTGGCCCAGTACAGCGCGCTGCTGCAACGCCGCGATGCGCTGGCCGAAGCCGAGCAGTCGGCGAAGCTCGCCGCCGAGCAGACGCACCGCTTCTTCCAGGCCGGCCGCGAGTCGTTCCTTGCCGACCTGCAAGCAACCCGCACCTATACCGATGTCACCGCGCAACTGGCCGCCGCCAACACCCAGGTCGCGATGAGCCAGATCGATTTGTTCCTCGCCCTGGGCGGTGGCTGGGAAAGCGGACGAACGAACACCTCGAGCGCCAGCAAACCCTGAGGTCGTTGCTATGCTTTGAAGTGTTGGAGGGGCGCCCCATGCCAAGCGCTCCTGCAATGCACATTGCTCGTGCTGGCCCAGGGGAAACCAATAATGAAAAACCCTTACGCTCTCGGCTTCTGGTGCGCTCTGGTCGCACTGGTGCTGCTCTCGGCCACGTATTTCTACGGGATCATGCTGGCCCACCAGATCGATACGGCGATGATCTTCCTCGACAGCGCCGTTGCGCTGATCGCGGTGATGGCGATCGTCGTCGTCGCGTGGACCTCGATTCAGCTGCAACGGGTCAAGAAGCGCCAGCTCGAACGGGGCAGGATGCTCGTGCTGATCTGGGACACCAAAGTCGCCCTGCGCCGGGTCGAAACCGTGTTCGACCGCTACTTCTGGGGCAGCTACTGGCAGCCCGGGCGAACCTTCGCCGAAGTCATGGGCGAGCTCACCGGCACGCCGCTGGAAAAAAGCCTCGAAGCCCTGAAGAAGCAATGCCTGGAACTCGACAAGCAGATCGCCGATGACGGCTGGCACTGGCTGAACAACGCCCGCGAGCTGTCCGACGTCGCCACGGCCATGGCCCGCGAACGCTATCAGCTGGATTTCTGCGATGTGCGGGCGGATACCACCGGCGGAGCGGTGATCGATCGCGACTTTGAAGTGCTGGTGTATACCTGGACCGCTCGGCTGAAGAGCTTTGATCATCAGCTGGATGAAATCGAGGTTCAGTATTCCTGAAAATCCCAGGATGGGGTTTTTCTACCCTGCTGGCATAATGGCCGCAGACTTTTTTGATGGCTGCAAAACTGATGCAAGGGAATGTAAAGGTTCATCTCGACTACTTGAGCGCTGCGTTGGCCGACGCCTGTAATTTGATGCCTGAGCTTGATCAGGCCTCGCGCGCGCTCACGCTGGACGAAATCATACGCGGCGAGCTGTCCGACCATTGCTGCAAGAAGCTGTACGGGCAGAGACCCAAATCCAGCTCAACTGATCGCGCGGTCAAGGTCGACGCCGATGAGGGCTGGCCACTACGAGTCATCGTCTGCCCTTTTCTCTTCGGCCTGCGACCGGAGCATGGCCATCCAAGCAGACTGCTGCCTGAATGCATCGCACCACTGTTCTTTTTCGGCCTGTTGCAACGCAACGGCAAGCTCAGCATTGATCCGGAAAACCTGCGACCCGTTGCGCCACGCAACTTCCTTGAGCCAAGTGCCTATCAGGTTACGGTCGGTACCGTGGAAGACGTCGACCGGGTGTATGCCCGGCTACCTCGTCCGACGGACTGGAACAGTCTTGTCTACAACGCCAGAACCTTTTGTCGTGAGGTCTGCGGGCAGGAGTGGGAAAATCTTCAGGTCGATCAGTACGAAAGGCTCAATCACCCGCTGATTCTGCTTGCAACCAGCGCCAATGGTGCAACGCAGCACATCCAGACCTTGCTCGATCATTTGCGTCACGACAGTGATGCCGCGCTGCATCTGCTCGAAACTCTCCTCAACCCTGTCACAGACAAGCCGTTGCTCACGGCCGAGCAGCAGTTGGCAGGTTCGATTGAACATCTGGGGCAAATGGAATGCCGCTATGGGCTGTCGCCATCGCAGCGTGAATCGCTGGTGCACTTTTTTTCCCTGCCGGACGCGGTGACAGCCGTCGATGGCCCTCCGGGTACCGGTAAAACCACGCTGTTGTTGAGCGTCATCGCTTCGCTGTGGATCAAACAGGCGAGGGCGCAAGAGGAGCCGCCGCTGATCGTCGCAACCTCGACGAACAATCAAGCTGTCGTCAACATCCTGGAAGCCTTCGCCAAGGTCAAGGAGCGAGATGGACCATTGACCGGTCGGTGGATCAAAGGGCTTGAGAGTTACGGTCTGTACCTGCCTGCCAAAAGCCGAGAAAACGACATGCACGGCTTCACCGTTCATGCCTTGAAAGGTATGGGCAAGAACTCGGTGCATGACTTTCAGTTGGTGGAAAAGGCCGAAGGTTTTGCGCTGGCCCTTGACCATTTTCTACAGTGCGCCCAAAACGCATTGGGACGCTTACGCGAGCCGTCGCTTGAAGGCGCAACCACCGAGCTTCATGCTCGACTCGAAGCTTGCTGCAGTCGTATCGAACGCGTCACTGAAGATCTGATCGCGCTCAATACGCTGTTCGGCGCAGTGAGTGTCTCGCAGGAAATGGCGGCACACGCACGCTCAGCGCTTGAGGGTTCGATCAACGGCGGCGTGAAAGACCTGCAGAGGGCTGCCGACGCGCTGGTGCAGGTTCAAAAGTTGAAGCTGGCCTGGAAGCTTCACGTAGAGCAGGAAAACATTTTCGTCACGTTCATGGCCTGGTGCGGGCGGAAGTCGCTGCGAAGCCGCCGCGACGATGTCTTCTTTGCTCGGGTCGCCATCGACCACAGCGAAACATTGGGAGCGCAGATCCATCATGTCGGCAGCCGCGAAGCCTTCGATGCGCTATTGGCCAAGCAAGCCGAAGCGCTCTCGAAAAACCACGAGCGGCTACAAACGCAGTTGACGACGACACGCCAGTCGCTCTCGACGCTCAACGAAACAATCGCTCGGCTGGAGAGCTTCGGCGACGCCAATGGGCAGCTTGAAACCGCAGTCATCCAGGACGCACTCGACAAAGGGCTGCGATTTGAAGCGTTCAAATGGGCGACCCATTACTGGGAAGCGCGTTATCTGCTGGAGGTCGAGCAAACGCTTGCGCGTTTTTCCAAAGTAGAGGACACCCTGTCGCCGGAGCGACTCGAGCGCCAATACCGCCGTCTGGCCAAGTTGTTTCCTTGCTCCGTGGTCACCCTTTATTCATTGCCAAACCGGTTCAGTGGCTGGAAAAGCCAGTACCTTCCCTTGCTCGATTGCATCGATCTGTTGATCGTCGACGAAGCCGGCCAGGTCGCCTCCCAGATCGGCGTTCCCGCCTTTGCGCTGGCCAAGCGGGCGATGGTTGTCGGTGACGTCGATCAAATTGCCCCGGTACATGGTTTGCCGTCCTCGATCGATCTGGCCAATGCTCGGCACTTCGGCCTGCTGGGCGATGGCTGGGAGGCGTTTTGCGAATCGGGCAGATCAGCTTCAAAAGGCAATCTGATGCGGGTCGCCCAACAGGCTACGCCTTACACCAAGCATGCCAGGCGTGGTCGTGGCATGTTCCTCAGTGAGCATCGTCGCTGTTGGCGCGAAATCATCGAGATCTGCAATGAGCTGGTTTACAAACAATTGTTGCAGCCTTGCCGCGAAGAAGGCCCTCGCCGTTTCAGTCCCAGTCTGGGCTACGTCCACCTGACGGGGCTGGACCAACGTGTCGGTAAAAGCCGACGCAATCAGGTCGAGGCACAGGTGATTGCTCATTGGTTGCAGGAACATCGAGCAGGCATCGAGGCTTCTTTCGCCGAAGACAAAAAAGCTTACAAGGATCTGGTGGCGGTCGTCACGCCGTTCGCGGCGCAGACCTCGGCAATTCGTCAGGCGCTGGATCACAGTCTCGGTGCCGGACATGGCATAACGGTAGGCACCGTTCACAGTCTGCAGGGCGCTGAGCGCCGGCTGATTATATTTTCACCGACCTATGGTCTGGATACCGAACCCGGGTCGCCTTTTTTCGACAAGGATGCAGGTTCTCTTTTGAACGTTGCTATCTCTCGGGCACAAGACGCGTTTCTGGTGTTTGGCAACATGAACCTCTTCAACCCGGTCGGAACAACCCCGTCGGCGATTCTCGGCCGGCATTTGTTCAAGGACGAGCGCAATGAACTCAAGGGAATCCCCCTGCAATGGCTGGTGCCGGCCTATAACCCGTATTTCACCGAGCAAATCAGCGATCTGGAAAGTCACAGGCAAACCCTGCGATCAGCCTTCGAAAGCGCCCGAGAGCGTCTGATCATCGTGTCTCCCTATCTTACGAAGGATGCAATCAGGCAGGATCAGGTACCGACGCTGATCCGCGAGGCATGCACCCGTGGCGTCAGCGTCGTGGTCATCAGCAGTCGTGAATTGTGCAGTGCCGAGCCGACAAAAGCGCAAGCTTTCGAAGAGTGTGTCCGGTTGCTTGAAGAGGCCGGAGCGAAGTTCAGAAACACGCAGGTGCGCAGTGTGCACAGCAAGATGCTTCTGGTGGATGACGCATGGCTCGCCGTGGGATCGTTCAACTGGCTTTCCTCGGTGCGTCAGTCATCCAGCGTTTACAGCTATTACGAATCGAGCATCCGCTATGACGGCCAGTCTGCGTCGGCAATGATTCAGGACAGCATGAAGGACCTGCGGCACCTTTTAGGGGCAAAACCGTCTCAGGTTTCGGTATGACCGGCACAGCCGTATGGCCGGATTAAAAAGCCAACCACTCCGAGTGGCGGATGCTAACCTTCCCGTCACTTTTGCACAGTCGAGCCGTGACCCGATCCCGGGTTCAAGGAAGACGACTTCATCCACAGCCACGGAAACCGATCAGGTCATTCATGAATAAATCAGCAGGCGTGCTTCTCGGAATTGTTGTTGCCATCGGCGCGATCAGCGCAGGCGGGGCCTGGTACACCGGGACCAAGATCGAAGGCGTGCTGAACAACGCCGTGACCAACGCCAACAAAGAGTTGCAGACCGCCATGGCCGGCTCCAACGGCACCGCGTCGCTGGAACTGGTGTCGCTGGAACGCCACACCTTCACCAGCACCGCGCACTATCGCCTCAAGGGCGAGGGCGAGATGTTCGGTGATGCGCCGGTCGAGCTGCTGTTCGTCGACCACATCGAACACGGCCCGCTGCCGTTCTCGCGTCTGGTTTCGCTGAAGTGGCTGCCGGTCATGGCCACCAGCAACTACGAGCTGGAAAAGAGCCCGTCCACGGAAAAATGGTTCGCCGCCACCAACGGCGCCGCGCCGCTCAAGGGCGTGACCAACATCGGTTACGACGAATCGACCACCAGCACTCTGAATCTGGTGCCGTTCGAAACTGCGCTGGATGAGCAGTCGAGCCTGAAGTTTTCCGGTCTGAGCATGGACATCGCCGCCAGCGCCCAGGCGCAGAAGGTCAAGGCCGACGGTTACATGGACAATCTGAAACTGGTCACCGTGTCGGAAGACCAGGCGCCGGTGCAGGTCGAGCTCAACGGTCTGACCCTGGCCAGCAACCTCGCCAAGAGCAGCTACGGCTACTACACCGGGGAAAACACCCTGGAAGTGACCAGCAGCAAAACCACCTTCGGCGCCAAGCCGATGGTGCTGGGCGTGAAGAACTTCGAAATGAAGAACCGCACCGAAGAAAGCGGCAGCAACGCCTCGGGGCGTGCCGACTACAAAATCGGCGAAGTGACGCTCAACGACAAAAAAGTCGGTTCGGCGGCCATGGCCATGAGCCTGAAGAACCTCGACATTCCGTCGACCATGTCGCTGATGCAGATCTACCAGACCAAATTGCAGCCGTATGAAAAAGCCGCCGCCGAGGCCGCCGCACAAGGTTTGCCGGCACCGGAGCTGAATCTGACCGAAGCGGAAAACGCCCAGGTCAAAGCCGATCTGCAGAAGTTGCTGGCGGCCGGTCCGCAGCTGGCGCTGGAGAACCTGTCGTTCAACACCGCCAACGGTGAAAGCCGCGCCAATCTGGTGATCGACCTGACCAAGCCGCAATCGATGGACCTGCCGCCGGATCAACTCGGCAAGCAACTGATCGCGCTGCTCGACCTGAACATTCAGGTGTCCAAGCCGATGCTGGTCGATCTGCTCAGCGTGCAGGCGCAACTCGATGGCCAGACTGACGCCAAAGCCATCGTCGATCAGTCCAAGGAAGCGGCGGACATGTTCGCCGGCATGGCGGTCGGCTCGCAATTGGCTGTCGCCGACGGCACCAACGTGGTGACCAAACTGCATTACGCGGCCAATCAGGTCGAATTCAACGGCCAGAAGATGACCGTCGAGCAGTTCATCGGCTTCCTGATGAGCAAGTTTGCCGGCGTCACCCAAGAGCAATAAGCCCACCGCGCGCCCTCCAGACGCCCGGCCCCTGTGTAAACAGGCGCCGGGCGTTTTGCTGTACGGGTTTTGTACAGATGGGCCGATTCTGAACAATTATTGCGTTGTGAAAATTCGACTACGCTTGCGTGCAGACTGCCTCACCAAGCTTGGCCGAGGGCTGTCATCGTCGGCCACCGTTACGAATGGGCAAGGAGGGCATTGCGACCCGGCTGGCCATGTAAGGATGCTGACAAATGCCGCGTATTGATGGCCCTGTATTACATCGTGGTTTGCGCCCTTTGTTCCGATTTGCCCTGTGCAGCCAGTTGCTCTGGCCAGTGCTGGCGTTGGCCGACACACCCTACGACGAGATGGTGCGCGATGCCCGCGCCGGGCATTACACGCCTGCGCTGACGGTTTTGCGTCAGGTGCCGCCGGGCCAGGCCAGCGACGGCCAGGTCAGCGATCACCTGCAAATCGCCAGTTGGGCCGGGCTCGATGCCGAAGTGGTCAAGGTCTATGAAACCCAGGGTCGCGACCGCGTCCTGCCGGTGCAGGCACTGACCGCCGCCGCGCGTGCCTATCGCAACCTCAAGCGCTGGGATCAGGCTACCCAGGTCTACAACAAGGCGCTGGCGCTGGAGCCGGACAACGCTGACCTGCAACTGGGCCTCGCGCTGACTCAGGCCGATGCCGGCAAGCCCGATCAGGCCGTCACCCGCGCGCAGGCGCTGGTCGCCGCCAAACCCGACGATCCGTCACGCCGCCTGGCCTTGGGCTATGCCCTCGGCCGCGCCGGCAAACAATACGATGCGCTGTTTGAATTCGATCAAGCCTTCATCCGCGCCGGCAACAAACCGGAAGTCGCCCGCGAGTACGTGGTCGCCCTGCAAAAGGCCCGTCTGCCTGAACCGGCGCTGCGTCTGGCCAGTCAACGTCCCGGTTTGATTGATCCGGTGACCTTGCGCCGCCTGGAAGGCGATCTCGCCGCCGAACGCGTGCGCCTCGCCGAACTGGCCACGCGCAGCGAGAAGGAACGCTACGTCATTGCCGACCGCGCGCTGGCCGATTACGACAAATTGCTCGCGACCTGGGCCCCTGACGCCACTGCTCACGACGACGTGACGCGCTGGCGCATCGATCGCATGGGCGCGCTCAAGGCCCGCGCGCGCACTGCCGACGTCATCAGTGAATACCAGAAACTGCAAGCGGAGGGTGTGGAGATTCCGACCTACGCCCTGCGCTGGGTGGCGGCGTCTTATCTGGATCAGCGCGAGCCTGAGATTGCCACTGATCTGTATCGCCAGGTGCTTTCAGCGCCGGACGCCGATGTCGGTGATCGTCTTGAGGACACCACTGCGCTGTACTACTCGCTGCTGGAAAGCGACCGCGCCGACGAAGCTCGCAAGGTCGCCGAGGACGCAGCGAAATCCCAGCGTCCGCGCGTCGAACTCAAGGGTTTGCCGGTCGGCAACCCCAACGACGAATGGATGGACGCCCAGCAACTCGCCGCTCAGGCTGGCACCTACGGTTCCGATCTTCCGCACGGCGAAGAGCGCTTGCAGACGCTGGTCGATCAAGCGCCGGGTAACCTTGGCTTGCGTCTGGCCCAGGCCGATCTCTACCTCGCCCGCCAGATGCCGCGCCGCGCGGAAAGCCAGCTCAAGGAAACCGAGAGCATGGCCCCGCGCGATGCCGGCCTGGAAGTCGCTCAGGCGCGCACCGCGATGGAGTTGCAGGAGTGGCGGCAGAACGATGCGCTGGTCGACGACGTGGTCGCGCGCTATCCGGACAACCGGCAGGTGCAGCGCCTGGCTCGCGAACGCGAAGTGCATGACATGGCCGAACTGCGCGTCGAAGCCTACGGCGGCAAGGCCAACGGTGGCGGCAGCGGCGATGCCGGTGCGGTCAGCGGCAGCCGAGATTTCGGTATCCAGAGCACCCTTTACAGCCCACCGATCAACGAAGACTGGCGGGTGTTTGCCGGCGCCGGTTATGCCACCGGTGATTTCGCCGAAGGCACTGGCCACCATCGTTTCCAGCGTGTCGGCCTGGAACGGCGCACCCGTGACATGACCCTCGAAGCCGAGGTGTCGAATCACGATTACGGCTTCGGTGACAAACAAGGCGCACGCCTGGCGATAGCCCGCGACATCAACGATCACTGGCAGTACGGCGGCAGCCTCGAATACCTCTCGGCGGAAACGCCGCTGCGCGCGCTCAACAGCGACATCAAGGCCAATGGCGGCAGTGCGTTCCTGCGCTGGCGCGCCAACGAAAGCCGCGAGTGGCGCGTGTCGGTCAGCCCGTCGCACTTCAGCGATGGCAACAACCGCGTCGAAGCCTTGGTGACCGGGCGCGAGGGCATCTACACCGCGCCGAACATTCAGGTCGACGCCGGCCTGGAAGTCGGCACCAGCCACAACTCGAAATCCGACGACGTGCCGTACTTCAATCCGAAGTCGGACTTCAGTGTGATGCCGCTGGTCAACGTCAACCACGTGCTCTACCACCGCTACGAGACTTCCTGGAGCCAGCAATTCCAGGCCGGCGCGGGCACCTACAGCCAGCGCGACCACGGCACCGGCGGCATGGCATTGCTCGGTTACGGCCAACGGTACGCCTGGAACGACGTGTTCGATGTGGGCGGCATGTTCAGTGTGATCAACCGGCCTTACGACGGTGATCGGGAAACTGATCTGCGTCTGCTCGTCGACCTCACTTTCCGCTTCTAGAAGAGTTTGAAGATGCCTTTTATCTCGCGTTTCATCCTTCTGCTGGGAGCGCTGCTGATCAGCGCCTGCGCCCAGCAAGCCCCGGCCTTCGCGCCGCCCTCCGAGCGCCCGGTCGCGGCCAGTGAACAACCGTGGCCAAAAAACCATGTGCTCGGCATTGCCTATCACGACGTCGAAGACCGTGATCCCGATCAGGCCGTGGTGGCGGTGCGCACCGAGCGCATGATCGAGCAACTCGCCTGGCTGCGCGAGAACGGCTACAAACCAGTGACCGTCGACCAGATCATGGCCGCGCGCAAGGGTGGCCCGGAGCTGCCGGCGAGAGCGGTGCTGCTCAGTTTCGACGACGGTTATGCCAGCTTCTATACCCGCGTGCTGCCGGTGCTGCGCGCCTACAACTGGCCAGCCTTGCTGGCGCCGGTGGGCACCTGGATCGACACGCCGCTCAATCAACCGGTGGATTTCGCCGGCACGCCGCGTAACCGTGACAACTTCCTGACCTGGCAGCAGATTCGCGAAATTTCCAAGTCCGGTCTGGTAGAGATCGCCGCTCACACCGATGCCAACCACAAAGGCATCCTTGGCAACCCGCAGGGCAACCTGCAACCGGCCGCCGCGACCCGGCGTTATGACCCGGTCACCAAACGCTATGAATCCGAAGCCGATTTCCAGGCACGCATTCGTACCGACGTGAAGAACATTTCCGAGAAGATCCGCAAGGCCACCGGTTACAAACCACGGGTCTGGGTCTGGCCGTACGGCACCGCCGACGGTACCTCGCTGACCGTGGTCGGTGAGGAGGGCTATGAAATGGCCCTGACCCTGGACGACGGCCTCGACACCCTCGATAACCTGATGAGCGGGCCGCGCTTTCTCGTCGCGTCCGATCCTGACGGCGAGCATTTCGCCAACAGCATCGTTTCGGTGCAGGCCGAAGCGCCGATGCGCGTGGTGCATGTCGATCTCGACAACGTCTACGACCCGGACCCGGCCCAGCAGGACATCAACCTCGGCAAACTGGTGCAGCGCATGGCTGACCTGGGCGCCAGCACGGTGTTTCTGCAAGCCTTCGCCGATCCCAAGGGCGATGGTCTGGTGCATTCGCTGTACTTCCCCAACCGCCACCTGCCGATGCGCGCCGACCTGTTCGACCGCGTCGCTTGGCAACTGCGCACCCGTGCCCACGTGAAGGTCTTTGCGTGGATGCCGGTGCTGAGTTTCGAGCTGGATTCGAAGCTGCCGCGTGTAACCCGCTGGGACCCGAAAACCGCCATCACCTCGGTCGACCCGAAGCAGTACAAACGCCTGTCACCGTTCAATCCCGAAGTGCGCAAGATCATCGGTGAAATCTATGAAGACGTGGCGCGGCTGACCTCGGTCGACGGCATTCTCTACCACGACGATGCGGTGCTTTCGGATTTCGAAGACGCCAGCCCGGATGCTTTGAAGGCCTACGCCGCTCAAGGTCTGCCGGGTTCGATTGCCGCGCTGCGCGACGATCCGGCGGCGATGCAACGCTGGACGCGTTTCAAGAGCCGCTACCTGATCGACTTCACCAACGAACTGACCGCCAAGGTCCGTGCGATTCGCGGCCCGCAAGTGCTGACCGCACGCAACATCTTCGCCGAGCCGATGCTCAATCCTGAAAGCGAAGCGTGGTTCGCGCAGAACCTCGATGACTTCCTCGCCACCTACGACTGGACGGCGCCGATGGCCATGCCATTGATGGAAAAACAGACGCTGGCCGAGTCCGGCCCGTGGCTGGAAGAACTGGTTGCCACGGTGAAGAAACGTCCCGGCGCGCTCAACCGCACCGTGTTCGAATTGCAGGCGCGTGACTGGAACCAGAAGGATCAGGCCGATATCGACGCCGTGCATCTGGCGGACTGGATGGGCCGGCTCAAGCGCCAGGGCGCAACCAGTTTCGGTTACTACCCGGACAACTTCCTCGACAACCTGCCAGACCTGAAAACCGTAAGGCCTGCACTCTCCAACAAATGGAATCCATAACATGCTGGATAGACTGTTAGCCCTGCTTGTTCTGGCGATTGTCCTTGGCGTTCCGCTGGGGCTGATCTTCCTCGTGACCGGCCAGTTCCTGATGTCGTTCGTGTTCTTCTACCCATTGTTCATGTCCGGGTTGTGGATCGCCGGCGGCCTGTATTTCTGGCTGCACTGGGAGCGCCACTGGCCATGGCAGGACGACACGCTGCCGCCGCCGCTGGAAGGCGAGCCGCTGATTTCGATCCTGATTCCTTGCTACAACGAAGGCGATAACGCTGCCGATACCATTTACGCGGCGCTGGCCCAGCACTACCCGAACATCGAAGTCATCGCGATCAACGACGGCTCCAAGGACAACACCGCCGAAGTGCTCGATGCGCTGGCCAAGGAAGATCCGCGACTGCGGGTTCTGCATCTGGCGGAAAACCAGGGCAAGGCTGTGGCTCTGCGCATGGGCGCGATCGCTGCGCGCAGCGAGTATCTGGTGTGCATCGATGGCGACGCCTTGCTGGCGCCGAACACGGCGGCGTACCTGGTCGCGCCGATGCTGGATAACGCACGTCTTGGCGCAGTGACCGGCAACCCGCGGATCCGCACGCGTTCGACCTTGATCGGGCGGGTGCAGGTCGGCGAGTTCTCCTCGATCATCGGGCTGATCAAACGTACGCAACGGGTGTTCGGGCGCATCTTCACCGTCTCCGGCGTGATCGTCGCGTTCCGTCGTACTGCGCTGAACCGGGTCGGCTACTGGAGCCCGGACATGATCACCGAAGACATCGACATCAGCTGGAAGCTGCAACTGGATCACTGGAGCATCTTCTACGAACCGCGTGCGCTGTGCTGGATTCTCATGCCGGAAACCCTCGGCGGCCTGTGGAAGCAGCGTCTGCGCTGGGCTCAGGGCGGCGCCGAAGTGCTGTTCAAGAACATTCGCGGCATCTGGCAGTACCGCCATCGCTACCTGTGGCCGCTGCTGTTCGAATACTGCCTGTCCACCGGTTGGGCGTTCACTTTCCTGCTGTCGGTGATTTTCTGGGGCATGGGCAAGTTCATGGTCATGCCCGACGCGATCGCCGTCGATCACCTGATGCCGCCGGCCTTCACCGGTCTGTTGCTGGCGTTTGTCTGCCTGGTGCAGTTCGCTGTCAGCATCATCATCGATCGGCGCTATGAACCGGGTCTGGGCAAGACCATGTTCTGGGTGGTCTGGTATCCGCTGGTGTTCTGGCTCGTCAGTCTGCTGACCACCCTGGTCAGCTTCCCCAAGGTGTTGTTCAGCCAACACAAAAAACGCGCGCGCTGGGTCAGTCCTGATCGGGGTATCAAACCGCTTGGCGACGACCAGGAGGAAGTCATCAAATGAAAATTATCCGGACTCGCCAACGGCCCTTTCTGGTGGTGATCGACGTGATCCTCACCGTCCTGGCCTGGGTCGGCCTGCTGTTCCTGCTGGTACGCGGGTTATGGCCATTGATCGAAACCAGCGGTGGCCCGCGCATCGATCATTCGGCGTTCGATGCCTTGGGCACTTTGCAGGTTTATATGTGGGTGGCGCTGGTCAACGCGGTGATCCTGATCGGCTGGGCGCGTTATCAGCAACGCAAAAGCCGCAGCTTCGCCCAGCGCCGTTTGCCGTCGCCGGTAATTGGTGATGAAGGTCTGAGCAAGAGTTTCAAACTGTGCGATGAGCGTTTCCAGAAACTGCGCACGCCGGGGGTGATGACCATTCACAACGACCAGGACGGCGACATCAGCCATGTCGAAACGCATTTGTGGCCGCTTCAGCAGCAAGCACTGCCGGCGCCGCTGGCACCTTTGGAGCATCCACGGGTGATCTTTCTGCATGCCGAAGAAGACGACAGTCGCGAGCCGGTGAAACGCCTGACCTGAACTCCACACGGCCTGTGTAGGAGCTGCCGAAGGTCGTTGTCAGGCCTGGATCAGCGTCCAGGCCTCTTTCATTTGCAGAGGTTGCTTCATTCGCTCAGCCAGCAGCGCCATTGCGCGTTGCTTGTCGCAGGCCACCGCCGCGACGACGATGCCGTCTTTTGCAAACAGGCCAATGAACGGCGGCTGTTCCGGCTCACCGCTGAACTCGACCTCGTCCCATTCCTGCGCGTGACCGAGATAGTCGTAGTTCTTGCCAAAGTGGTAGGTCCAGAAAAACGGCACATCCAGATAATGTTCCTCGCCACCGAGCATGTTGGCGGCAGCGATGCGCGCGTGTTGCTGGGCCAGGCGCCAATGCTCGATGCGGGTTGGCTGGCCATTCAACGGAAACGTGGCGATATCGCCGATGGCCCACAGGTCATCGCTGACGCGCATGCCGTCATCGACACGCAACGATTGGTCTTCTTCCTTGGGCAATGATTCGAAAGGCTCGGTGGCGGGGTGAACGCCGACGCCGGCGAGAACCAGATCCGCCGCCAGGCGCAGACCGTTGTCGAGCAGCACGCCCTCGACCTTGTCCTCGCCAAGGATCTCCGTAGCCTCGTGTTCGCTGATGAACTTCACCCCGTGCTCTTCGTGCAGGGCGCGAATCGCCTTGCCCACGGCCTCGCCGAATTGCTTGGCAAACGGGATTGCATGGCGTGCCAGCACGGTGACGTCGAGGCCGAACTCGCGCAGCGCTGACGCGCATTCGAGGGCAATGAAACTGTCGCCGATGATGACCGCGCGCTGGCCCGGTTGAGCGGCGTTGATGATCTGTTCAGCCTGGGCTTTCGAACGCAGGACGAAGACGTTGGCCAACTCGGCACCAGGCAGCTTCAACGGATTGGGCGCGCCACCGGTGGCGAGTACAGCGGCGTCGTAGCGCAGGATGCCGCCGTTGTGCAGATGAAGCGTTTTGCCTGGGGCGTCGAGTGAAGTCACTTCGCCTTGCACGCGTTCAATCCGTTGCGCTTGATAGAACGCCTCATCGCGCAGGGGCGGGACTTCTTTCGGTGACATCTCTCCAGCGAGAACAAATTTGCTCAACACCGTGCGGTCGTAGCCGGCATCCGGTTCGCCATCGACCAGCACGATGCGCCCGCCAAAACCCTTCTCCCGTAGCGCCGCCGCGCAAGCCGTGCCCGCCGCCCCGGCGCCGACAACCACGAACGTTCTAGGGTCGTCAGCGGGCGGGGTGTGCGGATCGGGCAGGGGCTGGTCATCGACCCAGACTTCATCGCCGCGCAACTCCAGTGGATAGCGCTTGAGACTGTCCAGCGATGGCGGCTCGCACAGGCCACCGTCCTCGGCGCGGTACGCGGCCTTGTGCCAGGGGCAGATCAACCTGCCGTGACACATCGCCCCCTCGGCCAACGGTGCGCCGGCATGTGGACACAGGCCCTGAAACGCCCGCAACTCGCCGTTGGCACGCAGCAGGACGATCTTGCAGTCGCCGATTTCGACTTGCAGGCCACGGTCTTGCGGGACATCGGCGAAACGGGCGACACGGTGCAGGGACATTTTCGGCTTCCTCGCAGGCATTTCTCTTGTGAGTTGGCGGCGCCGCGCGAGGTTCAGCCATTTGCTACTGCCAAGGCACGAACGGTACAGCTATAGTTTGCGGGCCGACGACGGCCTCACTGCACAAGGTGCTCCCGGAATGACCCGATTGACCTCTCTCAACCCATGGCTGGCGGCCATCGCCGTGACCCTTTGCGTGCAGTTCCCGGCTCAGGCCCAGGAGCGCTTCACCCTGAGCATCCCCGGCGTGTCGGATAACCGTCTGTTCACCTCGGCCGCTGCCAGCGACGCACCCGGTTGCGGCGGCAAAAACCAGTCGCCGGCGCTGAGCTGGAACGCCGGCCCGGCCGGTACCCAGAGTTACGCCATCGTCATGCACGACCCGGATGGCCAGAAAGGCCTGGGCGTCGATCACTGGATTCACTACGGCATCAAACCCACCACCCACCAGATCGCGGCCGGCGTCGGTGCCAAATCCGCCCTCGAAGGCGTCGGTGGCACCAACAGCAAAGGCAACACCCATTACATGGGGCCATGCCCGCCAGTGGGCGACAGCGCGCACCACTACATCATCCAGATCTACGCCCTCGACCTCGCCCCGGACGCCCTGCCTGCAGGCCTGACCCGCGCCGAGCTGATGGAAAAAATCAAAGGCCATGTGCTGCGTAATAGCAGCGCGGTGCGGCGTTATCACCGCTGAGGCTCGGCCGCTCACGGGCGGCTGACTGCTCTGATTCCCCAGCCATTTGGCATTGCCCCGCGAAAACGCGCACTATCGAGCCATTGCCAATGCGCTGGAGGACACCGTGGCAGCAAAAATCGACCGCATCGCCCAGCTACTCAACTGCCCGGAAAAGGGCGAACAAATGCGGCGGGCAGTAACCGAGACACGTAAGGAGTTTCTGCTGAATCAGCCGGAAGAAGACCTCGTTGAAGAAGACGAGGTATTCGACGAGGCTGAGGAGGAGGGGGATGACGACGATGAATATGACGAGTTTGACTGGACGACGGAGTGACGGCGTTCCAGCGATCCTGTCATCGCCCACAAAAAAGCCCCGGACCATCACAGTCCGGGGCTTTCTCGTATGATTCATGGTGCACCAGGCGGGATTCGAACCCACGACCCCTGCCTTCGGAGGGCAGTACTCTATCCAGCTGAGCTACTGGTGCAGCGGGCGACATCATACCTAGGTCGGCTCGGGGCGTCCATGCCGGGTTTGGCGGGTTTTGTCAGTGTGCGTGTCGGTGCAAATCGCTGCATTCCTTAAAGCGGTAACGTCCTGCAAAACCCTCGCTTGGCGCTTTGCCGGGGTTGATCTAAGGTTTTTCCTGCGGCACGGGTTTTCAGTACGTTGATCTGAAAAGCGGCATTTTTGTTCTTTTTTTCGAACGACCTATTGTCCTTTACCCCCTTTGAACCTACGATCCGTTTGAGATTTCAAACGCTCTTTGGCGGGAAGTTGCAGCGCAGGTGCGCCCGGTCGTGCACTGTTGATGCGCCACAATCCGCTCACTGATTTCCCTGACGGCAGCCTTGCGAGGCGCCTTTCTACAATCATAATTTGCTCCGCGCAGGCCGCGGTGCTGTTAAGGAAAGCCGACATGCAGCTTAAAGATACCCAGTTGTTCCGCCAGCAAGCCTTCATCGATGGCGCTTGGGTCGATGCCGACAACGGTCAGACGATCAAGGTCAACAACCCGGCCACCGGCGAAATCCTCGGCACCGTGCCGAAGATGGGCGCCGCTGAAACCCGCCGTGCCATTGAAGCCGCTGACAAAGCGCTGCCGGCCTGGCGTGCGCTGACCGCCAAAGAGCGTGCCGGCAAGCTGCGTCGCTGGTTCGAACTGATGATCGAGAACCAGGACGACCTCGCGCGCCTGATGACCCTCGAGCAAGGCAAGCCGCTGGCCGAAGCCAAGGGCGAAATCGTTTACGCCGCATCGTTCATCGAGTGGTTCGCCGAAGAAGCCAAGCGCATCTACGGTGATGTGATTCCAGGCCACCAGCCGGACAAGCGCCTGATCGTGATCAAGCAGCCGATCGGCGTCACCGCTGCGATCACCCCGTGGAACTTCCCGGCGGCAATGATCACCCGCAAGGCCGGCCCGGCGCTGGCCGCCGGTTGCACCATGGTGCTCAAGCCAGCATCGCAAACTCCATTTTCCGCTTTCGCCCTCGCCGAACTGGCTCAGCGCGCGGGCATTCCGGCGGGTGTGTTCAGCGTGGTGTCCGGCAGCGCCGGTGACATCGGCAGCGAGCTGACCAGCAACCCGATCGTGCGCAAACTGTCCTTCACCGGCTCGACCGAAATCGGTCGCCAGTTGATGGCCGAATGCGCCAAGGACATCAAGAAAGTCTCGCTGGAACTGGGCGGCAACGCGCCGTTCATCGTGTTCGACGACGCCGATCTGGATAAGGCCGTCGAAGGCGCGATCATTTCCAAGTACCGCAACAACGGTCAGACCTGCGTCTGCGCCAACCGCTTGTACATTCAGGACGCGGTCTACGATGCGTTCGCCGAGAAGCTGAAAGTGGCGGTGGCCAAACTGAAGATCGGCAACGGTCTGGAAGACGGCACCACCACCGGCCCGCTGATCGACGAAAAAGCCGTGGCCAAGGTTCAGGAACACATCGCTGACGCCGTAAGCAAAGGCGCCACCGTACTGGCGGGCGGCAAGGCGATGGAAGGCAACTTCTTCGAGCCGACCATTCTGACCAACGTGCCGAAAAACGCGGCCGTGGCCAAGGAAGAAACCTTTGGTCCGCTGGCGCCGCTGTTCCGCTTCAAAGACGAAGCCGAAGTGATCGCCATGTCCAACGACACCGAATTCGGTCTGGCTTCTTACTTCTACGCGCGTGACCTTGGCCGTGTGTTCCGTGTCGCCGAAGCGCTGGAGTACGGCATGGTCGGCGTCAACACCGGGCTGATCTCCAACGAAGTCGCGCCGTTCGGCGGCATCAAGGCCTCGGGCCTGGGCCGTGAAGGCTCCAAGTACGGCATCGAAGACTACCTGGAAATCAAATACCTCTGCCTGGGCATCTAAGCCGGGAAAGGGATCGCTGCAAACGCAAAGGGCACGAGAGCGCTGTCCCTTTGCGTCGTTTCAAACAGGAATTTTCTCTGCGGCCAGGAACGCTGTGGCAGTCGATCATCGCATGCTGCCACCGCCTATTTCTCCCGCTTCATCCTTGAACCACGCCGCCCGATGAGCGGCGAATGAGGACTGTAATGAGCAAGACTAACGCTGAACTGATGGCCCGCCGCACCAATGCCGTACCTCGTGGTGTTGGCCAGATTCACCCGATCTTCGCCGAGTCGGCAAAGAACGCCACCGTGACCGACGTTGAAGGTCGCGAGTTCATCGACTTCGCTGGCGGTATCGCTGTACTGAACACCGGCCACGTGCACCCGAAAATCATCGCCGCCGTGACTGAACAGCTGAACAAGCTGACCCACACCTGCTTCCAGGTACTGGCCTACGAGCCGTACGTTGAGCTGTGCGAAAAAATCAACGCCAAGGTGCCGGGTGATTTCGCCAAGAAAACCCTGCTGGTCACCACCGGTTCCGAAGCCGTCGAAAACGCCGTGAAGATCGCCCGTGCCGCCACTGGCCGCGCTGGCGTGATCGCTTTCACCGGCGCTTACCACGGTCGCACCATGATGACCCTCGGCCTGACCGGTAAAGTCGTGCCGTACTCGGCGGGCATGGGCCTGATGCCAGGCGGCATCTTCCGCGCGTTGTACCCGAACGAACTGCACGGCGTGAGCATCGACGATTCGATCGCTTCCATCGAACGCATCTTCAAGAACGACGCCGAGCCGAAAGACATCGCTGCAATCATCATCGAGCCGGTGCAGGGCGAAGGCGGTTTCTACGTCGCGCCGAAGGAATTCATGAAGCGTCTGCGTGCGCTGTGCGACCAGCACGGCATCCTGCTGATCGCTGACGAAGTGCAGACTGGCGCTGGCCGTACCGGCACCTTCTTCGCCATGGAACAGATGGGCGTTGCCGCCGATCTGACCACTTTCGCCAAGTCCATCGCTGGCGGCTTCCCGCTGGCCGGCGTGTGCGGCAAGGCCGAATACATGGACGCCATTGCTCCGGGCGGTCTGGGCGGCACCTACGCCGGTAGCCCGATCGCTTGCGCCGCTGCGCTGGCAGTCATGGAAGTGTTTGAAGAAGAGCAACTGCTGGACCGCTGCAAGGCTGTCGGCGAGCGCCTGGTCACCGGTTTGAAGGCGATTCAGGCCAAGTACCCGGTCATCGGTGAAGTGCGTGCGCTGGGCGCAATGATCGCGGTCGAGCTGTTCGAAAACGGCGACAGCCACAAGCCGAACCCGACTGCCGTGGCTGCCGTGGTGGCCAAGGCGCGTGACAAGGGCCTGATCCTGCTGTCCTGCGGCACTTACGGTAACGTGCTGCGTGTGCTGGTTCCGCTGACGTCGCCGGACGAGCAACTGGACAAAGGCCTGGCGATCATCGAAGAGTGCTTCTCTGAACTCTGATCCATTGCTGTGACCCGCTCGACAAAAACCCGCTTCGGCGGGTTTTTTTCGCTCCTTGAAACACATCGGACGGGTTTGCGCTGTATCGAATCGCCAGCATTGGCTAAGGTTCAGGCATTGCAAGGAGAGCGCGCATGACTGCCGTTGATTTACCCGCCGTACCCCGGGTGTTGATTGCCGAGGCCGATCCCTGGTCCCGCGACCTGCTCAAACAAGTGCTGCTCAATGTGCGCTGCGATGCGCGCCTGGATTTGTGTGCCGATGGCCAGCAGGCAATGTCGCTGCTCAGCGAGGTGCCCTATGACCTGGCCATCGTCGATTGGGAGCTGCCTGGCATCGACGGATTGCATGTGCTGCGCAGCGTCCGCCAGCGCAAACGCAATCCGCCGCTGCCGTTCATTCTGATGAGCAGCCGCAACGACAGCGCCAGCGTGCGCGAAGCGATTCCGCTGGCGCCGACGGCGTACCTGACCAAACCGTTGAACATGGAAGGCCTGACCGAGCGCTTGCAGGGGTTGCTGCTCAACGCTGGCGAAGCAGTGGTTTGCGAAGTGCCGGCACTGGCGCCGGGCATGACCCTGTCGGTGTTCCTTGAACGGCGTCGCGAGCAGGCCGATGGCGCGCCGTTGATGACCGACGTGCAAGTGGCGGTCAAGCGCAGCCTCAATCCCGAGGGGCTGGACCTCAAACTGCTGGAAGAAGAGGTCCGCACTGACCCGCAGATTACCGCCGTGCTGATCGCAGCCGCCAACAGTGCCGCGCAACACTACGGCGCGCCGGTGCAAACCCTGGCCCAGGCGCTGCACCGACTCGGCACCGGGCAGAGCATGAACCTGATTCTCGGGCTAGCGCTCAAACGCAGCGCGCGGCTCAGCGATCCATGCCTGGCGGATTACGCCGAGCGCTATTGGGGGCTGTCACTGCACACGGCGGAATACGCCCGCACGCTGGCACGCCTGCTCGATCTGGATCAGGAGCGCTGCTATTGCGCGGGCATGCTGCATCGGCTCGGTGATCTGGCGCTGCTGCGCTGCCTGCAGGAATGGCAGCAGGCCGGCGGCGAGCTGGACGAGTTGGAGGAGGTCGGTGAAGCGTTGGGGAAGTTTGGCGCTTCTTATGGCTCGGCATTGCGCACCCGCTGGCGTCTGCCGCTGGAGTTGCGCGAGTTGATTGCTTCGGCCTACCAGCTCGGTGGTGGCGTTTACAGTCGCGAGGCGCTGGTGATGCACATGGCCGCGCAGATGGCGCGGCTGACCGAGCATGAAGGTGTCGAGGAGCTGGCGAAGAGCCGGACGGCGCGGTTGCTCAAGATCGGGCTGCCGGAGTTGATGCGGATGCGCAAATGACAGATCACCACATTCCAATGTGGGAGCGAGCCTGCTCGCGAAGGCGCCAGCGCAAGCAACATTTTTGTTGAAGGTGCAGGCCTCATCGAGGGCAAGCCCGCTCCCACAGGAATTGCTGCAGCCACAAAATACGGGTCAGGCCGCAATGATCCGGTTTTTGCCCTGCCGTTTCGCCTCGTACATCGCGGCATCCGCGCGGGCGAACAGGCTGTCCAGGCTCTTGTCTTCGTCGGTGAGGTTGGTCAGGCCCTGGCTTACGGTGATGCTGAATGCTTGCCCGTCGTGGTTGAAGCGCAGTCGCTGGATCTCCTGTTGCAGGCGCTCCGCCACTTGCACCGCCATCTCCGGTGCACAGCCAGGAAACACCGCAGCGAACTCCTCACCACCAATCCGCCCGAACAGGTCGCCACGGCGCAATGAGCCGCGCCCGCATTCGGCGATCCGTTGCAGCACATTGTCGCCTTCGGGGTGGCCGTAGCTGTCGTTGATCACTTTGAAATCGTCGATGTCCAGCAGCAGGAAGGCCAGCGGTGTGCCTTGGCGGCGGGCCTCGGCGAACTCGCGGTGGGCGCATTCGAAGAAGTGGCGGCGGTTGCTGCTTTGCGTCAGCACATCGGTGGTGGCCAAGCGTTGCAGCTCGGTTTCCATGTGTTTTTTGTCGGTGATGTCTTCGGCGATGCCGACGATGATCACCGGCTGCCCGGGCTCGTCCTGGCGATTGATAAAGCATTTGTCGCTGAGCCAGCGCACCTGGCCATCGGCGGCAATGATGCGGTACTCGCGATCTTCCACCGCACCTCGGTGCAGGACTTCGGCAAGGCTTTGTTCGGCGTACTCCAGATCATCGGGGTAAATGCTGTCACGCCATTGGTTGTAGTCAGCCAGCACAAGCGCGGCGGAACGGCCGAAGATCCGTTCATAGGCCGGACTGACGTACAACACCTGGCGGGTTTCCCAGTTGAAAGCCCAGAGCACGGCGTTGACGCTGACCAGCAGCGAACTGATCAATTGTTCGCGCTCGCTCAGGCGCGCGACTTCGCCCTGCGCATGCATCAGCGCCATCAGCGTTTGCGCGGCCTCAGGCCATTGGGTGTAGGTTGTGTCTTTCTGGTTGTTGTTGACCATCGGCACAAATCTCAAAGGGCGCGCCGCAATGTCGACAACGGCCACAGGACAACCCGCCGGAATGGCGAAGTGTCTTTGAGATAGAGGATTTTCGGCGAAGTTCCCGGCCATTACCGAGTCCCGCCGGGCGGCGGGGTTAAGGAGGCGACGTGTGCAACGAGGCTGCGATCTTCGAGATCGCAGCCTCGTTGCAGGTCAGGCAGTCGCAGGACGCAGCGAGTAGGTTTTCAACTGATCAGCAAAGTCACGCAACGACTGGATGCCACTGGCCTCGGCCTCGTGAATCCATTCCTTGATGGCGGCGAGCATGTCGTGGCCATTGGAGCTGGTCTTGACCCAGATCTGCTGCAAAGCCAGGCGTTTTTCGTAAATGACTTTCAACGCCTGGCTGTGTTCGAGCATGGTCTGGATGCGCAGGTGATGACGGTCTTCCAGCAGGCTGGTTTCCCGCGACAGCAGGCGTTTGGCCCGGTGGAACTGGTGGCGCACCGAATGATCGACCTTGGCCAGCTCTTGCTTGACCAGCGGGCCGATCACCAATTTGCGGTACTGGGCCATGATCTGGAAGCGGTTGTTGAGGATCGCCATGGCGGTGTCCATGTCCAGGCTGCCCTTGCCTTCGACGCGGTGGGCAATCGGTGCGACCCGCTGCACCTTGGCCAGACGCAGGAAGCAGAAGACCTTGATCCACGCCCAGCCGAGGTCGAATTCCCACTTCTTCACCGACAGCTTGGCGGAGTTGGGGTAGGTGTGATGGTTGTTGTGCAGCTCTTCTCCGCCGATCAGGATGCCCCACGGCACCAGATTGGTCGCCGCGTCACGGCATTCGAAGTTGCGGTAGCCGACGGCATGGCCGAGGCCGTTGATCACGCCAGCGGCCCACACCGGAATCCACATCATCTGGATCGCCCAGATGGTGATGCCGATGGTGCCGAACAGCAGCAGGTCGATCGCGCCCATGATCGCCACGCCCAGCAGCGGATAGCGGCTGTAGACGTTGCGTTCGATCCAGTCTTCCGGGCAGTTCTTGCCGTAGATGCGCAGGGTTTCCGGGTTCTGCGCTTCGCTGCGGTACAGCTCGGCACCGGTGCGCAGCACCGTGGACAGGCCCTTGATGACCGGGCTGTGCGGGTCATCTTCGGTTTCGCATTTGGCGTGATGTTTGCGGTGGATGGCGGTCCACTCGCGGGTGTTCTGCGCCGTGGTCAGCCACAGCCAGAAACGGAAAAAGTGTTTCAGACCCGCATTCAGCTCGAGCGAGCGATGGGCCGAGTAACGGTGCAGATAGACCGTGACGGCAACAATCGTCACATGGGTCATCAGCAGGGTGACCGCGACCAGTGACCAGGCCGACAAGCCAAGAAAACCTTCGTACCACATAGGCTATAGGGCCCTCGATAAAGATAAAAACAGCCGTTGCATTATCACTAAGCACACAGATAAAACCAGTCGCCCTTTCAGATAAGAAGTCGCTGAATGTTTCTTGACCTATAATTCCAACCTTTTTGTAGGGACATGGACGACCGAATGTCTGCGACTTACCGCGATGCCTTGCGTGCAGCGCTGCTCTACCTCGTACTCGCCGCCGTGTGGCTGCAGGTTTCCGATCATTTATTAAGCAGATTCTTCGATAACTCCAGTGCGCTGGCCCGCTGGCAACTGATCAACGGTTATTTGCTGGCAGCGGTCAGCGCCGGGCTGATTTTTCTCGCGCGGGCGCGGCTGTGTCGGTTTCTCGGCATCGGTGCCCGCCTGCGCGAGCGCCACAGCGACCGTGAGCGTCTGCGTCAAGCGGCCGCCGTGTTCGATTGCACCCGTGAAGGCGTGCTGGTTACCGATCACCGGGGCCTGATCGTCCACGTCAACCGCGCCTTTATCGAGATCACCGGTTATCGGCGCGACGAAGTCATCGGCCAGCAGCCGAGTCTGTTCAAGTCCGGCCATCATCCGCCGGGCTTCTATCAGGCGATGTTCGCCACCCTTGAGGCTGAAGGTGAATGGAGCGGCGAGATCTGGAACCGGCGCAAGACCGGCGAGATTTATCCACAGTGGCAGACCATTCGGGTGATTAACGATGATTTCGGCCGGCTCAGCCATTACGTGGCGGTGTTCTCCGACATCAGTGCGATCAAGGATTCCGAGTCCGAACTCAAACACCTGGCGCATCACGATCCGTTGACCGATCTGCCCAATCGCCTGCTGTTCAGCGACCGCGCCGAGCAGGCGTTGGCTTCCGCGCAGACACACAAGCGTGGCTGCGCGCTGCTGATGCTTGATCTGGATCATTTCAAGCTGATCAACGACAGCCTCGGCCATAACGTCGGCGACCGATTGCTCAAAGCGGTGGCGACGCGGTTGCAGGCATTGTTCGGCCCCGGCATCACCCTCGCACGGCTCGGCGGTGACGAGTTCGCGGTACTCGCGGAAAGTTGTCCACAGCCGGCCCAGGCCGCCGCGCTGGCGCAACGGACTCTGGACGCGTTGAAGGAGCCGGTGCTGGTAGATGGCAATCAACTGTTCATCAACGCAAGCATCGGTATCAGCCTGTTCCCCAGCGACGCCTTGAGCGCCGAGCAGTTGTTACGCAATGCCGACAGTGCGCTGTTCAAGGCCAAAAGCAGCGGACGCAATGGCTACGCGCTGTATACCGAAGAGCTGACCGCCCATGCCCAGCAACGGGTCGAAATCGCCTTCGAGCTGCGCCGTGCACTGGAGCAGGAGGAGTTGCGCGTCTACTACCAACCGGTGCATGACCTGCACAGCAGCCGTCTGATCGGCGTCGAAGCACTGGTGCGCTGGCAGCATCCGCAGCGCGGGCTGGTGTCGCCGGCGGAATTCATTCCGATTGCCGAGCGCACCGGGCTGATCGCCGAGATCGATGCCTGGGTGATGCAGCAGGCCTGCCGACAGATGTGCCAATGGCAGCAGAGCGGTGTGGTGCTGGCGTTCGTCGCGGTGAATGTCTCCTCGCGGCTGTTTGCCCGACGTGAGCTTTACCAGCAGGTAGCGCAGGTGCTGCACGACACCGGGC
The DNA here is from genome assembly GCF_004307515.1 of Pseudomonas sp. Sample_14. Taxonomy (NCBI): domain Bacteria; kingdom Pseudomonadati; phylum Pseudomonadota; class Gammaproteobacteria; order Pseudomonadales; family Pseudomonadaceae; genus Pseudomonas; species Pseudomonas sp. Sample_14. The sequence goes on along the minus strand of NZ_RCOC01000093.1, from coordinate 183,033 downwards.
TGGATCCGGCGTATCTGGAACTGGAAGTTACCGAAAGCGCGGTGATGGATGATCCGGAAGTGGCGCTGGAACAGATGCATCGCTTGCGCGAACTGGGTGTGCGTCTGGCCATCGATGATTTCGGCACCGGCTATTCGTCGTTGCTGCGGCTCAAGCGCCTGCCGGTGCAGAAACTCAAGATCGATCAGGGCTTCGTCGCCGGGTTGCCGTGGGATGAGGATGACGTGGCGATTGTCCGGGTGATCATCGCGCTGGCGCGGAGCATGGGTATGCAGGTGCATGCCGAGGGGATCGAGCAGGCTGAGCAGGCGGCATTTCTGTTGGCGCAGGAATGCGATCTGGGGCAGGGCTACTGGTTTGGGCGGCCGGTGTCTGCGGATCGGCTTGATTGGGCGAGAACGCCATTGATTGGCTGAAAAGACCTATCTGGCTATCACCGACCTTGTGGTGAGGGGATTTATCCTCGTTGGGTCGCGTAGCGGCCCCAAGAAATGGGACTGCTACGCAGTCCACCGGGGATGAATCCCCTCGCCACAAGTGCTCTTGACGATTTCAAATCAGCGCAAACCCCTTGCCCTTTCTCATATTATTTTTTGGTTATATAAACATTCTTAAATAGTCTTTTTAAGAATATTCCTGCCTCTCTTATATTGCTCCCACGCCGAACGCAGTGCCGCCCACTGCCAGGCAAACCCCCTTCAAAGGAGCAGCACCATGAGCGCATCCCTTCGCAGCGTTGACGGTCAGGACGAAAGCACCATCTTGCGGGAAATCCAGAGCGCCCTGCGCGATCTGCGGTTCGGCGCGGTGGAGATCACTGTGCACAACGCGCAAGTCGTACAGATCGAACGCAAAGAGAAATTCCGTTTGCAGCAACCCGGTAAGCAACCGGGCTGAAATCAAAAGATCGCAGCCTTCGGCGGCTCCTACAGGGGGCTGTGTGCAGGAGCTGGCGAAGGCGGCGATCTTTGAAACGGGACCGATTCCAGCAATACACAAGAAAAAGCCACCACCAGGAATTCCAGGAGCTTTCACCATGTCGTCGATTCGCCGTTACGCTCTGGCCGCGCTGGCCAGCGCCGTGTTTGCCGGTTCCGCCGTTGCCAAGGATTACGAGCTGCTCAACGTGTCGTATGACCCGACGCGGGAGCTGTATCAGGAATACAACGCCGAATTCATCAAGTTCTGGCAGCAGGATCATGCCGGCGACACGGTGAAAATCCAGCAGTCCCATGGCGGTTCGGGCAAGCAGGGCCGTGCGGTGATCGACGGTCTGCGGGCTGACGTGGTGACCCTGGCCCTGGCCGGTGACATCGATGAAATCGCCAAGCTCGGCAAGAGCCTGCCCGCCGACTGGCAGAAGCGTCTGCCGGAAGCGAGCACGCCGTACACCTCGACCATCGTGTTCCTGGTGCGCAAGGGCAACCCGAAAGGCATCAAGGACTGGGGCGATCTGGTCAAGAACGATGTCTCGGTGATCACGCCGAACCCGAAAACTTCGGGTGGCGCGCGCTGGAACTTCCTCGCCGCGTGGGCCTATGGCCTGAAAGCCAACGGGGGTGATGAGGCCAAGGCCAAGGAATATGTACAAACCCTGTTCAAGCATGTGCCGATCCTTGACACCGGCGCCCGTGGTTCGACCATCACCTTCGTCAACAACGGTCAGGGTGACGTATTGCTAGCCTGGGAAAACGAAGCGTTCCTGGCGCTGAAAGAAGATGGCGGCGCAGACAAGTTCGACATCGTCGTGCCGTCGCTGTCGATCCTCGCCGAACCACCCGTGGCGGTGGTCGACAAGAATGCCGAGAAGAAGGGCAACGCGCAGATCGCCGAAGCCTACCTCAAGCATCTGTACAGCCCGGCCGGCCAGGAAATCGCCGCGAAAAACTTCTATCGTCCACGTGACAAGGAAGTAGCGGCCAAGTACGCACAGCAGTTCCCGAAACTGGAACTGGTGACCATCGACAAGGACTTCGGCGGCTGGAAATCCGCGCAGCCGAAATTCTTCAACGACGGCGGCGTGTTCGACCAGATCTATCAGGCGCAGTAATCTCGCCTTCAACCGGCCTGATGTCTGGGCACATGACATGTGGGACTGAGCTTTTGTGGTGAGGGGATAAATCCCCTCACCACAGGGCTCGCTCCCACATTGATGCGTTTTCAACCAGGGACTTTTATGTCGCGTCGTATCTCCCCCGTCATACCCGGCTTCGGGCTGACGCTGGGTTACACCTTGGTGTACCTCAGCCTGATTGTGCTTATCCCGCTGGCGGCGATGTTCGTCCACGCCGCCCAGCTGACCTGGGATCAGTTCTGGACGATCATCTCCGCGCCGCGTGTGCTGGCCGCTTTGAAGCTGAGCTTCGGCACCGCGCTGTGCGCGGCGATCATCAACGGCATCATCGGCACGTTGCTGGCCTGGGTGCTGGTGCGCTACACCTTCCCCGGGCGCAAGGTGATCGACGCGATGATCGATCTGCCGTTCGCCCTGCCGACCGCTGTGGCCGGTATCGCGCTGACCGCGCTGTACGCGCCGGCCGGGCTGGTCGGGCAATTTGCCGCTGACCTCGGTTTCAAGATCGCCTACACCCCGCTGGGCATCACCCTCGCGCTGACCTTCGTCACGCTGCCGTTCGTGGTGCGCACGGTGCAACCGGTGCTGGCCGATATTCCCCGTGAGGTCGAAGAAGCAGCCGCTTGCCTGGGTGCGAAGCCATGGCAGGTATTTCGCCACATTCTGGTTCCGGCACTGCTGCCCGCCTGGCTGACCGGTTTTGCGCTGGCGTTCGCGCGTGGCGTCGGTGAGTACGGTTCGGTGATTTTCATTGCCGGCAACATGCCGATGAAAACCGAGATCCTGCCGCTGCTGATCATGGTCAAACTCGACCAGTACGATTACACCGGCGCTACCGCCATCGGCGTACTGATGCTGGTGGTTTCCTTCATCTTGTTGCTGCTGATCAACTTGCTGCAGCGGCGCATCGAAACCCCATAAGGAGGCGCGAACATGTCCCAATCGTCCATTGCGGCCGCCTCTTCGGCCAACGCTGCACGCCGTGGCAGTGCCACTTCGCGCAGAGTCCTGATCGGTCTTGGCTGGCTGATTTTTTTCCTGTTTCTGCTGCTGCCGTTGTTCATCGTCGTATCGCAAGGTCTGAAAAACGGTCTCGGTGCGTTCTTCACCGCGATCTTTGAGCCGGACGCGCTTTCGGCACTGAAACTCACCGTATTCGCGGTGCTGATTTCGGTGCCGCTGAACCTGGTATTCGGCGTCAGTGCGGCATGGTGCGTGAGCAAATACTCGTTCCGTGGCAAGAGCATGCTGGTGACGCTGATCGACCTGCCGTTCTCGGTGTCGCCGGTGATTGCCGGTCTGGTCTACGTGCTGATGTTCGGTGCGCAGGGCCTGTTCGGGCCGTGGTTGCAGGATCACGACATCCAGATCGTCTTCGCCCTGCCGGGCATCGTGCTGGCGACGATTTTTGTCACCGTGCCGTTCGTGGCCCGTGAACTGATCCCGCTAATGCAGGAACAAGGCACCCAAGAGGAAGAAGCCGCGCGTCTGCTCGGCGCCAATGGCTGGCAGATGTTCTGGCACGTCACCGTGCCCAACATCAAGTGGGGCCTGATTTACGGCGTGGTGCTGTGTACCGCGCGGGCTATGGGCGAGTTCGGTGCGGTGTCGGTGGTTTCCGGGCACATTCGCGGGGTGACCAACACCTTGCCGCTGCACGTCGAGATCCTCTACAACGAATACAACCACGTTGCCGCGTTCGCCGTGGCGAGCCTGTTGCTGATCCTGGCGCTCTTCATCCTGCTGCTCAAGCAGTGGAGCGAAAACCGTATCAACCGCCTGCGCGCCAGCGCCGCGGAGGAATAATTCATGTCGATCGAAGTGCGTAACGTCAGCAAGAATTTCAACGCGTTCAAGGCGCTGGACAACATCAGCCTGGATATCCACAGCGGTGAGCTGGTCGCGCTGCTTGGTCCGTCGGGCTGCGGCAAAACCACCTTGCTGCGCATTATTGCCGGTCTGGAAACCCCGGATCAGGGCAACATCGTTTTTCACGGCGAAGACGTTTCCGGCCACGACGTGCGTGATCGCAACGTCGGTTTCGTGTTCCAGCATTACGCCTTGTTCCGCCACATGACGGTGTTCGACAACGTCGCGTTCGGCCTGCGCATGAAACCGAAAAACCAGCGCCCGAGCGAAAGCCAGATCGCCACCAAGGTTCACGAACTGCTGAACATGGTGCAACTGGACTGGTTGTCGGATCGCTACCCGGAGCAGTTGTCCGGAGGCCAGCGTCAGCGTATCGCGTTGGCCCGTGCTTTGGCGGTGGAGCCGAAAGTGCTGCTGCTGGATGAACCGTTCGGCGCCCTCGATGCCAAGGTGCGCAAGGAACTGCGGCGCTGGTTGGCGCGGCTGCACGAAGATATCAACCTGACTTCGGTGTTCGTGACCCACGACCAGGAAGAAGCGATGGAAGTCGCCGACCGCATCGTGGTGATGAACAAGGGTGTGATCGAGCAGATCGGCTCACCGGGCGACGTCTACGAAAACCCGGCCAGCGACTTCGTTTATCACTTCCTCGGCGACTCGAACCGCTTGCTGCTGAGCGATGACAACCATGTGCTGTTCCGCCCGCACGAAGTATCGTTGTCCAAGCATGAGCTGGAAGATCACCACGCCGCTGAAGTGCGCGATATCCGCCCGCTGGGCGCGACTACCCGGGTGACCTTGAAAGTGGAGGGGCAGACCGATCTGATCGAAGCGGAAGTGGTCAAGGATCACGACAGCCTGATCGGCCTGGCCAAGGGTGAGACCTTGTTCTTCAAGCCGAAGGTCTGGCAGAAAGTCGCCAATATTTAAAGGCAAAAGCTTCGCGAGCAGGCTCGCTCCCACAGGGAAAACTCATTCCAAATGTGGGAGCGAGCCTGCTCGCGAATACGATCTAGACAGCAGCGCGATTCGGATTGACCCGCACCACCCCCGCCCGCAACTCGATCTCTTGTTTCAATTCCTGCCGCATCCCGAGCATGAACGCCAGCTCGGCCACGACAAACAACGGCCCGACAATCAGTCCGCTGATGTCATCGACAAATGCCGGTTTGCGCCCTTCATAGTGATGCCCGACAAACTGGATCACCCAGCCGATCACGAACATCGCCAGGCCGCTGCTCAGCCAGACCATGGTGCTCTGCTGCGCCAGCGCATGCCCGGCCCACACCGACAGGCCCATCAGTACCGTCATCAACACGCCGAGCTTCAACTCCAGGCGCAGGTAAAACCACGCCGAGGCCAGCGCCACTAAAACGGCTGGAGATATCCACAGCCCGCCCTGCTCCCACTGCGGCCGAGACAGCAGGACAGCCACCGCCACCACGATCAGCGGAATGCCGATAAAGTGGCTGGCGATGTTGCGCGGGTCGCGGTGGTAGGCGGCGTATTGACTGAGGTGGTCGACGAGGCTTTTCATTGTTGTTCCTCCAGTGGGGTTGAATGCATCATCCCTCGGGATCCGCGTTCGCTCTGTCGGGCAGGCGACACTCCAGGAGTGGTTATGCAAATTCGTGCACGGTTGCTCAGCGGCCAGTGGTTCAGTCATCTGCCTGCATCTTTTCAGGATAGCCTGCTGGCGCTGGCCCGGGAGCGGCGGCTGACGGCGGGACAACGACTGTTCCAGCGTGGCGATGCGCCGTGCGGTCTGTACGCGGTGCTCGATGGCGCAGTGCGTATCGGCGCGGTGAGCGAGCAAGGCAAGGAGGCGTTGTTGAGTCTGGTTGAGGCGCCGCACTGGTTCGGCGAAATCTGCCTGTTCGATGGTCAGCCACGCACCCATGACGCCTATGCGGTCGGGCCGTGTACCTTGCTGAATATTCCCCAGGCGACGATGCTCAAATTGCTCGACGAACAGCCGCAGTACTGGCGGCATCTGGCGCTGTTGATGAGCCACAAATTGCGCCTGGCCTTCATCAACCTCGAACAGCTGAGCCTGCTGCCCGCCCCGGCACGTCTGGCGCATCGCTTGCTGATGATCGCCGAAGGCTACGGCGAACTCGACGCGCCGCGTCGGGTGCTGCAACTGCCGCAGGAGCAATTGGCCGCAATGCTGTCACTGTCGCGGCAGACCACCAATCAGATCCTCAAGGATCTGCAGGGGCAGGGGATTATCGGGTTGGCTTACGGCGAAATCGAAATCCTCGATGCCGCAAGACTGCGTGCCCTGGCCACGATCTAAAAACTCACGCCGATCCAATGTCGGAACTGGCACCTGTGGCGAGGGGATTTATCCCCGCTGGGGCGCGCAGCGGCCCTGAAAAAGGGACTGCTGCGCACTCCAGCGGGGATAAATCCCCTCACCACAAAGGCTCACTCCTACAAAGGATCTGCGTTTGGATTACGAACCGCGATAGGTCGAGAAACCGTACGGGCTCAGCAGCAGCGGGATGTGGTAGTGCTGATCGGTCTGCTTGACCTGAAAGATCACCGGAATTTCCGGGAAGAACGTCTCATGCTTGATCTTCTGGTAATACTCGCCGGTCTTGAACACCACGCGGTATTCACCGGCTTCGAATGGCTGTTTGGCCGGGAACAGCTCGGCGATCCGCCCTTGTTCGTTGGTGGTGCCTTGGGCCAGTGGCTGCCAGTTTTCGCCGACGTGTTTTTCCAGGGTGACGTTGATGCCTGGTGACGGCAGGCCGTTTTCCAGGTTGAGCACGTGCACGCTCAACGGATTGCCGGCGGCCAGCGCCAGGCTGGAAACAGCACTCAGGCCGAGGGCGGCGAGAGTCATGCGCAGGGTGGTCATGGTGGATCTCCTTAATGGGAACGGGTGATGGTCAGGCCGGCTTTGTCGGCGGCGGCGCGGGCGCAGTTTTCGTCTTGTTCACCGCCGCCGGAACCGGCCACGCCCATGGCGCCGACCAGTTCGCTGCCGGCGAACAGCGGAATGCCGCCGCCGAGCAAGAGCAATTCATCGAGGGTGTTGAGGTTGGCGGTTTCCGGATTGCTGCGGGCGCGCTCGGCGAACAGCCGCGTCGGCGTCTTGGTCGACAGCGCGGTGTAGGCCTTGCGCTGGCTGGCGGCGGTGTTGTGCGGGCCAACGCCGTCACCACGCAGAGTCACCAGCAGGCTGCCGCCACGGTCGAGTACCGACACCGTGCCGGTGCAACTGCTCATCGCCTTGTCCGCCAGCCAGCGTGCGGTTTTCAGGTCGAGATCGGCGTGGCGCGGCAGTTCTGGTGTGGCGCTCGCGGCGCCGCTGAGGCCGAGGATCAGGCTGGCGACAAGGTATTTGACGGTCATGTGCAGGCTCCGGTTGGGAAGGTCAGCACCTTAACCGGCGCACTTCGTCAGAACCCCGTCAGGCGGATTACAAGTTTGTAATGGGCAACGGCGGCGAACACGCCTAGCCTGTGTACCTGATCAATCGAGGTGTGCCATGCGTTTGCTGGTCGTAGAAGATGAAGCCAAAACCGCGAATTTCCTCGCCAAGGGCCTGGGCGAGTCGGGTTTCGCCGTGGATGTGGCGCTCAATGGCCTCGACGGCCGCTATTTTATCGAGCAGCAGGAATACGACCTGATCATCCTCGACGTGATGCTGCCCGGCCTCAACGGCTGGCAATTGCTGCAACTGATCCGCCAGCGCGGCGCCACACCGGTGCTGTTTCTCACCGCCAAGGACGCCATTGAAGACCGCGTCCGTGGTCTTGAGCTGGGCGCCGATGACTACCTGCTCAAACCCTTCGCCTTCGCCGAACTGCTCGCGCGCGTACGTACGCTGCTGCGACGTGGGCCGATGCGTGAAGCCGAGTCGTACAGCATCGCCGACCTGGAAATCGACGTGCTGCGCCGCCGGGTCAGTCGCGGTGGCCAGCGCATTGCCCTGACCAACAAGGAGTTCGCCCTGTTGCAGTTGCTCGCCAGCCGCCAGGGCGAAGTGCTTTCGCGCACGCTGATCGCCTCGCAGGTGTGGAACCTGAATTTTGACAGCGACACCAACATGGTCGAGGTCGCCGTGCGTCGCCTGCGTGCCAAGGTCGATGACCCGTACATGCCGAAACTTATCCACACCGTGCGTGGCGTCGGTTATCAACTGGAAGCGCCGGACGATGTGGAGTAAGTCGATCGCCTGGCGATTGGCGCTGGCCTTCGCCATGGTCTGCGCGCTGGTGCTGAGCGCAATCGGCGTGTTTCTCTACCGCTCGCTGGCCTCGGAATTGGCCTTTCGTGACGACATGGCCCTGCTCGGTCGCCTCGAGCAAGTACGCGCCTTGCTCGCCGACAGCGACAGCCTCGACGCCTTGCAGGCGCGGCCACGGTTGTATCAGAACATGCTCGGTAATCTCGACAGTCTGCTGCTGGTGCGCCGGGCCGACGGCTCCAGCGTGATCACAATCAACCCGCGCCAGCGTGAATTGCCGGCGCTCAATGCATTAGCGCGAGAGCAAATGCCGCAGCGCCGTGACGTGCTCACCTGGCAGGCCAGTGACGGCGCGGAGCTGGCCTTGCTGTCCGGCCAGGCCCAAGGCCCCAACGGTGAAACCCTGACGGTGATCGCCGGCAAAGTGCTCAGCGAGCGCGAGCAGATGCTCGGCAGTTATCGCCTGCGTCTGTACCTGTCCGTCGGCCTCGGCGCGGTGCTCGCGTTTGCTCTGGGCCTGTTATTGCTGCGGCGTGGCTTGCGGCCTTTGCATCAGTTGAGCGAAGCGGTGCGCAGCATCGATCTGCGCAGCCTCGATCGACGCCTGCCCACCGAGGGCACACCGACCGAACTGCGCGAGCCGGTGCACGCGCTCAACACCATGCTGGCGCGGCTGGACGACAGCGTGCAGCGCCTGTCGCAATTCTCCGCCGACCTCGCCCACGAAATCCGCACGCCGCTGCACACCTTGCTCGCCAGCAACGGCCAGGCCCTGAACCATCCGCGCAGCACGGCCGAATATCAGGAAGTGTTGGCCTCGAACATGGAAGAGTTCGAACGGCTCAAGCGCATGGCCGAGAACCTGATGTTCCTCGCCCGCGCCGAACAGGCCGAACGTGCGCTCAATCTGCACACGCTGGACTTGCGCAACGTCGGCGACGAACTCTGCGATTACTTCGAAGCCCTGGCCGATGATCGCGATCTTCAACTGCAAAACCGCATGCACGGCGAACTGCTCGCCGACCAGCAACTGCTGCAACGCGCCCTCGGCAACCTGCTGGCCAACGCCGTACGCCACGCCGACCCCGGCACCCTGATCAGCCTGCAACGGTTCGATGAACCGGGTATGTGCTGGCTGCAAGTGCACAACCACGGCCCGGTCATCGCGCCTGAGCATCTGGGCAAACTGTTCGACCGTTTCTACCGCGTCGATCCTTCACGTGCGGAACCGGGAGACTCGGGCGGGCTGGGGTTGGCGATCGTGCAGTCGATCATGCAATTGCATGGCGGGCGGGTGCGGGTGAGGAGTGACGCCGACGGCACTGTTTTTGAGCTGGGGTTTGTGGGGCGCTGTTAAGACGTTAGCGATGGCTGACCATCTACGCTAAGCTCATTTAATTGCATTGTTTATAATGCAATTAAATTCTTTCTGGTGGATTTGCATTGTAAAAAATGCATTTGGGGCGGTGATGGAGAAAATTGGCGAGTTGATCAGAAGCTTGCGTAAGGCTGAAAAGCTGTCCCAACAAGCTTTGGCGCAGCAATACGGCATGAGCCGCGCAACAATCTCGGGGATTGAAAACAACACAATCTCGGAAATCGGTTTGCGCAAAGTCGAAGCCATTCTTAACGGATTCGGCTACGAATTGGCCGCAATCCCCCGCGCCTCTCGACGTCCGACACTCGACACGCTGCGCAAGGTGAACTTCCATGACTGAGGTATTGGACCGCTTGCAAGTCTGCGTCGGCGGCCACGAGGTTGGAAGATTGGGGCGCGGGAACGCAGGTGTCGACAGCGTGTTCAGCTATCGGGACGATGCGATTGATGAAAATGCCGTTTCGCTGACCATGCCGACACGCCTGGAAAGTTATGGTTGTGAACGCGGCATCCATCCGATATTCGAGATGAACCTGCCTGAGGGTGCGTTGCGCGATGAGTTGATGCGGCGGTTCAGCAAAGCCGTGCGCGGCTTCGATGACTTCGCTTTGCTAGGTATCGTCGGCCCGCATCAACTCGGACGTCTTTCGATCACGAGCGCATCGACAATTGATCGTCCGCCTGAAACCTCGCTCGCTGAGTTATTGGTTCATGATGGTGCGCAAGGTTTGTTCGAAGATCTTTTGCAGACTTACGGGCAGTATTCCGGGGTTTCAGGCGTGCAGCCCAAAGTATTGGTGCGTGACAGTGCCGCTGCAATAGACCGACTGACGCACCGAGGCTCGACTCATCTGGTCAAAGCCTTTCGTGCCGAAGAGTATCCCGAGCTGGCAACCAACGAATTTTTCTGCATGCGCGCTGCGCAACTTTGTGGCCTCGACGTGCCGCATTTCGAACTCAGCGAGCATGGCAAATTTCTCGTCATCGAGCGTTTTGACTTGAGCGACACCGGATACCTCGGTTTCGAAGACTTTTGCGTGCTCAACGGCTGGCCGTCGAAGGCCAAATACGACGGCTCTTACGAAGGAGTCGCACGGCAGATCAAGGCGTTTGTTTCGCCCTCATTGCTCAAGCACGCACTGGAAGCTTTCTTCAAGATTGTCGCTTTATCGGCGGCATTGAAAAACGGCGATGCCCACCTGAAAAACTTTGGCGTGCTCTATGAGGATTGTGGCGAGCACTCATTGATCAGGCTGGCTCCGGCATACGACATCATCACCACGTCGGTGTACATCAAGAGCGATAGCATGGCACTGCTGTTGGGCGGTTCGAAGGCGTGGCCCAAGCATAAAATGCTTACCAGGTTTGGTCGTACGGCCTGCAATCTGAGTGAAGCGCGTTGTAACCAGTTACTGCATATGGTCGCGCACGGTGTGCAGGAAGCGATGGGCGAAATGGCGGAGTACAGCGCAAATCATCCTGCCTTCGCGGAGGTGGGCGCTGCAATGATCGAACAATGGTCGGCCGGTCTGGCGCGCAGCCTGCGCAACAGTTGAAACTCAGCGCAACTGATCCCGAAACTGCCCCGGCGTCATTCCTGTCCAGCGCTTGAACGCGCGGCTGAAGCTGCTGGTGTCGGCGAACCCCAGCAGATAGCTGACTTCACTCAACGAGCACTGCGGGTCACGCAGGTGCAGCAGCGCGAGGTTTTCACGGCTTTCGTTGAGCAGGGTGTCGAAGCGACAGCCCTCATCCGCCAGATGCCGCTGCAGGCTGCGCAGGCTCAGGTGCAAGGCCTGGGCGATGCGTTCGGCGCTGGGTTCGCCTTCGGGCAATTGTTCTTCAATGGCATCGCGCACCTTGCGCTCCCAGGTCAGCGGTTTGAGCTGGGCGAGGGTGCGTTTGAGTACGGCTTCGTTGTGTTCGGCCAGTTCCGGGTTGGCGTCGTCGAGGTGGCTGTCGAAGTCGCCGAGGGCGAATTCCAGGCGGTCTTCGGCGGCGCAAAAATGCACCGGCGCGCGGAAGACTTTGTGCCATTGCTGGGCGTCGCTCGGTTCGGGGCGGCGCAAGTACACCGCCAATGGTGCGTAGTCACGGCCGAGGCGATTACGACAGGTGCGCACGTAGATCGCCGCGAAGGCGTCGATGGCTTCGACGGCCGGCGCCGGGTTGCCGGGCGGGATTTTCAGGCGGAATTGATAACGGTCTTCGCTGCGGCTCAGCTCCAGTTCCAGCGCATCGCTGACCACTGGGTGATAGCGCACGATGCGCTCGAACACCTCGCGCAAGCTGCCGCTGGCCACCAGTGCATAACCGAGCGCGTGGAAGGTGGTCGGGCTGACGAAACGCGACACGCGCAAGCCCAGCGCCGGGTCGCCGCTGGCCTGCACGGCGAGTGCCCACAGGCGCGTGGTACCGGACAGCGGATAGCGCGCATTGGGGTCGTCCATCAGCGCTGGGTCGAGCCCGGCCTGTTGGCACAAGGCAAGACTGTCCAGCCCGAGCGCGTCGAGTTGTTTGCGCAAGGCGCGGGTCCAGCTGGCGAGGGAGGTCGGTTCCTTCATGCGGATTGGCGCGTCCGGTCAACAGGTTGGCGTTCTTGGCTAGCGCGGATCGAACCCCGGCAAGGCACGATGCATTCATCTTAGACCCGAGGATGGAAGCATGGACGGTACTTCTGCAAGCCCTGAACGACTGAATGCGGCGCAGCGCTCGGCACATATTCGCCAAGTGGTGTTGGCAAAAGGTGCGCAATTGCGTGAGCGCTACCCGATTCTTCAGCATCAGGATGCCCTTGGTGCGGGGATTCTGGCGTTCGCGCTGGCCGGGATGATCGGCTCGGCGGCGCTGTACATCACTGGCCATATGGCTTGGTGGGTGTGCCTGCTGCTCAATGCTTTTTTCGCCTCGCTGACCCATGAGCTGGAACACGACCTGATCCACAGCATGTACTTCCGCAAACAACGCGTGCCGCACAACCTGATGATGGGCCTGGTCTGGCTGGCGCGGCCGAGCACAATCAACCCGTGGATCCGTCGTCATCTGCACCTCAACCATCACAAGGTTTCCGGCACTGAAGCCGACATGGAAGAGCGCGCAATCACCAACGGCGAGCCGTGGGGATTTGCCCGTCTGCTGATGGTTGGCGATAACGTCATGTCGGCGTTTATCCGCCTGCTCCGCGCCAGGACCTGGGCACACAAGTGGAGCATCGGCAAACGCGTGCTCAAGGTCTACGCACCGCTGGCGCTGCTGCATTGGGGCGCGTGGTATGTGTTTCTCGGCTTTCACGCAGCCAATGGCATCGCGCATTTGCTCGGCTCGTCCATCGAATGGTCGGCCACCACGCTGTCGGTGATGCAGGTAATCGATATCGCCGCCGTGGTGATCATCGGCCCGAATGTGCTGCGCACTTTTTGCCTGCACTTCATCAGCTCGAACATGCATTACTACGGCGACGTCGAACCGGGCAATGTGCTGCAGCAATGCCAGGTGCTGAACCCTTGGTGGCTGTGGCCGTTGCAAGCGTTCTGCTTCAACTTCGGCAGCAGTCACGGGATTCATCATTTCGTGGTCAAGGAGCCGTTTTACATTCGTCAGATGACTGTGCCGGTGGCGCACAAGGTCATGCGCGAGATGGGTGTGCGGTTCAATGATTTCGGCACGTTTGGCCGGGCGAACCGGTTTGTGCGCGGAGATGAGGAAGTGGTGTCCGGGGAGGCGGTGGAGGCCTGACAGATGCCCCTCACCCTAACCCTCTCCCCAGGGGAGAGGGGACTGATCTAGCTGTTTATGCTGGATACATCGACCTGAAATTTCGAGCCGACCTCAGGTTGGAAAAGCATGAAGATCTGCTCCCTTTCCCCCTCTCCCTCGGGGAGAGGGCTGGGGTGAGGGGGGCTTTTGATCTTGGTTCAATCCGGCTGAAACGGCGAAGCACTGAGGATCACCCCGGTCTCTTCCACATACCGCTGCCAATGCCCGATCAAGTCAGTGAGTTTCTGCGGCTGACTCAACGCCAGATCATGAATCTCCCCTGGATCGCTCGCCAGATCATAAAGCTGCCAGGTCGCTGGCCCGACCGGTCCGGGAATCCACACCGCCTTCCACGACCCTTGGCGAATCGCCCGGCGTCCGAACAATTCCCAACCGGTGACCGTATGCTCGTCATGCACCTGCGCGGTCTCGCCGGACAGGAAGCCCAGCCACGACTTGCCGCGCAGTGGCGCCACCGCTTTGCCTTTCCACTGTTTGCCCGGATGCCGCACGCCAGCCAGATCGAGAATGGTCGGGGTGATGTCCATCACCGTGCCGAAACCATGGCTGATCTGCCCTTTGAGCGGCAATTGTGGATAGTGCAGCAGCGCCGGCACGCGGATCCCGCCCTCGGTGGTGAAAGCCTTGAACAAGCGTGACGGCGCGGTTGCCACTTGCGCCCAGTTCGGCCCGTACCAGACGTAGGAATTGGCCCGGCCGATGTTGTCTAGGCTGTTGTCGTAATGCTGGTTGAGGTAGGTCATCAGCTCCGGGCCGAACTTGGGGAACGCTTCCAGCAGCGCGCCTTCGGCACCGTTGTCGGACATGAACAGGATGAAGGTGTTGTCGAGCTGGCCTTGCTGGCGCAGGTAATCGATGACCCAGCCGATGTTCCAGTCCATGCGCTCGACCATCGCCGCGTAGACCTCCATGGCTCGTGCGGAAATCTGCTTTTGTTCATCGCTCAACGCGTCCCACTGCGCGCTGAGCTGAATCAGCGGGTGCGGCTCGACGTCCGCGTCGATCAGGCCCAGCGCCTTGAGTTTTTCCAGGCGTTCGAGGCGCAGCACTTGCGGGCCGGCGTCATAACGGCCACGGTATTTCTCGACGATCTCGGCCGGTGCCTGCAGCGGCCAGTGCGGCGCGGAGAAGGGCAGGTAAGCGAAGAACGGCCGGGTCTGATCGCGTTCCTTGAGGTACTGCAGCAGCTTGTCGCCGAAGGCATCGGAGGAATAGAAATCCTTCGGCAACTCGTCAACAAACTGATCGTCCTCGATGTACAGCGCCGGGGTGGATTTCAGCAGGCCCGGCGTTTGCTCATCGTAGGTCGGCTCGAAACCATAGTGGTTGGCAGCGCCCGGCAACAGTGAAAACGAGCGCTCGAAACCGCGCGCATGGGGCGCCAGTTCGGCCTTAAGACCGAGATGCCATTTACCACTCATCAAAGTTTGGTAACCAGCCTCACGCAGCAGCTCAGGCAGCGCGACGACGCGGTCGTTGAGGTAGCCCTCGTAACCGGGTTTGCCGATCAGTTCCGGGGTCAACGCTTCGGCCATGGTGCCAATACCGGCGATGTGGTGATCGGTGCCGGTCAGCAGCATCGAGCGCGTCGGCGAGCAGGTCGGTGCGGTGTGGAAATCGGTCAGGCGCAGGCCGTTCTCGGCCAGCGCATCGAGGTTCGGCGTAGCGATTTCGCCGCCGAACGCACCGATGTCGGAAAAGCCCAGGTCGTCGGCCAGAATCACTAGAAAGTTGGGACGTTGCGGCATAGCGAAACTCCTGTTCAGCAGGCAATGAACGTCAGCGGCAGATCGCGGATCTGCACCGGTGCGCTCGGTTGGTAATGGTCATCACTGGTCAGCTCGTGCAGCAGTTCTTCACGCAGTTGATGGAAGTCATAACTGCTGCGCTGGCGCGGGTGCGGCAGGGCGATGTCGACCACTTGCTTGATCCGCCCCGGACGCGGCTCCATCACCACCACGCGGTCGGCCAGAAAAATCGCTTCCTCGACATCGTGGGTCACCAGAATCGTGGTGATCTGTGCCCGCTCGCGGATCGCCAGCAGCTCGTCCTGCATTTGCTGGCGGGTCAGTGCGTCGAGGGCGCCGAAGGGTTCGTCGAGCAACAGGATTCGCGGGCTGGCGACGAGACCGCGAGCAATCGCCACGCGCTGCGCCATGCCGCCGGAGAGTTGATGCGGATAGGCCTCGGTGAAATCACTGAGGCCGACCAGTTCGATGAAATCCTTGATGCGTTGTTGTTTCTGCGCCCCGCTCAGCGGTTCATTGACCAGGCCCAGGCCGATGTTGTCGGCGACTGTCAGCCACGGGAACAGACGATGTTCCTGAAAGACGATGCCGCGCTCGCCGCCGATGCCGCTGACGGCCTTGCCATCGACACTGATGTGCCCGCGAAACTCGGTGTCGAGGCCGACCAGCAAACGCAGCAATGTGGATTTGCCGCAGCCGCTGGAGCCGACGATGGCGACGAATTCGCCCTCGGCAATGTCCAGGTTGAATTCGCGAATCGCCTCCAGTTCGAAACCGTTGACGGCGAAGGATTTGCCTACGTGGTTGAAGCTGACAATTGGTGCGTTCATGCGTGTCTCCAGCGGGTCGCGCGAATTTCCAGGCGTTGGCCGATCAGGTTGAGCAGGGCGCCGGTGAGGCCGACCAGCAGCATGCCGGCCATGATCAGATCCATGCGCAGCAGCTGTTGTGCGCCGATCATCTGGCTGCCGATGCCGCCATTGGACGGCATGAAATATTCAGCGCCGATGGTGCCGAGCCAGGCGTAGATCAGGCTCAATCGCAGCCCGGCGAAGATCCCCGGCGCAGCACCGGGCAGGACCAGTCGACGCAGGCGCTGGCCGAGGCCGAGGCGCAGCACTTGCGCGGCTTCGTTGAGTTGCGGCGAGAGGTTGGCGACGGTGCGCTGGGTGGCGATGAACAGCGGGAAGAAGGCGGCGAGAGCGACGAACACCCACTTGGCCAGTTCGCCGAGACCGAACCACGCGGTGAGCAGCGGCACCCAGGCGAAAATCGCAATCTGGCGCAGTGCGGCGAGTGTCGGGCCGAGCAGGCGGTCGCTGAGACGTGACAGGCCGAGGAGCAAGCCCAGGGCGAAACCGAGGCCGCCACCGATCAGCAAGCCGCCCAGGGTGCGGCTCAGGCTCAGCGCCATGCCGTTGACCAGCGTACCGTCGAGCAGTCCGTCCCATGTCGTGCTCAGCACAGCCGCAGGGCTGATCAGAATATTCGCGTCGACCCAGTGCTGATCATTGGCGTGTTGCCAGAGCGCCAACAAGCCCAGCGGCAACAGCCACGGTTGCAGGCGTTGCCAGCCCTGATAGCGCGGGCCGCGTGTGATGTGCGCGGTGGCCGGGTGCGGCCAGTGCACCAGTTTGCGGTCGAGCAGGCCGATGCCGCGATCCATCGCCACGCCGATCAGACCGATGACCACGATGCACACGAACACGATGTCGAGCATGAACAACTGCCGCGCCCAGACCATCAGATAGCCGATGCCTTCGCTGGAGGCCAGCAGCTCGACCGCCAGCAACGAGGTCCAGCCGGCAGCGAGTGCCAAGCGCACGCCGGCCATGAACGCCGGCAGCGCAGCGGGAAGCACCAAGCGCCAAATCAGCAAGCGCGGCGGCAGGCGCAACACGGCGGCGGCTTCGCGCAGTTTCGGTTGTGCATCGCGCACACCAACCAGTGTGTGCAAGGTCACCGGCACCACAATGGCCTTGATCAGCACCATCAGTTTCAGCAGTTCGCCGATGCCGAAAAACACCATGAACAGCGGAATCCACGCCAGCGTCGGCACCTGCGCCAATCCGGCGAATGTCGGAAAAACCAGGCGCTCCAGACGTCGACTGAAGCCCAGTGCGGCGCCAAGCACCGCGCCGGTCGAAACGCCTGCCAACAAGCCCCAGAACAACCGTTGCAGGCTGATCCACAAATGACTCCACAACTCGCCTTGGGCCAGTTCCACAGCGCTGCTCCACACCAGCGATGGCGCCGGCAGGATCTGCTCGCTCATCCACTGATTGCGCGCGGCCAGCCACCACAGGACGAACAGGCTGACGGGCAACAGCCAGGGCAACAGGCGTTGATTCAGGCTCGGCCAGGTGCGACGGCTTTTCAGCGGCGGCGCGGCCAGCGGCAGGCTGAGCAGAGATTGACGGGCCATGGGTGACCTCCGTTGTCGGGTTGCATGGCGAACCGCTTTTCATGTGGCAGCGAGCCTGCTCGCGAAATGGCTGTTTAAGACAGCATTGATGGCGGCTGGCATTGCCTCTTCGCGAGCAGGCTCGCTCCCACGCTGGGTTTCGTCATATATGAAACTGATCTAACAAACTTGCGTTAGATGCTATCGGGAGATAAGCGAATCCATTTAAGGCTTGCCTGCTTGCGCGCATCCAATGCATTCGAAGAATATTTTCGATGCTGTTAATGCATATCGCGCTGCAAGCCGCACACGCCCTCACTTAGGTCATATGGATATAAAAATGTGCATTTATAGTATTTAAGTGAAGGTATGCATCCAGCCTACTTTCGGCTCCTCAGCGATCAAGGAGCCGCACCCATGAACCTTCCCTTCAAACGAATCATCAGCCTGCTGGCCGCCCCGGCGCTTGCAGGCTTTCTTGCGCTTGGCGCCCAAGCCGAAGAACTCAAGGAAATCCGCATCGCCGTGCCCGACCTCAGCGCCGGCACTCAACACAGCGGCGGCGGCATCGTCGATGTGCTGCGCGATCAGCGGATCTTCGAAAAGGCCTTCGCCGAGCAGGGCATCAAGATCCAGTGGAGTTTCTTCAAGGGCGCCGGGCCGGTGATCAATGAGGCGTTTGCCAATGGCCAGGTTGATCTGGCCTATCTCGGCGATCTCGCCGCGATCATCGGCAAATCCAATGGTCTGGACACGCGCCTGCTCAGCGCCACGGCGCGTGGGGTCAAGCAATACCTCGGCGTGGTGCCCGGCTCGGGAATCAAGACCCTGCAGGATCTCAAGGGCAAACGCGTGGCGATCTTTCGCGGAACGGCAACGCAACTGTCGTTCGATGCGGCGCTGGCCAGTCAGGGCCTGAGCGAGAAGGATCTGAAGGTCATCAATCTGGATTTCAACGCGGCGGTCTCGGCGCTCGCGGCCAAGCAGATCGATGCCTCGTGGGGCAGCTCCGCGCTGAGTGCCTTGCAAGCCAAAGGCCTGGCGGAATTGCCGCTCAATACCAAGGACCTTGGCGGCGCTGGCAGCGTGCAGGCGGTGTTGCTGGGTAATGGCAAGTTTGTCGACGCCCATCCTGAGGTCATTGCGAAACTGCTCAAGGCGCAGCAGCAAGCGGTCGAGTGGCTGACGCAGGACAGCAACAAGGATGCGTATGTGCAGCTGGTATCAGGGCTGGCCAGTTATCCGCCGGTGATTCTGGCTCAGGATCTGAAGGATCAGAATCTCAGCGAGATTTTCCCGTCGACACTGGATCCGGTGTTCTTGAGCGGCCTGCAGGACAAGGTCGACCTGGCGGCGCAGCAGAAGCTGATTCGCAAGCCGTTCAAGGTCAGCGATTGGGTGGCGCCAGAGCTTTCTGCAGCCAGGCTTTAGCTTCCAGATCGTTCCCACGCTCCGCGTGGGAATGCAGCCGAGGACGCTCCGCGTCCTTTGTGACGCAGAGCGTCACGGGATTCATTCCCACGCAGAGCGTGGGAACGATCGGCGTGTGCCACGAAGGTTTTTCAGACAGCGACGCTGACGTCCTGCCTATCCACCGCGACCAACGTCTCGATCATTGCCCTCGCCGCCGGCGACAACCGGAATCCGGTGCGGCTGACGATGCCGCAGCGGGCGTTCATGCTTTCGAGGTTCTGCGGCAGGTTGCGCCAGTGCAACAGCACCAGCGAACCCTTGGCGACATCCTCAATAAACGCCTCCTCCGTGCCGACGCCGATTGCATTGGATTGCAGCACCACTTTGACCAGTGCCGGAAAGTGCTCGATCTCGATGGTCGGCGAGAAATCGATGCGCCCGCTGAGATTCGCCAGCAGCTTGCGAATGCCCGGCGGGATCAGGGTGGCGGCCAGCGGGTAGTCGAACATGTCGTTGGTCGACAGGCTTTCCTTGGCCAGCAACGGATGCCCCGGCCGGCAGAAAAATACCCCGCGCTTGGGCGTCAGCGGTTGCGTCTGGAAATTCGGATCGGACTCGAAATGACGGATGTCGGCGATGAAGAATTCGATCTCTTCGCGGCTCAGCGCGCGGCTCAGTTTTTCCCAGTTATCAACCTGAAAACAGGTGCGCACTTTCGGGTGCGCATTGATGAATTGCGCCACCGCGTCCGGCACCAGTTTCACCGCCGGCGCCGGCCCGCAACCAAAATGCACTTCGCCGGCGTCGAGCTTGGTCATTTGCGTCACTTCAGCGCTGAGCAACGCTGCGCCCTGCACCAGGCTCAAGGCGTGTTGCAGCACCACCTGGCCCTCGGGCGTGGGGCGCAGATCCTTGTTGCCGCGATCGACCAGCACGCAACCGAACTCCTGCTCCAGCCCCTGAATGCTGCGGCTGAACGCCGGTTGAGTGATGCCCATGGCGTCGGCCGCACGGACAAAACTGCGGTGTTCGTTGAGGGCGATGAAGTAGCGCAACTGGCGAAGATCCATATGCTTTTCCGGCATCCTAAAAATAGCTCGAAGGCATTTGCGACGAGGGTTGCTTGAGGTTTTAAATGCAAGCTCTTATTCCGTCAACGAAGCATGTGAATACCTATTAGATATAAATGGAATATAGATAGAGCGTTGTTTCGCTGCCGCCAAAACCGCAAACCGTCGATGAGGGTCTTCCCATGAGCAATGCTGCACTCGCCGTAAAACCCGTTTCTCACGCGCTGGAAATTCACCCGGTAGCCGGTCGTATCGGTGCCGAAATCCGCGGCGTGCATCTGTCCGGTGAGCTGGACGCCGCCACTGTCGAAGCCATCCAGCAAGCCTTGGTCGAATACAAAGTGCTGTTCTTCCGCGAGCAGACGCAACTCGACGATCAGCGTCAGGAAGCCTTCGCCCATCTGCTTGGCGAACCGGTGGCACACCCGACCGTGCCATCGCGCGAAGGCACCCGTTACCTGCTCGAGCTGGACGGCGCCGAAGGTCAGCGCGCCAACTCCTGGCACACCGACGTGACTTTCGTCGACGCTTACCCGAAAGCCTCGATCCTGCGCTCGGTGGTCGCCCCGGCCTTCGGCGGCGATACGCTGTGGGCCAACACCGCAACGGCATACAGCGGCTTGCCGAGCGAGCTGCGTGAGCTGGCCGACAAACTGACCGCTGTGCACAGCAACGAGTACGACTACGCCGGTGCGAAGCCGGACGTCTCGGCAGAGAAGCTGGAGCGCTATCGCAAAGTCTTCACCTCGACTGTCTACGAAACCGAGCACCCGGTGGTGCGCGTGCACCCGATCAGCGGCGAGAAGAGCTTGCTGCTGGGGCATTTCGTCAAACGCATCAAAGGTTATTCACAGGCAGATTCGGCACACCTGTTCGGTTTGCTGCAGAGCCATGTGATCCGCCAGGAAAACACCGTGCGCTGGCGCTGGCAGGCTGGAGATGTGGCGATCTGGGACAACCGCTCGACGCAGCATTACGCGATTGATGATTACGGCACCCAGGATCGCGTGGTGCGCCGGGTGACGCTCAAGGGCGAGGTGCCAGTGGGGGTGAGTGGGCAGCGAAGTCAGACCATCAAAGGTCCGGATATCGTCGGCGTCTGATTGGCCTCTTCGCGAGCAGGCTCGCTCCCACATTGATCGTTCCCACGCTCTGCGTGGGAATGCCTCAACGGACGCTCTGCGTCCGGTTTTGGGACGCGGAGCGTCCCGGGCTGCGTTCCCACGCGGAGCGTGGGAATGATCATTTGATCACAGCTACCACACACCAATCTGAACAACCTTCTCGGTTTCCGGCTCACCATAACGAAACCGCTGCCCGCGCAAATCGATCTCCGGATGGCTGATCGTCGTCCGCCGCTTCAATCCACGCATCCACTCAAACAGATACCCCGCATGCTCCTCGCGCACCGCCGCGTACGCCGGGTCCTCACCCAGATCATTCAGCTCCTGCGGATCATTCAACAGATCAAACAACTGCGGTCTAAACCCGTCGTACGCCACGTATTTCCAGCGCTCGCTGCGGACCATGGTCATGCGGCACCGGTCGATCGGCTGGCCGAGTCGCTCGCGTGCCGGGGACTGAAAGGCGTAGTCGTATTCGCTGATTGCATAGCGGCGCCAATCGGGATTTTCCCCGTGCAGCAGCGGGATCAATGAACGCCCTTCCAGCCGGTGTTCCGCGCCCGCTAATCCCAACGCTTGAAGAAACGTCGGCAGCGCATCGATGGTTTCCGCCAGCCGCTCATCGACAGTACCACGAGTGACATCCGCCGCCGCCCGAGGGTCGCGCACGATCAACGGCACGCCCACCGCCTGCTCGAGCAAAAACTCCTTCTCACCGAGCCAATGATCGCCAAGGAAATCGCCGTGATCGCTAGTGAACACGATCAACGTGTCATCCCAACGGCCGTTGTTCTGCAGAAAATCGAACAGCCGCCCCAACTGATCATCCACTTGCTTGATCAGGCCCATGTACGTGGGGATGACAGTCAATCGTACTGAATCGCGGGAAAAGTTGAGGCTTTCCTCATGCTGGCGAAAGGCAATGTATACGGGGTGTTTGCTGGCTACGGAGGGCGCCGCGCGGACCGGTTGAAGAATCGATTTCGTACTGTACGAGGCGTGGTACGGTGCCGGTACGATGTAAGGCCAATGCGGTTTGATGTACGAGAGGTGTAAACACCAGGATTTCTCGCCTTGCTCGGTGATGAAGTCGATGGCGCGATTTGTAGTGTAGACAGTCTCTGAGTGTTGCTCGGGAATTCGTGCTGGCAAATTCGCATGACGCATTTTCCAGCCGCTGAGGATTTCACCGTTCTCGCCTTCGGCGGCATTCGCCCAGTCGTGCCAGGGATTCTTGCCATCGAAGCCCTGCGCGCGCAGGTATTGGGTATAGGGCGCGGATTCGCGCTTGTCGTCGAATGACGGATCGTCGGGGTAGATACCGTCGTGGCGCAGGTACGGTTCGAAGCCGACCTCATTGAGCAACTCGGCTTGCGCGCTTTGCGGGTTGATCGCCAGACGCTGCAAGGCGTCGACATTGGCCGTCGCATGGGTCTTGCCGACCAGCGCGGTGCGGATGCCGTGAGGTCGCAGGTAATCGCCGATCGTCAATTCATCCAGCGGCAACGGCACCGCGTTCCAGGCCACTTGATGGCTGCTGACATAGCGCCCGGTGTAGGCCGACATCCTTGAAGGACCGCAAATCGTGCCTTGGGTATAGGC
The DNA here is from genome assembly GCF_004307515.1 of Pseudomonas sp. Sample_14. Taxonomy (NCBI): domain Bacteria; kingdom Pseudomonadati; phylum Pseudomonadota; class Gammaproteobacteria; order Pseudomonadales; family Pseudomonadaceae; genus Pseudomonas; species Pseudomonas sp. Sample_14. Next base: position 160,370 of record NZ_RCOC01000093.1, on the reverse strand, counting down.
ACGGCTGAAACGCACCCCTTGAGCGGCGAGGCGATCGATATTCGGTGTATGCAGATGCGGGTGGCCGTAGCAGGACAGGTAATCGCGGCGCAGTTGATCGCACATGATGTACAGCACGTTGCGCACGGGGTTGGATGGGGTGGGCATGGAGTTCACCGGTCAGTGGGACAGGTGAGGGTTTTCGCTGTCGGTGAGGGTGTTCGGCAAGCGCATTTGGGGAATGGTTTTTATGCAGCGATTGCATCAGCCTCTTCGCGAGCAGGCTCGCTCCCACATTTGAAATGCGTATTCCTGTGGGAGCGAGCCTGCTCGCGAAGGGGCCAGCTCAGACAGCAAAATTCTCCAGCGAACACACCTCCTCATCCTCCGCATCAACCACTTTGATCTGCTCAATCATCGCTTCGGCCAGCGGCGACAGCCGATACCCGGCGCGGCTGACAATGCCGTAGCGGGTGTACAGCTCCTCCAGATCATCGGCCAGGCCTTCGATCTTCAAACAGACCAGCTCACCCTTGGCCAGATGCAGCGCATCGGAATACGCGCCGACAATTCCGATCGCCTCCGAACGCAGCACCACGCTCAACAGCGTCGAACCGTTTTCACATTCCACATTCGGGGTGAAATCCGGACGACCGCTGAGGTCGACGATGACCTTGCGCAGGTTCGGCGGGCGGATGCTGGCCGCCAGTGGATAACTCAGCAATTGCTCGGCGGTGATGCGTTCGAACGCCGTCAGCGGATGCCCGGCGCGGCAGCAGAAATGCCATTTGCGCGCTCGCAGGCGGTGGGTCAGGTAATCCGGGTCGGCCTCGAATTGTCGGGTATCGGCGACGAAGAATTCGAACTCTTCGCTGAGCAGGCGTTTGCTCAGGCTCTGCCAGTCATCGACCAGAAACTGTACGCGCGCTTTCGGGTAGCGACCGATGAATGCGCCGATCGCGCGCGGGATCAATCCGGCGGCTGGCGCCGGCCCGCAACCAAAGCGCAATTCCCCGGCCTCGAGGCCATTGAACTGGCTGATCTCATTGGCCATCTGCTGCGCACCGCTGACCAGTCGCCGCGCATGTTCGAGCAGCACATGGCCCTGTTTGGTCGGCGGCAATTCCTTGCGCCCACGGTCGACCAACTGGCAGCCGACGCTGTGTTCCAGTGCTTGGATGCTGCGGCTGAATGCCGACTGCGACAGGTTCACCGCCTGCGCGCCAGCGACAAAGCTGCGTTGCTCAACCAGAGCGATGAAGTGACGCAATTGGCGCAAGTCGATATGCATTTTTCACATAAAAAATATCCGGGAAATGCATTGGATATGCATTAGGTCGACTCCTTATAAAGGCAATCTCTTATGCAGTAAATATTTGTAAATCCATAAATAAATAACCGAAAAGAATATGCAGCAGTGAATATGTCTGTGTGTTTTTTGACCAGGAGCCGCGCCATGAGTCCGTTGAATCTCGCGTTACCCCCATCTCCCCGACGGCTCAAACGCCTGCCTTTGGCGCTGTTGCTGGCAGGCAGCGCCAGCTGGACTCACGGCTATGCCGCCGAAGCCGAAACCCCTCCGCCCGTCCCCGCAGGCACAGCGGCGGCCAACGGTTCGCAGCTGGAAACCGTGACCGTCACCACCCGCCGCCGCGAAGAAAGTTCGCAAGACGTGCCGACGCCAATGAGCGTGGTCAGTGGGCAGAATCTGGAGACGCAACGGGTTTACCGGATTCAGGACTTGCAGCAACTGGTGCCCAGCGTCAACGTCGCTTACATGCATGCGCGCCAGTCCAGCGTGTCGATCCGTGGCCTCGGTAACAACCCGGCCAGTGATGGCCTGGAAGGCAGCGTTGGCCTGTACATCGACAACGTTTATCTGGGCCGTCCGGGGATGGCGGTGTTCGACCTGATGGACATCGAACAGCTCGAGGTCTTGCGCGGTCCGCAGGGCACGCTGTTCGGCAAGAACACCACCGCCGGGGTCATCAACATCAGCACCCGCGCCCCCAGTTTCACACCGGAACGCAGTATCGAAACCTCGGTCGGCGAAGACGGTTACTTCCAGACCAAGGGCACGATTTCCGGGCCGCTCAACGATCAACTGGCCGGGCGCTTCTCGGCGTATCGCACGCGCAGCGACGGTGACATCAAGAACGAATACGACGGCCACGACCTCAACGGTGGTTCGCGCGAGGGCTTCCGCGCGCAGCTGTTGTTCAAGCCCAATGAAGATTTCAATCTGCGCTGGATCGGCGATTACAACGAAGAAGATTCCAGCGCCGGCACCCGCGTGTTGTACAACACCGGGCCGACCATCAACGGCGTCAATCTGTATGAATCGCGGGCCAGTGCGGCCGGGGCGACGCTGGTCAACGGCCGGCATCGCAAGGTCAATCTCGATAACGACCAGCACGTCACCGTGCATCAGGGTGGCACTTCAGTGGAAGCCAACTGGACGTTGCCGAGCGACTTCACCCTGACGTCGGTCAGCTCTTATCGTTTCTGGAATTTCACCCCGCGCAACGACGATGGCCTCAACGTGCCGGCCAGCTACAACGCCGGCGTGTCGGTGGAAGACAAACAGTACTCACAGGAATTTCGCCTGGCCTCGCCCAAGGATGAGTTCTTCGATTATGTGGTCGGCGCCTACTATTTCGGCTCGGATCTGGACAACAAATCCTTCTCCTATTACGGCCCGCAGGCCGACATCTGGAATGGCACACCGGCGGGCAGCCTGGCCAACGTCACCAGCGTCGGCAACGGCCATATCCAGACCGACAGTTTCGCCCTGTTTGCCCAAGGCACCTGGCACCTGAGCGAACGCCTGGATTTCACCGCCGGGGTGCGTGGCACCTACGAGGAAAAAAACGCCTCGGTCAGCCGCAACGCGCCGCTCGGTGGCGTGGCGGTGGCGGGTGCGGCAGCCAATGCGCGTCGGGGGCGTGCCGGCGTCTACGATTCCGGAGACTTGAATCAGTACAGCTCCAGCCCCTCGGGACTGCTCAACCTGAGCTATCGCATCACCGACGACGTGCTCGGTTACGCCACGCTGTCCCACGGCGAGAAATCCGGCGGGGTCAACCTCGCGGTCGGCTCCGCACCTACCGCTGGCGCCGACTCGTTATTGATCGGCACCGAGCGCGCCAACAACGCCGAACTCGGTTTCAAAAGCACCCTGTGGGATCGCCGCCTGCAACTCAACGCCAACGTATTCTGGACCCAGGTCAACGCCTACCAGACCAATGCCTACGACGCCGCCAACCGCGTGCAATACCTGACCAACGCAGGCTCGGTGCGCTCGCGCGGCATCGAGTTCGAAAGCACCGTGGTGCCGTTGCGTGGCCTGACGCTGAACTTCAACGGTTCGTACAACGACGTCAGCTACCTCTCGTACAAGGATGCACCGTGCCCGCCGGAAGTCAGCCAGGCCCCGGGTGCACCGGCCTCCTGCGATCTCAGCGGCCATCAAGTCGTCGGCGCGTCGAAATGGATCGGCAACGCCAACGGCGAATACAAATGGAATCTGGCTAACGGCTTCGAACCCTACGTCACCGGCAGCTACGCGTTCCGCTCCAAAGCGGTGGGCACGGTCGAGGATTCCGATTACGGGCAGATCCCCAGTTACGCGGTGGTCAACCTTTCCACCGGCCTGCGCGGCGATTTCAATCAGGGCCAGTGGGATGTCTCGCTGTGGCTGAAAAACGCCTTCGACAAAACCTACTACACGACCCTGTGGACCGGCGGTAACGGCGGCTATGAAGGCCTGCTCGGCACGCCACGGACCCTGGGTGTTACAGGACGCTACGACTTCTGATCGGGCTATCAAGGCGCTGATCTGGACATGGCCGTTCAACCAGTCCTCAGCGGCGCCGGCAAGCAGACGCAGCTGATCGACAGCGACGACGGCAATGGCGCATGACGTCGGCAATCAGCGAACCAAAAACAGCCTTTCAAGGCGTTAACGGATGCCGTAGCCGAATACTTTTCATGCCGTAAAAGCATGGCGTTTATGGCAGATCGCTGCAGCCCTTGTAGTGCGCGGCTTCGGTAAAAACGGATGATTTGTATATTCCTTGAAGGCCTATGCTTAACGTTAAAGATTGCTTTCGGTGATAAGCGTCCACAGCCAATGATTGCCCCATCGACTACGCCGTGGGGGCTTCAAGAATGGCGGGTCGATCGCTTTGGCTCGTAGAACGAAAGAGACCGCAGGGAGTTGAACAATGGGCAATGTCCAGACCGCCGCCAGCGCAGGGGAATTGTTGTGGCGGCACACGCCGAGTGGCGAACTGGTCGATCTTGGCCGGCCGCACCGTGTGCCGTTGGGACAGTTGCGTTTGCAGCGTGCGCCCAAGGGCATTTTGAGTCGGCGCGAAACCCTTCTGCTCGGTGTGCTCGCGTTGATCGTGCACGGTGCAGTGATTTATTGGGTCAGCCAGAAACCGACGCCGGTGCTGCCGGTGGTACCGCCGGAAATTCCGCCGATGACCATCGAGTTTTCACGCCCGGCTCCGCCCGCGCCGCCGGTTGTTGCGCCGCCACCACCGGCGCACGTGGTCGAGCCACCACCGCCAGTGGAGGACGAGTTGGCGGTGAAACCGCCGCCGCCCAAGCCGATCGCCAAACCCAAACCGGTGGTGAAACTGCCGCCCAAACCCGCGCCGAAGCCGGTAGAGCAGCCGCCAGCGCCAACGAAACCGGCAGCCCCGGTCGCAGCGCCAGCGCCCCCCGCGCCACCGGCACCTGCGCCCGTTACCCCGGCTTCAGCCAATGCGGCATACCTGAAAAACCCGGCGCCGGAATATCCGTCGCTGGCCCAGCGGCGCGGTTGGGAAGGCACGGTGTTGTTACGGGTGCATGTGTTGGCCAGCGGCAAACCGGGCGAGATTCAGATTGCCAAAAGCAGTGGTCGGCAACAGCTCGACGATGCGGCGCTGAATGCCGTCAAGCGCTGGAGTTTCGTCCCGGCCAAGCAGGGTGATGTCGCCCAGGACGGCTGGGTCAGCGTGCCCATCGATTTCAAGATTCATTAAACCGAAACCAAATTCGCGCGAAATGTTTATACGAGGGAACACATCATGACGTTACTGGCATCTCCACTGGAATCCATCGAAAGCGCGGTGATCTGGCTGCTGGTGGGTTTTTCCGTCGCCACTTGGGGCCTGGCGTTGCTCAAGGCTGTGCAGTTCGGTCGTTTGAAAGCGCAGGATCGGCGCTTTCATAAGCGTTTCTGGGCGGCGTCGAGCCTGGATGCCGCCGCCGAGTTGAGCGAAACCCAGCCCGGCGCCGCAGCGCGAGTGGCGCAGGCTGGCTATGCAGCGATCCAGGTGGGCGAGGCGCCGCAGGCGAATGATCTGAGCCAGGCGATCAACCATCAGGATCGCCTCGAGCGTGCCTTGCGCCAGCAGATCGTCCGCGAACGGCGTTCGCTGGAAACCGGTCTGGCGGTTGTCGCGAGTATCGGCAGCACCTCGCCGTTCATTGGTCTGTTTGGCACGGTGTGGGGAATCATGGAGGCCTTGAAAGGCATCAGCGCCGCCGGTTCGGCGAGCCTGGAAACCGTGGCCGGGCCGATTGGTGCGGCACTCGTCGCGACCGGCGTGGGTATCGCCGTCGCGGTGCCGGCGGTGCTGGTTTACAACTACTTTCTGCGCCGTCTGAAATTGACCGCGGCGGATCTCGATGACTTCGCCCACGACTTCTACAGCCTGGCGCAGAAGAGCGCGTTCCGCGTGCTGATCCACTCGACCGCACACAAAGTGGCAACGTCGGGCAACGCGGCAAAAGTGAAGGAGGCCTCCTGATATGGCCTTCTCCACGCAAGACACGGATGAGGTGCTCAGCGAAATCAACGTGACGCCGCTGGTAGACGTGATGCTGGTGCTGCTGGTGGTGTTTATCGTCACCGCGCCGCTGCTGACCAACGCGATCCCGATCAACCTGCCGAAGACCGAAGCGGTGGCACCGGTCGAGCAGAAGGATCCGCTGGTGGTGAGCATCGACGGCGCCGGCAAGCTGTTTATCAACAAGGACGAGATTCAGCCCGACTTACTCGAATTCAACCTCAAGTCGGCCAAAGCCAAGGACCCGGAGGTGCGCGTGCAATTGCAGGCCGATGATGGGGTGAATTACGGCGAAGTGGCGCGAGCCATGGCTTCGATCGAACGGGCGGGGATTACCAAGTTGTCGGTGATTACTGCGCGGTAACAGATTTTCGTTTTTCCGGGGCCGTCTCCTTGGCAGGGTGCGGCCCTTTTTTTGCGTTCGGTTTTTGAAAAAGCCCCTCACCCTAGCCCTCTCCCGGAGGGAGAGGGGACTGACCGGGGTGTCTGGCGGCTATACATCGATATGAGAAATCCAATCGAACTCAAGATTTGAAGAACCTGAAGATCGGCTCCCTTTCCCCCCTCGCCCCCTTGGGGGAGAGGGTTGGGGTGAGGGGGAGGAATCTTATGCCCTACACAAATCACATATTCGATACAGGTCTTAATAAATAGCTTCTTATTCCTTAACCAATATAACTCCGCTCCCTATACTCGACCCGGAACAGACACGACGCAGGAGAGCTCCCCATGCGCAACGAATCAATCCGCTACCTGATTGTGCCGGGCTGGCAAGGATCGCCAGAAGATCATTGGCAAAGCCATTGGCAGAACAGCCTGCCAAACAGCGCGCGGGTCGAGCAGGCCGATTGGCTGACGCCGCGCCGTGAGGACTGGGTCGCCGCGCTGGCCGAAGCGATTGCCGCCGACAGCACGCCGGTCATTCTCATCGCTCACAGCCTCGGTTGCATCACCGTTGCCCACTGGGCGGCGACAGCGCCCTTGCAATACCTGCGTCAGGTGCGTGGGGCATTGCTGGTTGCGCCGGCCGACGTCGAGCGTCCTGCCTGTGCGCCGGCACTGCGCAACTTCGCACCGATTCCGACCGATCTTTTGCCGTTTCCCAGTCAGGTCGTCAGCTCCGACAACGACGCCGCCGTCAGTGCGCCGCGCGCATTGGAACTGGCGCGCAACTGGGGCGCGGAGGCGGGGATTCTCGCCGGGGCCGGGCACATCAACGTCAAGTCCGGGCATCAGCGTTGGGAGCAGGGATTTGCCTATCTCTATCGCCTGCAAAACCGTCTGGAACATCACGCCCGCCGTCGCGCCTGACCTTACTATTCAACGCCCCCGTCGGCTGGCGGTTTTGGGCGGGAGCCTGCCATGAGTCTCGAAACCTTCGGTCAGCCCTTGCTGACCTTTCCCGATGCGGAAAAAAGCCCCCTGAGCATTCGCGCCAAGGCGCTGGTGTTTGTCGACCCGCGTTCGCGGCAATTGCGCGAGGAGTTGGAGCAGCTGGCTCCACGTGCGATTTCAGTGTTGATTCGCGGTGAGACTGGCACCGGTAAAGAGCTGCTCGCCCGGCATATCCACCGCGCCAGTGATCGCAGCGGGCTGTTCGTTTCGGTGAACTGCGGCGCGATCAGCCCGACTTACGCCGACGCCGAGCTGTTCGGCTACGCCGCCGGCAGCTACAGCGGTTCGGCCAGCAGCCGCGCCGGCTGGTTCGGTTCGGCCAACGGCGGCACCTTGTACCTGGATGAGATCGGCGATCTGCCGCTGCCCATCCAGATCAAGTTGCTCGCGGCATTGGAAAACCACGAAGTCACCCGCGTCGGTGCGCATCAGCCGAGCCCGGTGGATGTGCGCCTGGTTGCGGCGACCAGCATCGATCTGGCCCAGGCCGTGGACGCCGGAAAATTCCACGAGCGGCTCTATCACTACCTCAGCGAGGGTCATCTGGAGCTGCCGGCGTTGCGCGCGCGCACCGGCGACATCCTCTCGCTGGCCGAGTATTTCCTTGGCATCTACAGCCAGCGTCTCGACTTGCCCGTGCCGCTGATCAGCGAAGCCGCGCAACATGTGCTCGAACAACACAGCTGGCCGGGCAACACTCGCGAACTGGAAAACGTCATCCACTTTGCCCTGCTGGTCAGCACCGGCGACGAAATCCTGCCGGAACATCTGAACCTGCCTGACGCGTCTGCGCCGCAGGTTCAGATCGAACGTCTGGTCAGGCAGACCCATATAGGTGGTAGCAGTGCAGAGCGTAAGGCCTTGAAAGACTGGCTGATTCGCTTGAGCGAGGCGGTGTGAGCGTTTTCTTCAACATGAACAAAATGGAATATGAAGCTGAATAAACGTTATTGTCCGGGAATAAAAAATCCGGGTATTGTCCGCCTCACGCCAGCGATATCACTTCACTGGCACACGTATTAAATGCCGTCGTCGATGACGACCGTGATTTTCGATAAGGACACTGCATGAAAAAGGTTCTGTTGTTTACCGCATTGGCGGCTGCTCTGACGGCTTCTTTCGCCAACGCCGGCGAGAAACTGGTAGTTGCCGCAACGCCGGTGCCCCACGCTGAAATCCTTGAGCTGATCAAACCGACCCTGGCCAAAGAGGGCGTGGATCTGGAAATCAAGGTTTTCACCGACTATGTGCAACCGAACGTACAGGTCGGCGAGAAGCGTCTGGACGCCAACTACTTCCAGACCCTGCCGTACCTGAACAGCTTCAACCAGGGTAAATACAAGGATGACAAATCCAAGTACCTGGTGACCGTGCAGGGCGTTCACGTTGAACCGTTCGGTGGTTACTCGAGCAAGTACAAGACTCTGGCTGAACTGCCGGACGGCGCGACCATCGCCATCCCCAACGAAGGCAGCAACAGCGGCCGCGCCCTGATCCTGCTGCAGAAGGCCGGCCTGATTGAACTGAAAGATCCGAAAAACGCTCTGGCAACGCCGAAAGACATCGCCAAGAACCCGCACAACTTCAAGTTCAAGGAACTGGAATCGGCCCTGCTGCCGCGCGTGCTGAAGGAAGTTGATCTGGACATGATCAACACCAACTACGCGCTGGAAGCCAAGCTGAATCCGCAGAAAGACGCGCTGGTGATCGAAGGTGCTGACTCGCCGTACGTGAACTTCCTGGTTGCCCGTGAGGACAACAAGAACAGCGACGCGATCCAGAAACTGGCCAAGGCCCTGACCAGCCCGGAAGTCAAAGCGTTCATCGAGAAGAAGTACAGCGGCGCGGTGTTGCCGGCGTTCTGATCTGACTTGAGTGAATCTGCTTCAGATGCAAAAACGCCGATGGCCTTGATGGTCATCGGCGTTTTTGTGTGTGCGTTAAAAAGCCCCTCACCCTAACCCTCTCCCAGAGGGAGAGGGAACCGATACGGGGATATTCGAGAGATACGCCGACCTGAACGTATCGCTCTGAATCCAGCATCGCTGAAGCCCAGCCAAGCCATAATCGCCAAGATCTTCCAGGTCGATGTACAACGCGAGACACCTCGGTCGGCCCCCTCTCCCTCCGGGAGAGGGCTGGGGTGAGGGGCTTTTGATTTACGCTGTGGTCTTCAACGCCCGTCTCAACGCCACCAGCAATTTCACGATGTCCTGCGGATCCAGCCGCTGCGGCACTTTTACGTCCATGTTGTTCTTCCTTGTGGTGAATGGGCCGGAGAGTCTGGCCAAAAGCTGTGGTTCCTTGGAGGTCTTTCGTGGAAAAAAGATCCGTCCTACAGCGCAAAGAAAAATAGCCGTCTTATTCCTTCCCGGCAAATCCACAGGATAGTTTTTTGGGTGATATCAATATGCTTTAAAGGTATTTAAATTATGGTTTTTATACCTATAAAGTCAGTGCCTGCCGGACGGCCATCCGCCGTCCATGAATTGCATCATCGCCGCTTACCAAGCAGCGTCAGGACGCTTCATGACTTTCGACTACGCCTTTATCCTCAGCACTCTGCCGGCTTTTCTCAAAGCCGTCGGCGTGACTCTGCAGGTCGGTTTGATTGCGATCGCCACTTCGCTGCTGGTGGCGCTGCTCAACGCGACGATTCTGGTGTTTCGCACGCCATACCTGCAAAAACTGGTCGGCCTCTACGTAGAGCTGGCGCGCAACACGCCGTTGCTGATTCAGCTGTTCTTCGTCTACTTCGCGTTGCCGGCGGTGGGGATCCAGGTTTCCGGTTTCACTGCGGCAATCATCACCATGACCTTCCTTGGTGGCGCCTATCTCACCGAAGTGCTGCGCGCCGGCATCGATGCGGTGCCCCAGGCGCAACTGGAATCCGGGCGGTCGATTGGCCTGTCCCACGGCCAGTTGCTGCGCTATGTGATCCTGCCGCAGGCGGGCATCCTCAGCTTGCCGTCGCTGTTCGCCAATTTCATCTTCCTGCTCAAGGAAACCACCGTGGTTTCGGCCGTGGCGGTGCCGGAAATCCTCTACACCACCAAGAGCTACATCGCGCTCTACTACAAAACCTACGAAATGCTCGCCGTGCTGACGCTGATCTGCGTGCTGCTGTTCTTGCCGCTGTCGCTGTTGCTCAGCCGTCTGGAAAGGAGGCTCCAGCATGGCCAGTTCGGGTCTTGAACTGCTCTGGGTGTCGTTGCCGCAACTGGCAAAAGGCGCCGGGCAAACGTTGTCGATCTCGTTTCTGAGCATCGCCATCAGCACGATCGGCGGTGTGCTCTACGGTGTTCTGCGCACTTTGAACGTAACGTGGTTGAACGCGGTTTTGCGTATCTATCTGGAGCTGTTCCGGGCAATTCCGGTGCTGGTCTGGTTGTATCTGCTGTTCTTCGGTCTGCCGATTTTCTTCGGTCTGAGCCTGCCGAGCTTCTGGTGCGCGGTGCTGGTGCTGTCGCTGTGGGGCGCCAGCGAAGTTGGCGAGGTAGCGCGCGGTGCGCTGCATTCGTTGCCGCGCGGACAGCGTGAAGCGGGGCTGTCGATCGGCCTCAATGCGGCCCAACTCTATGGCTACGTGCTGCTGCCGCAAGCGCTCAAGCGCATGACGCCGCCGACCATCAATGTTTATACGCGGATCATCAAGACCAGTTCCCTGGCGGTCCTGATCGGCGTCGTAGATGTGATCAAGGTCGGTCAGCAGATCATCGAGCGCACCTACGAATCGGTACTGATTTACGGTGCGCTGTTCCTGTTTTTCTTTTTCATCTGCTACCCGCTCTCGGCCGCTTCGCGCGTGCTGGAGCGGCGCTGGACGCAAGTATGAGCGCACTGATCGAGTATCACGGGTTCAACAAATTCTATGGCGCGCAGCAGGTGCTCGATGGCATCGACCTGCAAGTGCAGAGCGGCGAAGTGGTGGTCATTCTCGGACCCAGCGGTTGCGGCAAAAGTACTTTGCTGCGGTGCCTCAATGGTCTGGAAGAGGCCCACAGCGGCAGCCTGAAATTCCTCGACCGAGAGCTGTTGGACAAGGCCACTGACTGGCGCGAAATTCGCCAGCAGATCGGCATGGTGTTCCAGAGTTATCACCTGTTCCCGCATATGAGCGTGCTCGACAATCTGCTGCTCGGCCCGCTCAAGGTGCAGAAGCGTCAGCGTCGCGAAGCGCAGCAGCAGGCCGAAGCCTTGCTTGAGCGTGTCGGCCTGCTGGACAAGCGCGATGCTTTCCCGCGTCAGCTCTCCGGCGGCCAGCAGCAACGCATCGCCATTGTTCGCTCGCTGTGCATGAATCCACGGGTCATGCTCTTCGACGAAGTCACCGCCGCCCTCGACCCGGAAATGGTCAAGGAAGTGCTGCAAGTCATTCAGGGTCTGGCTCGCGAAGGCATGACCCTGCTGATCGTCACTCACGAAATGGCCTTCGCCCGCGCGGTGGCCGACCGCATCGTGTTCATGGATGCCGGGCGCATCCTCGAACAATCCCCCCCCGAGATTTTCTTTACGAACCCGCAAACCGCACGCGCGCAGCAGTTTCTTGAGAAGTTCTCCTTCGTTGCCACATCGCCAGAAACGAATCCGAAAAAGGAACTGGAACTGCTATGAAAACTGCCGCTTTGTTACTGCCCCTGCTCAGCCTCGCCTTGCTTGCCGGTTGCGGTAAGACCGAAGAGCCACCAAAGCCGAAAGTCGCCAGCGAAAGCGCCGCGCCGGCCGGTTATCTGGACAAGATCAAGGCCCGCGACAAATTGATCGTTGGTGTATTTACCGACAAGCCCCCGTTCGGTTTCGTCGATGAGGCCGGGCGCTACGTCGGCTTCGACACCGACATTGGCCGGCGCTTCGCCAAGGATCTGCTCGGCGACGAAAACAAGGTCGAGTTCGTCGCCGTCGAGCCGGCCAGTCGCATTCCATTTTTGCAGAGCGACAAGGTCGACCTGATCCTCGCCAACATGACCGTCACCCCGGAACGCAAGGAAGCGGTGGAATTCACCAACCCGAACCTCAAGGTGGCCGTGCAGGCGCTGGTGCCGCAGGGCAGTTCAGTGAAAAAACTGGATGATCTGGCGACGCGCACCACGATTGTCACCACCGGCACCACCGCGGATATCTGGCTGACCAAAAACCACCCGGACTGGAAACTGCTCAAGTTCGAGAAAAACTCCGAGTCGCTGCAAGCCCTGGCCAATGGTCGTGGCGATGCTTACGCGCAGGACAATCTGGTGCTGTTCAGCTGGGCCAAGCAGAACCCGGGCTATCGCGTGCTCGAGGAAAAGCTCGGAGCCGAGGCGCCGATTGCGCCGGCAGTGAAAAAGGGCAATCTCGAGTTGCGTGATTGGGTCAACAGCGAATTGGCCAAATTGGGTGAGGAGAAGTACCTCCTCAAGCTATATGACCAATATGTGCGCAAAGAACTGAGTGATGACACCCGGCCCGAGAGTGTGATTGTTGAAGGGGGCAAGTGGCAGGGGTGATTGCCTGTTGATCGTTCCCACGCTCTGCGTGGGAATGCCTCCAGGGACGCTCCGCGTCCAGTGACGCAGAGCGTCACGGGCTGCATTCCCACGCAGAGCGTGGGAACGATCGAATGGGCTAGTCTGGCCAATGCCACGCCGGCTCATCCAGCACCCGCTGCCCGACAATCCCGGTCTGTCCCAGCGTCTTCTCCAGCACGATGCAATTGCATTCCGGGTCTTCCTGCAACGCCGAGATCAGTCGCCGTGCATGTGACACCACCCACACCTGACACTGCTCCGAAGCGCGAATGATCAGCCTTGCCAGCGCCGGCAGCAGGTCCGGGTGCAGGCTGGTTTCCGGTTCGTTGAGCACCATTAGTGTCGGCGGTCGCGGTGTCAGCAACGCCGCAACCAGCAGCAGATAGCGCAAGGTCCCGTCTGACAATTCCGCCGCCGACAATGGCCGCAACAAGCCTTCCTGATAAAACTCGATAGCGAAGCGTCCACCGGCCAACGGCGCGATTTTCAGTCGCGCGCCGGGAAACGCATCGCTGATCGCCGCTGTTAACGCCTGCGGATCGCCAATCTCGATAATCGTCTGCAAGGCCGCCGCCAGATCGCGGCCGTCGTGGTGCAGCACCGGCGTGCGAGTGCCCAGTTGCGGCTGACGCACCGGCGCGTCGGCATCGCTGCGAAAGTGATCATAAAAGCGCCAGCGGCGGATGAATTCGCGCATCTGGAATACTTCTGGCGAGCTGCGCAGATTGCCGACCTGGTCGAACAGGCTGTCGAAGTTCGGCGTATGTTGCGCCAGCACATCCCAGGCGCGACCTTCGCGGGCGCGGATCATCGGACCGTTGCGATCGACCAGCAGGCTCGCCGGGCGAAACACCGGGCCGGCCCAGATGCACTCACGCTTGATCTCCGGGTCGAGGGCAAAGCATGAAGTGCTTGGCTCCGGCAGGCCCAGGCCGATGGCGTAGCTGAAATCCTCGCCGGCGAATCCCAGTCGCAACCTTTTCACGCCGTGGCGCACCGTCGGCTCGATCGCCACCTCACCGTTGCGCATGCGTCGACTGATGGTTTCCGGTCCGGCCCAGAACGTCGAGTCCAGCCCGCCTTCACGCGCCAGCGCATTGACCACGCCGCCCTGGGCGGTTTCCGCCAGCAGGCGCAAGGCGCGATAGAGGTTGGACTTGCCGCTGCCGTTGGGCCCGGTAATCAGGTTCAGGCGCCCGAGCGGAATCACCAGTTTGTTGATCGAGCGGTAATTGGCCACCGCCAGGGTGTTGAGCATGAAATCCTTCTCCGGGTCACTGCGATACGCGGGCAGCATACCTTTAATGAGATAAATCTGGTGTTGGCGCCCGCAACCGTGGAACCCTGTTCTAAGCTCTGAAGTCGTATCGTCTCGACAGCAGCATTTAAGGCCAAGGAGTGTGCATGGCGGGTCCCGGATTGAAAGTGCTGATGGCCGTGAGCGCCATGGCGTTGCTCACCGCATGCGGCGACAAGAAACCTGCTCAGGAATACTTGCCACGGGTCTTTGTGCAAGAGGTCGAACCGGCCAACTACGCCGCCGCGGTGACCCTAACCGGTGATGTGCAGGCGCGGGTGCAGACCCAGCTGTCATTCCGCGTCGGCGGCAAGATCATCCAGCGCATGGTCGATGTCGGCGACCGCGTCACGGCCAAGCAGGTGCTGGCCAAACTCGATCCGAAAGATCTGCAGACCAACGTCGATTCCGCTCAGGCCCAGGTCGTCGCCGAACAGGCCCGCGTGAAGCAAGCGGCAGCCGCTTTCGTGCGTCAGCAAAAACTTCTGCCCAAGGGCTACACCAGCCAGAGCGAATACGATTCGGCACAAGCCGCGCTGCGCAGCAGCCAGAGCGCATTGAGCGCGGCGCAGGCGCAGCTGGCCAACGCCAAGGACCAGCTCAGCTACACCGCGCTGATCGCCGATGCACCCGGGGTGATCACCGAGCGCCAGGCCGAAGTCGGCCAAGTGGTGCAGGCCACCGCGCCGATTTTCAGCCTCGCCCGCGATGGCGACCGCGACGCGGTGTTCAATGTCTATGAATCGCTGCTGGCCGAGCGGCCGTCCGATCGCTCGATCGTAGTCAGCCTGCTCGACAACCCCGAGATCAAAACCACCGGCACCGTGCGTGAGATCACGCCATCGGTGTCGGCGCAATCGGGCACCGTGCAGGTCAAGGTCAGCCTCGACAAGCTGCCGCCGGGCATGCAGCTCGGTTCGGTGGTCAGTGCCACCGCCAAAGGCACCGGCAAATCGGCGGTGGAACTGCCCTGGTCGGCGCTGACGAAAAACATCAGCGACCCGGCGGTGTGGCTGGTCGATGACAAAGGCGAAGCGCAGTTGCATACGGTCACGGTCGGTCGCTACCTGACCGGCAAAGTGATCATCAGCGAAGGCCTCAAGGGCGGCGAGAAAGTCATTGTCGCCGGCGGGCAACTGTTGCACCCCGGCATGAAAGTCGAGATTGCCGAAAACACCTACAAGGATCTGCAACCGGGAGCGCAGCCATGAAGCGCCTCGGCCTGTTGTGCATGGTGTTGCTGCTGGGCGCCTGCTCGGAAAAGGAAACCCCGCCGGAACCGGTACGCCCGGTACTGTCGGTCACGGTCAAAGCGCTCAACGAAGAAAGCCTCGGGCGCTTTGCCGGGAGCATTCAGGCGCGTTACGAGAGCAACACCGGTTTCCGCGTCGGTGGACGCATCGCCAGTCGCAACGTCGATGTCGGCGCCGAGGTGCAGAAGGGCACCTTGCTCGCCACCCTCGATCCGTCCGACCAGCAGAACCAACTGCGCTCGGCCCAGGGTGATCTGGCGAGGATCCAGGCGCAGTTGATCAACGCCCAGGCCAACGCACGTCGTCAGCAAGCGCTGTTTGATCGCGGCGTCGGTGCGCAGGCACAACTGGACGTTGCCAACACCGATCTGAAAACCACTCAGGCCTCGCTTGATCAGGCGCGCGCGGCGGTCAGCCAGAGCAAGGATCAACTGAGCTACACCGAGCTGCGCTCCGATCACAAAGCCGTGGTCACCGCGTGGAACGCCGAAGCCGGGCAAGTGGTGACCGCTGGGCAACAAGTGGTGACGCTGGCGCAACCGGACATCAAGGAAGCGGTGATCGATCTGCCCGATACGCTGGTCGATCAGTTGCCCAGCGACGTGGTGTTCTCGGTGGCTGCGCAACTCGACCCGAGCATCAACACCACGGCGATCATCCGCGAGATCGAGCCCCAGGCACAAAGCGCCACGCGCACCCGCCGCGCACGCCTGACGCTGTCGGAAACGCCGGACGGTTTCCGCCTCGGCACCGCGATCAGCGTGACCCTCAGCTCGGCGATCAAGCCGCGCATCGAACTGCCGCTGACGGCGTTGCAGGAAATCGACGGCAAAACCCGCATCTGGGTGATCGACACGCAGAACAAAACCGTCAACCCGCGCGACGTCAGCGTAGTCAGCCGTGGCGACAACAGCGTGGTGCTGGCCGGTGGCGTGCAGAATGGCGAGCGCGTGGTCAGCGCCGGCGTCAACAGTCTCAAACCCGGACAATCGGTAAAACTTGACGAGGACAGTCAATGAAAGGCTCTTTCAACCTCTCCGAATGGGCCCTCAAGCACCAGTCTTTCGTGTGGTACCTGATGTTCGTCGGGCTGCTGATGGGGGTGTTCTCGTACTTCAATCTCGGCCGCGAAGAAGACCCGTCCTTCACCATCAAGACCATGGTGATCCAGACCAAATGGCCCGGCGCGACCCAGGAAGAAACCCTCAAGCAGGTCACCGACCGCATCGAGAAAAAACTCGAAGAGCTCGATTCTCTCGACTATGTGAAAAGCTACACCCGCCCCGGCGAATCGACGGTGTACGTGTACCTGCGCGACACCACCAGCGCTGAGGACATTCCGCAAATCTGGTACCAAGTGCGCAAGAAGATCGACGATATTCGCGGCCAGTTTCCCCAGGGCATTCAGGGGCCGGGATTCAACGACGAGTTCGGTGACGTGTACGGCTCGGTCTACGCCTTCACCGCCGATGGCCTGACCATGCGCCAGTTGCGCGATTACGTGGAACAGGCGCGCGCCGAAATCCGCAGCGTGCCGGGGCTGGGCAAGATCGAAATGGTCGGCCAGCAGGACGAAACGATCTACCTGAACTTCTCCACGCGCAAACTCGCCGCACTGGGTATCGACCAGCGCCAAGTGGTGCAGAGCCTGCAATCGCAGAACGCAGTGACTCCGGCCGGGGTGATCGAGGCGGGGCCGGAGCGGATCTCCGTGCGCACCTCGGGCCAGTTCGAGTCGGAGAAGGATCTGGCCGAGGTCAATCTCAAACTCAACGATCGCTTCTATCGTCTGGCCGACATCGCCGAGATCAGCCGTGGCTACGTCGATCCGGCGACACCGGAATTCCGCTTCGACGGCAAACCGGCGATCGGCCTGGCGATTGCCATGCAGAAGGGCGGCAACGTTCAGGAATTCGGAAAGGCGCTGCACGAGCGCATCGACCAGCTCACCGCTGACTTGCCTGTCGGCGTCGGCGTGCACACCGTTTCCGATCAGGCGGTGGTGGTGGAAGAGGCCGTCGGCGGTTTCACCAGCGCGCTGTTCGAAGCGGTCATCATCGTGCTGGTGGTGAGTTTCATCAGCCTCGGCGTGCGCGCCGGTCTGGTGGTGGCCTGCTCGATTCCGCTGGTGCTGGCCATGGTCTTCGTGTTCATGGAATACAGCGGCATCACTATGCAGCGGATTTCCCTCGGCGCGCTGATCATTGCCCTCGGCCTGCTGGTGGACGACGCGATGATCACCGTGGAAATGATGGTTACGCGGCTGGAAATGGGCGAGAGCAAGGAGCAGGCGGCGACGTTCGCCTACACCTCGACGGCATTCCCGATGCTTACCGGTACGCTGGTGACTGTCGCCGGTTTTGTGCCCATCGGCCTCAACGCCAGTTCTGCGGGTGAATATACGTTCACGCTGTTCGCGGTGATCGCGGTGGCGATGATCGTCTCGTGGGTGGTCGCGGTGTTCTTCGCACCAGTGATCGGCGTGCACATCCTCAGCGACAAGGTGAAAGCCCACGATGCCGAGCCGGGTCGCGTCGGTCGCGCCTTCAACGGTGGTCTGTTGTGGGCCATGCGCAATCGTTGGTGGGCGATCGGCGTCACCGTGCTGTTGTTCGTGCTGGCGGTGTTCTGCATGCGCTTCGTGCAGAACCAGTTCTTCCCCGCTTCCGACCGCCCGGAAATTCTCGTCGACCTGAACCTGCCGCAAAACGCCTCGATCGACGAAACCCGCAAAGCGGTGGACAAGCTCGAAGCGACGCTCAAGGGCGACCCGGACATCGTGCGCTGGAGCACTTACATCGGTCAGGGCGCGATCCGTTTCTACCTGCCCCTTGATCAGCAATTGCAGAACCCGTACTACGCGCAGCTGGTGATCGTCAGCAAGGACTTCGAAGCCCGCGAGGCACTCAGCCAGCGCTTGCGTGAGCGGCTGCACAAAGACTTCGTCGGCATCGGCAGCTACGTGCAGGCTCTGGAAATGGGCCCGCCGGTGGGGCGTCCGATTCAGTATCGAGTCAGCGGCAAAGATGTCGATCAGGTGCGCAAACATGCCATCGACCTGGCCACTGAACTGGACAAGAACCCGCACATCGGCGAAATCATTTACGACTGGAACGAGCCGGGCAAAGTCCTGCGCATCGACATCGCCCAGGACAAGGCGCGGCAACTCGGGCTGTCCTCAGAAGATGTGGCCAACTTGATGAACAGCATTGTCAGCGGCTCGCCGTTGACCCAGGTCGATGACGATATCTACCTGATCAACGTGGTCGGTCGCGCGGTGGATTCCGAACGCGGCACGCCGGAAACCCTGCAGAACCTGCAGATCGTCACGCCGAGCGGCACCTCGATTCCGCTGCTGGCGTTCGCCACCGTGCGCTATGAACTGGAGCAGCCGCTGGTGTGGCGTCGTGACCGCTTGCCGACCATCACCATCAAGGCCTCGGTGCGTGACGAGATTCAGCCGACCGATCTGGTGAAACTGCTCAAGCCGTCGATCGATGCTTTTGCCTCGAAACTGCCGGTCGGCTACAAAGTTGCTACCGGCGGTACGGTCGAGGAAAGCGGCAAGGCCCAGGGGCCGATTGCCAAGGTGCTGCCGCTGATGCTGTTCCTCATGGCGACGTTCCTGATGATTCAGTTGCACAGCGTGCAGAAGATGTTCCTGGTCGCCAGTGTGGCGCCGCTGGGATTGATCGGTGTGGTCCTGGCGTTGGTGCCGACCGGCACGCCGATGGGCTTCGTGGCGATCCTCGGGATCCTCGCGCTGATCGGCATCATCATCCGCAACTCGGTGATTCTGGTGACGCAGATCGATGAGTTCGAGCAGAAAGGCTATGCGCCGTGGGACGCGGTGGTCGAAGCCACCGAACACCGGCGTCGGCCGATTCTGCTGACCGCAGCGGCAGCGAGCATGGGCATGATCCCGATCGCCCGCGAAGTGTTCTGGGGGCCGATGGCTTACGCAATGATTGGTGGCATCGTCGTGGCGACGCTGCTGACGCTGTTGTTTCTGCCGGCGCTTTATGTGGCCTGGTACAAGATTCGCGAACCGCAGAAGGATGAAAAGCCGGCGCAGTGAGCTAGCCCCTGCGATCTTTGGGAAAGGTCTGACTTACAGGGTGAGCGGACTGCGCTAACGTCCCTTCTTCATTCGAAGAGGGACGTGCCATGTCGACTGTTTCCGGCTGGTTACGCGGATGGTTGCTGCTCGCTGGCTTAAGCCTGTCGCCGGCAGTACTGGCCGAAGTGCTGCTGGAAAACCAGCTTTGGCGGGTGCAGGTCGATCCTGCGAAGCTGGCGGTGCGCGTTGAAGCTGCCGGCGCTGCGCCGGTGCAGGCCTCGGCCGGTGTGCTGCGGCACAAGGTCAGCGACATGGTCAGGCGCGGCAATCGCATCGATTGGCAATGGGACGATGGGCGCTGGTTGCTCAGTGTTGACCTGGACCAGCGTGACCTGACGTTTTCGATTACGGCTAACTCGCCCTCGCAAATCGAGTTTATTCATCAGCCCGCCAGTGCAATGGGCCAGGCGCTGATCTGGCCGCTTGCCGAAGGGCGCTACGTGCCGCGCGGTGACCGGGTGTGGCAGAAGTTCCTGCTCGCGCAGGGCGCGCTCGATACCACCCAGGACTTGAGCCTGCCGCTTTGGGGGATGGAGTACGAGAATTTCAGCCTGCACTGGCTGCTGACCAACCCTTACAACAACCAACTGCGCTTCAAGACCAATGGTGATGCACTGGGGCTGTCGGCCCGGCATCGATTCACATCGCTTGAACCCTCAAAACCGCTGACCTTCAGCCTGTTTCTCGGCGATGTCGATCCCTTGGCCGGGGCCAAGCGCTACAAGCAGTGGCTCATCGAAAGCGATCAATATGAAACCTTGGCGAACAAGCTGATCAAGACCCCGCAAGCCGCCAAGCTGATCGGTGCCGCGCATGTCTATCTGTGGGGCAACGATCTCCTCGGCCCCGACGATGTGCGCAACTGGCCGCTGCTGATTGCCCGGTTGCGCGGCTCGGGTGTGCTGGTCAGTGAACTTCGGGCAGCGATGGATCCTGAAGCGCTGCGGTTGCTCGCCAGCGAGACCGTACTCAATCGCTATCAACAGACTGTGATGCTGCGCAGTCTCAATCGCGCGCTGAACGTTCAGGCGCGCAAAACCTGGCAGGCGCGTGCGGTGCCGGACATGCAGGCGCTGGCCAACGGGTACGCTGAGGTGCGCGAGCAGCTGGCCGATGTTCTGAAGGGTACGCTGGCGCCTGATCCTTCGCGCTGGGGGCGCACCTTGTCGCGACGAACCACTGAACGCTTGCAGAGCGCTGGACTTTCGCGTTTATGGCTTGGGCTCGGCGAGGGCTGGGAAGGTGGACTCTGGCACCCGGAGGCGGTGCGCGCCGCCGTCTCTGCGGGGTATCTGATTGCCCCCTATGACTCCTATGAAACCGCGCTGCGCGAGGACGAAAATCCGGACTGGACCACCGCGCACCTCGGCCATCGGGCCAATACCGAGTGTGCGATCGTGGAGCAAAACGGTGCGCTGAAAAGCGGGTTTCAGCAGTCCGGTCACTATACCGATCCGCGATGTGTGCGACCGTTGCTTGAGCGGCGCATCGATGCAATCCAGAAGGTTGCCGGGTTCAACAGCTGGTTTCTCGATGCCTATGCCGCTGGGATGCTCTTTGACAGTTATCGTCCCGGCGCACCGATGACCCAGGCGCAGAATGCCGCGGGCAACGTCGGAGCATCGCGCTGGATCAGCGAAGTGTTGCAGCTGCCGAGCGGCTCCGAGGATGGCAATGCGGCCACCGCTCAAGGGGTTTTGTTCGCACATGGCATGCAGACGCCAGTGATCGGTTGGGGCGATCGCGACATGCATCAGCCGGGCACAGCGGACTTTTTCGTCGGCCAATGGTACCCACCGGAGCAGCCAGCGGTGTTCTTCAAACCGACCCGGTTGAAGGCTGACTACCGACGCGTTCATTTCGCCCCCGTCAGCCGTTTACCGTTGTATCAGGCGGTGTTCCACGGCTCTGTCATCACCAGTCATCACTGGTTGTTCGATAACCTGAAACTGAGCGACGTGCGGGTGGAAAACGAGCTCACGCAGTTGCTCTACAACGTACCGCCGCTGTACCACCTGAGTGCGGCCAGCCTTGATCAGCGCTTGCCGTTGATCGTGCGTCAGGATCGATTCTTTCGTCCGCTGCACGAACGTCTGGCGACGCAAGCGCTGACCGCTTTTGACTGGTTGAGCGAGAATCGCCTGGTCCAGCAGACGACGTTTGCCGACGGCACGCGACTGCTGGCCAATTTCGACGCCGCTCCACGCAACTGGCAGGGCCGGACGTTACCGGGACACAGCATGACTGCACTGTTAGCGGACGGCAGCGACAGCCAGTATCAGGTACAAGCGGCGCCCTGATTCAGACTTTGCGCCACACGCTCGCCAGCCACGGCTGCTGTTCGCGCGGCAAGCCCGCAGGCCGGTAATAATGCTCCAGCTCGACAAAACCCGCCGCCGTCAGCAACCCGCGCCAGGCCTCGAGATCGTGATACGAGCCATAGCGCGGCCCGTTCCAGCCCTCTTGGTTGTCGCCACGCGGATTGGAACTGAACAGCGCGCCACCCGGTTTCAAGGTGCCGTGCAGTTGCCGTAGCACTTGCGGCAACACCTGCAACGGCACATGAAACAGCACGGCATTGGCGAAGATGCCGTCGAAGCGCTCGGCCGGCAGATCAAGCTTGAGAAAGTCCTGCTGCCAGACTTCGCAACCGCTGTCCTGGCGGGCCATGCGCGCGAATTCCTGTGAGCCATCAAGGCCGATCGCGACGTGGCCCATGCGCGTGAAGGTTTGCAAATCCCGGCCCGGACCGCAGCCGAAATCGAGAATCGAGAAGGGTGCTTCACCGTGAATGTGGCGCAGCAAGGCCTCGATGTTCTGGCTGACATCGTGGTCGCGAGTGCCTTCGCGGAAATCCTCAGCCACCGAGTTGTAGTGACCGAGGGTAGTGGCGGTGATCTGTTCGAGGTCGCTGGGCGTTTGCTTCATGATCGATGCTGTATTGGCGGTGTGAGGGCGGACTATAAGCTTTTTCACCGGCAAAAAAACGCCGCCTGCGCTGGGGCCAGTGCAGGCGGCAATGGGTGCCAGGCTTCAGTGCTGCTTGGCTCCCAGACAATCGATCGAGCGGTCCATCATCGCCTTGGCCATTTCCAGCAGATGCCAGACCGAGAACACCATGGCCCGATCCGCGCCCCCGAGCTGGTCACCGCATTGATGGACGGTCACCGAAGCGCAGCGCAGCAGATCGGCAACATACAGTTGGGCGTCCTCCAGCGTCACATCTTCGCTGATACTGTAGACGCGTTTCTGTCCAGCCAACGTGACCTGATTGCCGGCCAGATGTGAGTCGACGGCGCGGCACAGTGCAGAGCGATCCTTGAGCAAATCCTCGGTGAACCGCTTGCTTGAGGTAAGGCTGAGTGGCGGATCGGCAAGTTTCTTTTCCATGGGTAAACTCCTGACTTCAAGTGGGAGCCAACCATTTCGCGACTAAACGAGCAGGACGGCGGCTGCACGCGGATCAGTTGCCGGCCGGACAACTGAATCCAGTCACCGCAAAACAGTGACGACCGGAGATTAGCTACAGGATATTTCGGGTACAAGCGGGCAAATTATTCTAGGAATCGTCCTGCAAACCCGCGTGCTTCAGGCTGGCGAAACGACAAAAGTGGTGTAGGAAGCATCTGATTTTTGCGAAGGGCGTTGCCCAAAATACTGCGATCACATGGGCCTGGTTGATGGCCACCTGCCGCCATCGACCTTAGCGCTTATTCAGCCCCCGCGCCAGCCTGTCGCCACCCAACTGAATCACCGCCACCAGCGCCACCAGCAAGACGATCACCGTCAACATGATCTGGCTATCGAAGCGCTGATAACCGTAGCGATAAGCGATATCCCCCAGCCCACCAGCACCAATTGCCCCAGCCATGGCCGACGAATTGATCATCGTCACCAGGGTGATGGTGAAACCGCCGACAATCCCCGGCAGCGCCTCGGGCAGCAGCACATGCCAGACGATATGCCAGCGCCGGCAACCCATGGCCTGTGCGGCTTCGATCAGACCATGATCGACCTCGCGCAGACTCACTTCGGCGATCCGCGCGAAGAACGGCGTTGCGGCGATTGTCAGCGGCACCACAGCGGCCCACACGCCATAGGTAGTGCCGACGATCAGGCGGGTGAACGGAATCAGCGCAACCATCAGGATCAGGAACGGGATCGAGCGGAACAGATTGACGAATGCACCCAGCGCACGGTTCAACAGCGGCGCCTGATAGATCCCGCCCTTGTCACTGGTGACCAGAATCACCGCCATGGGAATCCCCGCCAGCAGCGCGATCAGCGACGACACGCCGACCATCAGGAAGGTGTCGATAAAACCCTGCAGCAAGCGATCAAACCACATAGCCCAATACCTCCACTCGTTGCGCCCACTGCCCGGCGCGCTCGCGCAATTGCTCGGCGCTGAACGCCGAACCGCTGACGGCCAGTAACAGCTGCCCCAGCGCGTGTCCCTGAATTCGTTCGACGCCGCCCTGAAGCAGCTTCACTCGCCCACCCAACGCCGCAAACAACGCGGCCAGATCCGGCTCATCAGCGGCACTGCCGGTGAACTGCAAACGCAACACCACCGCTGCATTTGAAGCCGTGGATTGCGCCTGCAATCGGCTTTGCAGTTCTTCCGGCAAGGTGTGTTGCAGCGGTGCGAGCAAGGTCTGGCTGACTAAGTGTTGCGGATTGCCGAACACTTGCCACACCGGGCCTTGCTCGACCACATGACCATGCTCGAGCACGACGACGCGATCGCAGATCTCGCGGATCACTGCCATTTCGTGAGTAATCAGCACAATGGTCAGGCCGAGGCGTTTGTTGATCTCGCGCAACAGGCCGAGGATCGACTGCGTGGTCTCCGGATCGAGTGCCGATGTCGCTTCATCGCAGAGCAGAATGTCCGGGTCATGCACCAGCGCACGGGCGATGCCGACACGCTGTTTCTGCCCACCGGAGAGTTGCGCCGGGTATGCCTTGTGCTTGCTGTGCAGGCCGACCAGTTCGAGTAGTTCGCGAACCTTGTTGTCGCGCTGCTCCTTCGGCACGCCGGCGACTTTCAGCGGCAACTCGACGTTCTGCCAGACGGTCTTGGCCGACATCAGATTGAAGTGCTGGAAGATCATGCCGATGCGCCGGCGCAGGGCGACGAGGCGGTCTTCATCGAACTCGCCGATATCGACCTGATCGATCAGCACCCGTCCTGAAGTCGGCTGTTCGAGACGATTGATCGTGCGAATCAGCGACGACTTGCCGGCGCCGCTGCGGCCGATGATGCCGAACACTTCGCCGCGCTGAATCGCCAGGTCGATGCCCTGCAAAGCCGCGACCGGACCTTGCCGACCGTTGTAGGTTTTGCCCACGCCAATAAAGCGTACGTGGGCGCGATTCAACTCGGGGCGCAGCTCGGTTTTTTCAGCATTGTGTGGCTCTGGAAGCTCCAGTCGCCGTTGGGTCGCCGCAGTCATGTTCAGCTTTCCCAACCGGCCTGATAGAGCTTGCCGTGGGCCTTGTCCAGCGCCGCGCGAACGGCCGGTGAATGCTGATAGATGTCGACGAACTTGATCAGGCGCGGGTCGGTTTTGCTCTTCGGCTGGATGACGAACTGGATCACGTATTCCTTGTGATCGAGACCGTCGAACAGCAGCGCCGAGCCGGCATCGAAGGTCTTCGCCAGACGGATGTAGGCTGGATAACCCTGGACCAGATCAGCGTCGTCATAAGCGCGCACCAGTTGCACGGCTTCGACCTGCAGAATCCTGATGTTCTTCGGATTGGCGACGATGTCGTCCTCGGTGGCTTTGTAGCCGACGCCCGGTTTCAGGGTGATCAACCCGGTCTTGGCGAGCAATTGCAGACCGCGACCGCTGTTGATCGGGTCGTTGGCGATGGCGACGCTGGCGCCTTCGGGCAGTTCATCGAAGCTTTTGTATTTCTTCGAATACAGGCCCACGTTGTTGATGATCCCAGGAGCGAATGGCACCAGATCGAAACCGGACGCGGCTTTGGCGTTTTCCAGAAACGGAATGTGCTGGAAATAATTCACATCAATGTCGCCAGCGGCGAGGCTGACGTTGGGCGCGATCCAGTCGGTGAATTCCACCAGCTCGACTTTCAGGCCTTGTTTGGAAGCTTCCTCGACGGCGGCTTCCAGCGGAATGGCGAAAGCGGCGGTGGTGCCGATTTTCAACGGGGCGTCGGCGGCGAAGATAGCCGAGCTGAACAGGCCGAAGGCCAAGGCCAGTGCTTTGACTGGGTGGGACAGGGTTTTTTTGGTCATGATGAGTTTTCCAGTCAGTGCATAAGATTTGTGTGTCTGTTGTGGCCTCATCGCTGGCAAGCCAGCTCCCACAGGTTTTGTGTACGCCGCAGACCCTTGTGGGAGCTCGCTTGCCAGCGATGCTTTTAGCGTCGGTACGAAGAGCCGGTATGTTGTTCAGGCAACTGCGCCTCACCGTGAAACAACTTCTCGCGTAAGGTCCCGCTGTCATACGCAGTCTTGTACGAGCCGCGCCGCTGCAACTCGGGAATCACCAGTTCGATGAAGTCGACATAGCTTTCCGGGGTGACGATGCGGGTCAGGTTGAAGCCGTCCAGACCGGTTTCGGCGATCCACGATTCGAGTTCATCCGCCACTTGCTCGGGCGAGCCGACCACGGTGATGTAGCGGCCACCGAGGGCGTGCTGGTCGAGCAATTTGCGCCGGGTCCAGTCATTGTTCTGCAGGTTTTTTGTTGCCGATTGAATGGCGTTGCTCTTCACGTACTGGATCGGTTCGTCGATTTCGTACTGGGCAAAGTCGATGCCGGTAGACGCGGAAAAGTGCGCCACGCCGGCTTCGGCGCTGGCATAGCTGAGGTACTCGGCATGCTTGGCCCACGCCGCTTCTTCTGTGGCGCCAACGATCACGTTGAGGCCCATGAACACCTTGATGTCCTGAGGATTGCGCCCGGCTTCGACGGCGCTGGCGCGGACCTTGTCGACCTGCATTTTGGTCGATGGTTTGTTCTGGCCGCTGATGAACACGCACTCGGCATGGCGCCCGGCAAACAGCAAGCCGCGGTCGGAGCTACCGGCCTGAAACAGCACCGGCGTGCGCTGCGGTGATGGCTCGCAGAGGTGATAACCCTCGACCTGATAGAACTCGCCCTGGTGCTCGACCTTGTGCACTTTGTCCGGGTTGGCGTAGATGCGCTGCTCGCGATCGTTGCGCACCGCGCCGTTCTCCCAACTGCCTTCCCAGAGCTTGTACAAGACTTGCAGATATTCTTCGGCCTGGTCGTAGCGGCGGTCATGTTCGACCTGTTCGCGCAGGCCCATGGCTTTGGCGGCGCTGTCCAGGTAACCGGTGACGATGTTCCAGCCGACCCGGCCGCGACTCAGATGATCGAGCGTCGACATGCGTCGGGCGAACAGATACGGCGGCTCGTAAGTGAGATTGGCAGTCAGGCCAAAGCCGAGGTTTCTGGTGACGGCGGCCATTGCTGAAACCAGCAGCAGCGGATCGTTGACCGGCAACTGGATCGACTCTTTCAGCGTGACGTCCACCGAGTTCTGGTAGACGTCGTAGACGCCGACGATGTCAGCAATGAACAAGCCATCGAACAATCCACGCTCAAGCAACTGCGCCAGTTCGGTCCAGTACTCGATCGTGTTGTAGCGGGTCGAGGTGTCGCGCGGGTGCGTCCACAGGCCGTGATTGATGTGGCCGATGCAGTTCATGTTGAACGCGTTGAGCAGAATCTTCTTTCTCGCAGCAGTCATCAGATCGTCCCTCGCAGCGGAGGGTTTTCATCGTTGAGGTAGTAATTGCCCACGGCGTGATATTTCCAGCGCACCGGGTCGTGCAGGGTGTGCACGCGCGCGTTGCGCCAGTGCCGGTCGAGGCCGTGTTCACTCAGCGTCGCCTGGCTGCCGGCCAGTTCGAACAGGGTGCTGCCAGCGGCGAGGGAAATTTCCGTGCTGATCGCCCGCGCTTCGGCGACTGCGATCGAGGCGGCGGCGACGGTTTCCGCGTTGGTGTCGGCTTGCGCGGCATCGAGGATTTCGCCGGCACGTTCGAGCAAGGCTTCGGTGGCGTGCAGCCGAATGCTCAAGTGGCCGAAACTCTTCAGCGTCAGCGGATCTTCGGTGGCCGTGTCGTTGCCGGAATCGATCCACGGACGGGTCTTGCTGCGCACGAAATGCAAGGCGTCTTCGTAAGCGGCGCGGGCAATGCCGGTGTCGATGGCGGCGTGGAGAATCTGCGCCAGCGGGCCGACCGTGGTCGGGCGTTCGAAAGCGCTCTGGAACGGCAGCACATCTTCAGCCGCTACATACACATCTTCGAACACCACCGAGCCACTGCCAGTGGTGCGCTGGCCGAAGCCGCTCCAGTCGTCGATTACCGTCAGGCCCTTGCTTTCGCGCGGTACGAAGACCAGTTGCTGCACGCCATTTTCATCGACCACTGAGGTCGGGATGCGCTGCGCGTAAATCGCCCCGGTCGAGTAGAACTTGCGACCGTTGATGCGATAACCAGCGCCGTCGCGTTCGAGGCTGGTGACGCGGTCGTGAGCGGTTCTGGTGCCCAGTTCCGCCAGCGCATTGCCGAAGCGCTGGCCGGCGAGGACCTCGGCGTACAGGCGCTGTTTCTGTTCATCGCTGCCATTCACGCGCAGCACTTCCAGTGCGTAGAAATGGTTCTGCGGAATCTGCCCGAGCGAGCCGTCGGCCTGAGCGATGAGTGCGATGACTTTGGCCAGGGTGACGTTGGATACGCCCGCGCCGCCATATTCTTTCGGCACGCTGATGCCCCACAGGCCGGAGCGGGAAAACACTTCCAGCTCGGCCAATGGCAGGCGGCGTTCACGGTCGCGCAGGGCGCTGTCGCGTTTGAAATCTTCGGCCAGGTCGCTGGCGACGATCAGGGCTTGCTCATCGCTGGTGATGAGCGCGACGTGATGGGAAAGCGTCATAGGGGGTTCTCCAGATGACTGGTCGTCTCAGATCCAGGAATGGCGAGCCGGCAAAGTGCCGTTCAGGCGATAGGCGCCGACCGCGTGATATTTCCAGCGCACCGGGTCGTGCAGGGTGTGCACGCGGGCGTTGCGCCAGTGGCGGTCGAGATTGAATTCGGCGAGGGTCGCGCGGCTGCCGGCCAGTTCGAAGAGCTTTTCGCTGGCCAGCAGCGAAATCTCGGTGGTCAGCACTTTTGCTTCGGCCACGGCGATCGAAGCGCGTGCGGCGGATTCGGCAGTCAGCGGCGCGGCGTGGACGTCATCGAGCACTTTGCCGGCCTTGCGCAGCAGCGCTTCGGCGGCGTGCAGTTCGATTTTCAGTTTGCCGATATCGGCAATCACGTAGAGGTCATCGCTGGCGCGCTCGACCTTGGCGTCGATCCATGGCCGCGCGCGGGTTTTGACGAAGTCGATGGCGTCGTCGATGGCGCCACGGGCGATGCCGGCGTCGATGGCCGCTTGAATCAGCTGCGACACTGCGCCTTGGGTGTTCGGCTTGTCGTTGATCTTCCAGTTGTCGATGACCAGGCTCGACTCGACGCGCACGTTGTTCAGCAGAATCGTGCCGCTCGCCGTGGTGCGCTGGCCGAAGCCCGACCAGTCATCGACGATGCGCAGACCCGGCGTGCCGCGACGGACGAAGGCCAGCACCTGTTTACCGTCATCGTTGAGCGCTTTCACCGCGACCCAATGCGCAAACAGCGCGCCGGTGGAATAGAACTTCTGGCCGTTGATCACGTGATCGTCGCCGTCGGCGCTGATTCGCGCCTTCAGTTCCAAGGTGTTTTTCGTGCCACGTTCCGGGCCGGCATTGCCGATGCGCCAGCCTTCCAGAACACTCTGGAACAGCTGCTTTTTCTGCGCTTCGGTAGCGGTGCCGAGCAGCAGATGGATGATGCCGAACTGGTTCTGCGGGATCTGTCCGAGCGCCGGGTCGGCGGCAGAAATGATCGCGAATACTTCGGCCAATGTGACGAAGGAAACCTGCGGGCCACCGTATTCGCGCGGGATGGCAATACTGCCCAGACCGCTGCGGGTGAACTGTTCGATTTCCGACCACGGCAGCTTGCGCTGCCGGTCGCGTTTGGCCGCCTGCACACGGGCGGCTTGCGCCAGCTCGTGGGCGGCCTTGATCGCTTGAGCGTCGTTGCGCAGTAGTTGCGCGGGCAACAACAGCGGGGCGATGTCCAGGTCGGACTGCAGATTCGCATCTGCAAGACTGGACATCAGTGCCGCTCCCTGGCTGCACGCAATGCCCTGGCGATCTGCACTGGGGTGATTGTGTTCCGGACCATACCTACCTCACATCTCATGAAAAACGCCGCGAAGTGCGGCGATTGAAAGAATGTCCGGTGGTCCGGTGCATATACCCTAAGCGTGTATAAAAATTAAATAAACTATCTTTTAGGAATATACATAGAAGGGAGGATGTTCGGCTTGGTTAACGAGTTTTGGGTGAGAGGTGACTGACCTCCCACCTTGGGCAGGTATCACTTGGTACGCGATTCGGCAGCCTTGAATTCGGGTTTCAACGGGACTTTTACGTACGGATTCACGCAACCGATTTTCAACGTGCGCGGCGGTGCCCAGCGCGAGTTGTTACCGACCCGGTCGAGGATGCAGTACGTCACGTCCAGCCGCAGGTCTTCGCCCGCTTCGACAATGACCGCCGGTGGCACCCAGACCTGAATCGGCAGCCCGACATCGGCCGCAGTGAGCACCGCCAGATCCATACGCACATCGCCCCAGCGCAGGGTGATGGCGTCGTATTCTGCCATGTTCAGATAAGGCTCGATGGTCAGCGGCACGCCGCGTTTGACCTGGCTGGGATTCACGCCCTGACGGCGAATCGCTTCGGGGATGATCACTGGCGCCAGTTGCTGGTTTTCGTCTTCGCACTGCCCAGTGGGCTGGCCCCCGGGGCAATCGAGTTTGACCTGCACCCGGGTCGCCGCCGACAGCGCCGGACCCTGGCCGACCTGCATCACGCGGTAGTGAATGCGTGCGGTGCCATTGGTGATGAAACTCTCCGGCACCCGCAGGCTGACCGACTCACCCACATCGTCTGCGCTGAGGACTTTTGACGCGACATAGCATTTGTTCCAGAACAGTTCGATCAGATCGCCAACGTCCATGTCGCGGTAGGGCGGTACATCGATCAGCAGATGGGCCGCTGTCGCCTGGTTGATGCCGGTTTTTTGTGCGCATGCCAGCGTTGGCGCTGCAAGTTCGGGTGTATGCGAAGTGCGGGTCATCGGTTTCTCTCCTTGAAGTCTTGCAGCGAAATCCGTTTCTGGAAAACAAAAAAGACGCGAATCAACTGGCAATAAAAGCGAGAACTATTTGTTCGGTTTTAGTGCGAGTTGTTTGAACTAATTGGCGCCGGTTGCCGACTAGATAAAAGTCTGCGGAGAGGGGTGTCAATAGAGCGGCTTAGTTAATGCGTGAATTACAAGTTAATCAGAAAGCTCCTACGTCACCTAGGCAATATGCCTAGTGGTACGCGCGAAACCAGCTACAGATAAATGGCTATTGCGCAGGGTTTTGCGCGGGTTTGTTCGCAGGCAAACGTATGAAAATATGACGATTCGGAGATGCGCGTAACCGTTGCGCAATATATATCTGCGCTCGCTAGTAACAAATGTAGAAAAGATTGAAATGCCGGGGGAGAGGTAACTTCCATCCGTGGAAGTGGAGGGGTATTGCTGAGAAAGTTCTCAGGCGTGATTCAGAAACTTACTGAGAAACTGTTTGGTGCGTTCTTCTTTCGGGTTGGCAAACAGTGCCTTGGCTTCACCCTGTTCAACAATTACGCCCTTGTCGAAAAACACCACGCGATTGGCCACGTCACGGGCAAAACCCATTTCGTGGGTGACAATCACCATCGTGCGATTTTCTTCGGCAAGACCGCGAATGGTCGCCAGCACTTCACCGACCAGTTCCGGGTCGAGCGCTGAAGTCGGTTCGTCGAACAGAATCACTTCCGGCTCCATCGCCAGCGCCCGGGCGATTGCCACGCGCTGTTGCTGGCCACCGGAGAGACGGCGCGGATAGGCGTCCTCTTTGCCGGCAAGCCCCACTTTGGTCAGCAGCTTTTTACCCAGAGCAACTGCCTGGTCGCGCGGCATCTTCTTGACCACGATCGGGCCCTCGATGACGTTTTCCAAAGCGGTGCGATGGGGGAACAGGTTGAAGTTCTGGAACACGAAGCCGACGTGCTGGCGCAGGTTGCGCACCAGACTTTGCTGCTGGTTCAGCGGGCGGCTGGTATCGATTTCGATATCGCCGACCTTGATCCGGCCGCTGGTGGGTTCTTCGAGGAAATTCAGGCAACGCAGGAACGTCGTTTTCCCCGAGCCGCTGGGGCCGATGATCGCGACGACTTCGCCTTCCTTTACCTCAAGGTCGATGCCGTTGAGCACGACCTGACCCTTGAATTGCTTGGTCAGTTTTTCCACGACAATCATCGCGTCAAGACTCCTGGTCGTGCCGATTGACCCGCTCTTCCAACTTGTTCTGCAAGTGCGAAAGCACTGTGGCCAGAATCCAGTAGATCAGCGCGGCGGCAAGATACATGGTGAAGACTTCGAAAGTCCGGGCGGTAATCAGCTGCGCCTGACGGAACAGCTCCGGCACCTGAATGGTCGCGGCCAGCGCCGTGTCCTTGACCAGCGAAATGAAGCTGTTGCCCAGCGGCGGCAAGGCCGTGCGCATCG
This sequence comes from Pseudomonas sp. Sample_14, assembly GCF_004307515.1. NCBI lineage: Bacteria > Pseudomonadati > Pseudomonadota > Gammaproteobacteria > Pseudomonadales > Pseudomonadaceae > Pseudomonas > Pseudomonas sp. Sample_14. The sequence continues at coordinate 128,270 of NZ_RCOC01000093.1, read as the reverse complement.
CTTGCGGCAGGATGGCCCGGCGCAGGGTCTGCGCGCGGGTCATGCCGATACTCGCAGCAGCTTCCCACTGACCGCGTTCGATCGAACCGATCGCGGCACGGAGGATTTCACAGGCGTAGGCGGCCATGTTCAGCGAGAAACCGATCAGCGCTGCCGGCAGCGGATCAAGCTCCATGCCCAGTTGCGGCAAGCCGTAATAGATCACGAACAGCTGCACCAGCAACGGCGTGCCGCGAAAGAACGACACGTAAATGCGGGCCAGCCAACTGACCGATTTGAAGCGCGACAGGCGCATCAGCGCGAGGCCGAAGCCCAGCAGCAGACCGAAGAACATCCCGCCGAGGCTGAGGACTACCGTGTAGTACGCGCCCTTCAACAGAAAGGGCGCGGAATCCAGCGCGAGTTGGAAAGCCTCTTCCATTATTTAGTGACGTCTGCGTTGAAGTATTTCTTCGACAGTTTCTCGAGAGTGCCGTCAGCACGCAGTTCGTCGAGCGCGTTGTTCACCGCAGCCAGCAGTTCAGGCTCGCCTTTGCGCAGGGCGATACCGGATTCCTGACGCGAGAAGGCCTCACCGGCTGCGACGGTTTTCGGGGCTTTCTTGGCGTATTCGAGGGCAGCCAGACGGTCGATCAGGATGGCATCGGTACGACCGTTGTTGAGGTCGGCGAACTTGGTCGGATCATCATCGTAGGTGCGCACGTCAGCACCCGGCACGTTGGCGCGAACCCACTGCTCGTAGTTGGTACCCAGGCCGACACCGACTTTCTTGCCGGACAGGTCAGCGGCAGTCTTGATGTTCAGCGCCGACTCTTTGCTTTTCAGCACGAGGGCCTGGATGCCGGACACGGTGTACGGTTCGGAGAAGTCATACTTCTTCTTGCGCTCGTCGGAGATGGTCACTTGGTTGACCACCAGATCCAGACGCTTGGATTCAAGTGCGGCGAGGATGCCGTCCCATTTGGTCGGCTGGATCTTGGCTTTGACGCCGAGCTTTTGCGCCAGCGCTTCGGACAGCTCCACTTCGAAACCGGACAGCTTGCCGTTTTCGTCAACAAAGCTGAACGGTGGGTAAGTGCCTTCCAGGCCGACGTTGAGCACGCCTTTGTCCTTGATCTGTTGCAACTGCTCACCGGCCACTGCCTGACCGATCAGGCCAGCGCTGAGCGCAAGACCCAGCGAACCGACCAGCAGAGTGCGACGTAGTGCGGAAAAATTCATGACAAGCCCCTGTGTTTTCTTATGGAAGACGCTTAAGGAATGTAGGCAAATTGGTGATTTGAACGACAGCGCTATCCTGCCTTAAAGCAGCTTAAGCGTCTCGCCCGAAATTCGCCTGCGGCGAGACTATAAGATGTCTGTTTTAGACTTGAAAATACTAGATTATTTTTCTTTTAGAGTTTTTTGGAATATGCCCGTCCAGTTGTGGCGAGGGGATTTATCCCCGTTCGGCTGCACAACAGTTGCAAAGTTCTGCGACGTGTACTCACTTGCGAAAGCAAGGGGCCGCTCCGCGACCCAACGGGGATAAATCCCCTCGCCACAGGTAACTGCAATCTGGCGTGATCATCTTGTCAGAAAATCCTTGTAGGCAAACAACGCCGGCGCGCCACCGGTGTGCAGGAAGATGATCGGGCCGTCATCGAAGCGCTGCCGGCCGATCCCGTCGAGCAGACCGGCCATGGCCTTGCCGGTGTAGACCGGGTCAAGCAACAGACCTTCCTGAGCCGCCAACAGTTTCACCGCCGCCAGCGTTCCGGCATTCGGCTCGCCATAACGCGGGGCGAAATATTCGTCCCACAGCTCGACCTTGAAGCTGGCCGGCAACTCGACACCCAGCAGCTCAGCGGTGCGTTCGGCCAAACCATGAACCTTCGGCCGCTGGTCTTCTTCACTGCGCGAAACGGTCACGCCGATCACCGGCAGTTGCGGCAGCGCCTCACTCAGCGCCAGTCCGAGACCACTGTGAGTACCGGCACTGCCTGAAGCCAGCACCACCGCGGCGAAATCGAGGCCGCTGTCCCTGATCTGCTCAGCCAGCTCCAGCCCGGCGCGCACATAACCCAGAGCACCAAGGGCGTTGGAGCCGCCGATCGGCACCAGATACGGCTTCTTGCCGTTGCTGCGCAGGCGCACGGCGAGGGCGGCCAGTTGTTCGTCGGCATTATCGAGGTTGTCGACCAACTCGACCTTGGTGTCGAACAGATCCAGCAGCAGGCGGTTGCCGTTGCCGGTGTAATTTCCGTCATCAGTGCCCAGCGGGTTTTCCAGCAGCGCCACACAACCGAGGCCGAGTTTCGCCGCCAGCGCGGCGGTTTGGCGCACGTGGTTCGATTGCAGCGCACCGGCCGTGATCAGCGTGTCAGCACCTTGCGCGAGCGCGTCGGCGGCGAGGTATTCGAGTTTACGCAGCTTGTTGCCGCCCATCGCCAGCGGCGTCAGGTCATCGCGCTTGACGTACACCTCGCGGCCGAGCCAGGTGGACAGGCGCTCGAGTTTTTCCAGCGGCGTGGGGTGGCTCAGCAGTTCGAGACGGGGGAAGCGTTGCAGCTGTTGTTTGATCATGGGTCCGTACTGGCGCAGAAGAATGAAAGGACTATAGGCACGCGTTTTTGCACGGGCAACCGCCAATCGCTTATAGCCAAATGGACTGAGGCCAGCACTATCGGTTCTTAATTCGTCGGCAAAGGCATGCCGTAAAGTAGGCGCCGATGACGCGGCCAGACAGTCCGGCCGCCCGTGAGGAGTCTTTACCGTGAGCGAGCGTTCCAGCCATTGGCAATTGCAGACCATCGTCAGCCAGCTGCGCAGCGCGCGGGATCAGTGGCGCGCACAGAATGGTCGCGCTTCAGGGGAGCAGGGCGGCCGCGAATTGCCATCGCGAGCGGCGATGGCGGAAATCCTCGAGGCGCTGTGTGGCGCGCTGTTCCCGATGCGTCTGGGGCCGGTCGATCTGCGTGAAGAAAGTGAAGATTTCTACGTCGGCCACACGCTTGATGTAGCGCTCAATGCATTGCTGGCGCAGACGCGCCTGGAGCTGCGTTACGTTGCCCGCCACAGCGCGCAGGACGACAGTGAAGTCGAAACCCGCGCCATTCAGATCGTGCAGAATTTCGCTTTGGCCTTGCCGGGCCTGCGCACGCTGCTCGACACCGATGTGCTGGCGGCCTATCACGGCGACCCGGCGGCACGCAGCGTTGATGAAGTGCTGCTGTGCTATCCGGGCATTCTTGCGGTTATTCACCATCGACTGGCGCACCATTTATACCGTGCCGGGCTGCCGCTGCTGGCGCGGATCAGCGCGGAAATCGCGCACTCGGCGACGGGCATCGATATCCACCCGGGCGCACAGATTGGCCGCAGCTTCTTTATCGATCACGGCACAGGCGTAGTGATTGGCGAAACCGCGATCATTGGTGAGCGAGTGCGCATTTATCAGGCGGTGACCCTGGGGGCCAAGCGCTTCCCGGCGGATGAGGACGGCCAGTTGCAGAAGGGCCATCCGCGTCACCCGATCGTTGAGGATGACGTGGTGATTTACGCCGGGGCGACGATTCTCGGACGGATCACCATCGGCAAGGGTTCGACCATTGGCGGCAACGTCTGGCTGACACGCAGCGTGCCGGCGGGGGCGAATCTGACCCAGGCGAATCTGCAGCATGATGACGGGACGCAGAAGTAAGTCTTGAATCTGTGTTGTTGTATCGGGCCTCTTCGCGAGCAGACTCGCTCCCACATTGGAATGCGTTTCATATGTGGGAGCGAGCCTGCTCGCGAAAGATTTCAGGCTGGATCGAAGTAATGGCCTTCAGCCAATTCATAAGTGAACGAATCCCTCCAAACCCGCGTCATACCCCTCTTTTGGCGCTGTAGGAAACCTACCGCCCAGCTCTGCGATTAGTCCTTACCACCCCATTCATGTTTAACTTGAACGTTCATTCAAGTTAAACCGGTGGTTCGCTGCCCGCTCACAACAGGAGGCTTGCCTTTGCTGAGTCCGATCATTTCAGCCACGTTCCAATCCTTCGAGGTGCACCTTTCATGAGTGCATCGTCTACCCCCGCCAGCGGTCTGGTACGCATGAATCCGCCGGTGTTCTACTTCGCCGCGACGGTCATTCTGCTGTTTGGTCTGGTCGTCATCGCCATCCCCGAACAGGCCGGCGCCTGGTTGCTGGAAGCGCAGAACTGGGCGGCCAACACGGTCGGCTGGTACTACATGCTCGCGATGACCCTGTATCTGGTCTTCGTGGTGGTCACCGCCTTATCCGGCTACGGCAAGATAAAACTCGGTGCCGACCACGACGAGCCCGAATTCAGTTACCTGTCCTGGGCCGGCATGCTGTTCGCCGCCGGGATCAGCATCACGCTGTTTTTCTTCTGCGTTTCCGAACCGCTGACCCACATGCTGCAGCCGCCGCAAGGCGAGGCCGGCACGGCGGACGCGGCGCGCCAGGCCATGCAGATTCTGTTTCTGCACTGGGGCCTGCATGGTTGGGGCGTGTTCGCCTTCGTCGGCATGGCACTGGCCTATTTCGCTTATCGGCACAATCTGCCGCTGGCCCTGCGTTCGGCGCTGTATCCGCTGATCGGCAAACGCATCAACGGCCCGATCGGCTATGCGGTGGACGGCTTCGGCATCATCGCCACGGTGTTCGGTCTTGGTGCCGACATGGGCTTCGGCGTGTTGCACCTCAACTCGGGCCTGGATTATCTGTTCGGCATCGCCCACACCCAGTGGATTCAGGTCGGCCTGATCACGCTGATGATGGGCGCGGCGATCATCGTTGCGGTCTCCGGTGTCGATAAAGGCGTGCGGGTGATGTCCGACATCAACATGCTGCTGGCCTGCGGGCTGCTGCTGTTCGTGTTGTTTGCCGGGCCGACACAGCACCTGCTCAACACGCTGATCCAGAACGTCGGCGACTACCTCGGCGCCCTGCCGATGAAGAGTTTCGACCTCTACGCCTACGACAAACCGAGTGACTGGCTGGGTGGCTGGACCGTGTTCTACTGGGCCTGGTGGATTGCATGGTCGCCGTTCGTGGGCCTGTTCATCGCGCGGATCTCCCGTGGCCGCACTATCCGTGAATTCGTCTTCGGCGTGCTGTTGATCCCGCTCGGTTTCACCCTGGCGTGGATGTCGATTTTCGGCAACAGCGCCTTGGACCAGGTGCTCAATCACGGCATGAGTGCGCTGGGCATGTCGGCCATCGACAATCCGTCGATGAGCATTTATCTGCTGCTGGAAACCTACCCATGGAGCAAGACCGTCATCGCCGTGACGGTGTTCATCAGCTTCGTGTTCTTCGTGACGTCTGCGGACTCTGGCACCGTGGTGCTCTCGACCCTGTCGGCGAAGGGCGGCAACCCGGATGAAGACGGGCCGAAATGGCTGCGGGTGTTCTGGGGCGCGATGACCGCGCTGATCACCAGTGCGCTGCTGTTCTCCGGCAGCATCGATGCGCTGAAGTCGGCGGTGGTGCTGACCTCGTTACCGTTCTCGTTGATTCTGCTGCTGATGATGTGGGGCCTGCACAAGGCGTTCTATCTGGAGTCGCAGAAGCAGATCGCGCAGTTGCATTCGCTGGCGCCGGTCTCCGGTTCGCGGCGTGGCACCGGTGGATGGCGTCAGCGTCTGAGCCAGGCCGTGCACTTCCCGTCCCGCGACGAGGTGTACCGCTTCATGGAAAGCACAGTGCGCCCGGCAATCGAGGAAGTGACCGCCGTGTTCGTCGAAAAAGGTCTGCACGTCGTCACTCAGCCGGATCCGGCGCATGACAACGTCAGCCTGGAAATCGGTCATGGCGAGCAGCATCCGTTCATCTATCAGGTGCAGATGCGCGGCTACTTCACGCCATCGTTCGCGCGCGGCGGCATGGGTTCCAAGCAACTCAACAATCGCCGCTACTACCGCGCCGAAGTGCACTTGAGCGAGGGCAGTCAGGACTACGATCTGGTCGGCTACACCAAAGAACAGATCATCAACGACATCCTCGACCAGTACGAACGGCACATGCAGTTCCTGCATCTGGTGCGTTGATCCAACGGCTGAGCGCCGAGAGTTTTTTACGCCTCGGCGTTCAGCACTATGAACAGCACCACCGCCGCCGCCGGCACACCGAATATCGCACTGTCCATCGCAATCTTGGGCCCCGCCGTTGATCCGTCCATCTGTGATGATCACGAAACGGACTATTATTTATCCAAGTGTGTATGGTGTGTATCGCTGCGCGCTTTGTGCCCTAGAGTTGTAATTCTTGACGTCGGAAAGGGCGAAGGAAACCTTTATGAAATTCCCGGTCGTTCTGCACAAGGATGCCGACTCGGACTACGGCGTGGTCATTCCGGACGTACCGGGGTGTTATTCCGCAGGCGCCACGGTAGCCGAAGCTTTTGAAAACACGCAGGAAGCACTGGCGCTGCATTACGAAGGGCTGGTAGCCGATGGCGCGCCGTTGCCACAGGTGCGCGACATCGATGCCCACCTTGATAACCCGGATTACGCGGGCGGGATCTGGGGCGTGGTCGACTTTGACATCACGCCTTACTTCGGCAAATCAGTGCGCTTCAATGCCACATTGCCCGAGCAGTTGCTGGAACGTATTGACCAGACTGTCCGTCGAGACCGGCGCTACCGTTCCCGGTCCGGATTTCTGGCGGCCGCTGCGCTGCGCGAATTGTCGGTATGACGCAGATTCTGCGGGAACGAGCCTGCTCGCTCCCGCAGTCAGGTGCTTTCCCGCTCGATCACTTGGCATCGCAGCAGATTCAGCCGCTGCACTTCGTCGCTCGGCAATACCCCAAGGCTTTCCAGCACCCGCGTTGCCGCCAGCACGCCAATCTCCAGCGAGTCTGAAGCGCAGGAAAAAATGTGAAACGTTTCAGCAATTGGTCGAACCGGAGGTCGGCGCCGCGCTGCTTGGGCGTATGCTGGGCGGGTTGTTCAGAATTGGATATGAAGGCCGGACGTTGCGGCAGAACCTGGAGCTGGTTCGACCTGCAAATCGCTTTGCCTGATTGATGGGGTTTTTGTGGCGAGGGGATTCATCCCCGTTCGGCTGCGAAGCAGTCGTAAAACCAGCGCGCCCGGTACAGCTGATTCACCGAGGTTTCAGGTTTTGGGGCGGCTTCGCCACCCATCGGGGATAAATCCCCTCGCCACAAAGGTGTCCGGTTTCTGATGACTAAAAGACAGACAAGAGAGGATTCGATGACTTACACCGCTGCCGAAAACCGCTACGACTCCATTCCTTACCGCCGCGTCGGCCGCAGCGGTCTGGTGCTGCCGGCATTGTCGCTGGGCCTGTGGCACAACTTTGGCGATAGCACCCCGATCGACACCCAGCGCGCTTTGCTGCGCACCGCGTTCGATCTGGGCATCAACCATTTCGATCTGGCCAACAATTACGGCCCGCCGTACGGCAGCGCCGAGATCAATTTCGGTCGCCTGCTGCGCGAAGACTTCAAGCAGTATCGCGACGAGCTGATCATCTCCAGCAAGGCCGGTTGGGACATGTGGCCCGGCCCGTATGGTCAGGGCGGCGGTTCGCGCAAATACGTGCTGGCGAGCCTCGACCAGAGCCTGCAACGCCTCGGTCTGGACTATGTGGACATCTTCTATTCGCACCGCTTCGACCCGGACACCCCGCTGGAAGAAACCGCCAGCGCCCTCGCCACCGCCGTGCAGCAGGGCAAGGCGCTGTACATCGGTATCTCGTCCTATTCCGGGGTGAAAACCCGCGAGATGGCCGCGCTGCTGAAAGAGTGGAAAGTGCCGCTGCTGATTCATCAGCCGGCGTACAACCTGCTCAACCGCTGGGTGGAAAAGGATCTGCTCGATACCACTGACGAACTCGGCACGGGCGTCATCGCCTTCACGCCGCTGGCGCAGGGCTTGCTCACCGACAAATACCTCAACGGCGTGCCGGCGGATGCGCGGGTCAATCGCCCGGGCGGCGGCTCGTTGCAGGCTTCGCACTTGTCCGAAGAAAACATTGCTCACGTGCGAGCGTTGAACGAGATCGCCCAGCGTCGCGGCCAGAGTCTGGCGCAACTGGCATTGGCGTGGACCCTGCGTGATCCACGAGTGACCTCGGCACTGATCGGCGCGAGCCGGCCGGAGCAGATCATCGAGAACGTCGGCGCGCTGAAGAATCTGAATTTCAGTGCTGAAGAGCTGGCGGAGATTGATCGGTTTGCCCAGGAGGGCGGGGTCAATCTGTGGGAGAAGCCTTCGACAGCCGAATAAGCCGCTGGGAGGATCGTTCCCACGCTCTGCGTGGGAATGCCGCCCGGGACGCTCTGCGTCCCATCTAAAGCCGAACGCGAAGCGTCCGTTGATGCATTCCCACGCAGAGCGAGGGAACGATCATCAGCTATCACTTGAAGAACGGCACATCCCCCAACACCGTCGCCCGCTGCATCACCCGCCGCGCCGGTCGGTAATCATCCACCGCGTAATGCTGCGTCACGCGGTTGTCCCAGAAAGCGATGTCGTCCTTCTGCCAGCGCCAGCGAATGGTGAATTCCGGCCGTGTCGCGTGGGCGAACAGAAACTTCAGAATCGCCTCACTCTCGGTTTCGGACAGCTCGTTGATCTTCGAGGTAAACCCTTCATTGACGAACAGTGAGCGCCGGCCGCTCACCGGATGCGTACGAATCACCGGGTGCGACAGCGGCGGATTCTTGCGCCGCGCTTCTTCCCACTGCGCCAGCGCCTCAGGCGTGTTGCCGTAGCGCTCCAGCGGAAACGATCGGGTGAAATCGTGGGTGGCGGTCAGACCTTCGAGCAGGGTTTTCATCGGTGCCGACAGCGCTTCATATGCCGCGATGCCGCTGGCCCACAACGTGTCACCACCGAACTCCGGCAGCAACTTGGCGCTGAGCACTGCGCCCATCGCGGGCGTTGGCAGGAAGGTCACGTCGGTGTGCCAGATCGCGTTATCGCGCACGTCGGTGACGGCGGTATCAAGAATCAGCACTTCCGGTTGTTCCGGCACGTTCGGGTAAATCGGATGAATGTGCAGGTCGCCGAAATAATGCGCGAAACGTGCCTGCTGTGCCGGCTCGATCGGCTGATTGCGGAAGAACAGCACCTGATACTTGAGCAGCGCCTGCTCGATGGCGTCGCGGTGTGCCAGGCTCAGCGGCTGGCTGATGTCGACGCCACTGATCTGCGCGCCGAGGGCCGAGCTTAACGGGGTGATGCTGAGGGTGCTCATGGTCGTTCTCTTCGAATTCGGAGTGTCATGCTTTTGTGGGAGCGAGCCTGCTCGCGAATGCAGAGTGTCAGGCGACAGTGCAGTGACTGATCTGACGCTTTCGCGAGCAGGCTCGCTCCCACAGGGGAATTTTCACAAGGCGATTTAGTGCGCCTGGCCGTGCCATGGCACCAGTCTGCGCTGCAATGCGCGCAGGCCCATTTCCATGGTGAAGGCGATCAGGGCGATGACCAGAATCCCCAGCACCACGACATCGGTGACCAGAAACTGCGCGGCCGACTGCACCATGAAGCCCAGGCCACTGGTGGCCGCGATCAGTTCAGCGGCGACCAGGGTCGACCAGCCGACGCCCAGACCAATGCGCACGCCGGTGAGAATGTCCGGCAGGGCGCTGGGTAAAATCACATGGCGAATCAGTTGTGCACGAGTCGCACCCAGCGACTGCGCGGCGCGCAATTTCGCCGGGTCAACCGTGCGCACGCCGGTCGCGGTGGCGATGGCAATCGGCGCGAAAATCGCCAGATAGATCAGCAGCACTTTCGACAACTCACCGATGCCGCACCAGATCACGATCAGCGGCAGATACGCCAGCGGCGGGATCGGGCGGTAGAACTCGATCAGCGGATCGAGCACACCACGGGCGATGCGGTTGGCGCCGATGGCAATGCCCACCGGCACGGCGGTCAGGATGGCGAAAAAGAGTCCAAGGCCAATGCGGCTGAGGCTGGCGCCGAGGTGCTGCCACAAAGTCGAATCCATGTATCCGGAAGTCGCCAGCAACCAGCCCTTTTGCAGCACGGCGGAGGGCGGCGGCAGGAACAGCGGTTCGATCAGTCCGGTCGCGGTCACCGTCCACCAGATCGCCAGCAGGCCGAACAGGGTCAGCAGGCTGATCCAGCGAGTGCTGAGGCTGCGGCGCACCGGGATGCTCACCGAAGGTGTTTTCACCGCCGCAGCGGAAACGTCGTAACTGCTCATGCGCGCTCCTGCCGGGGTACGGCGCTGCGTTGCGAGAAGACTTTGCTCAGCACGTGCTCGCGGGTTTCGATAAAACGCGGATCGGATTTGATCGCACGGGCCGACTCGCCAGCGGCATAACGCTGACCGAAATCCAATTGCAGACGCTCGACGATCTGCCCCGGATTCGGCGCCAGCAGAATCAGGTCCGTGGCGAGGAACACCGCTTCTTCAATATCGTGGGTAATCAGGAAAACCGGCTTGGCCGTGCGTTGCCAGACTTGCAGCAACAGCTCCTGCATCTGCTCGCGAGTGAATGCATCAAGCGCACCGAACGGCTCGTCCATCAGCAACACGCGCGGGTCGGCGGCGAGGGCGCGGGCGAGGCCGACGCGTTGTTTCTGGCCGCCGGAGAGTTGCCAGATACGACGGCTTTCGAAACCGGAAAGATCAACCAGCGCGAGCATTTCCCGGGCGATTTTTTCGCGTTTGTCCCTAGCGACACCGGCCAGTTCAAGGCCGAAGGCGACGTTGGCCAATACGTCCTGCCAGGGCAGCAAGGCGTCGTCCTGAAACACCACGCCACGTTCGGCGCTCGGGCCTTTGACCGGCACGCCGTCGAGGGTGATGCGCCCGGCACCCGGTTCGACGAAACCGGCAATCAGGTTCAACAGCGAAGTCTTGCCACTGCCGGACGGGCCGAGGGCGACCAGCAATTGCTGCGGCCCCAGGGTCAGAGAAATATCCGCCAGCACCGGCTCGGGGCTGCCCGGGTACTGTGCGCTGATGCGCTCCAGCTGTAGCAAGGCCATCGCTGTTATCTCCCGATCAGTTGGTGATGTATTTGGCGCTGACGTAAGGCGCGTAGTCCGGCAGGACGGCTTCGACCTTGCCTTGCTCCTTGAGGAACGCGGCAGTGTCAGTGATGGCTTTGGTGGTCGGCGCGCCGAGATCACTGACCTGATCCGCCGCGAGCGGGTAGACGTTGCCCTGCAGCAGCAATGGGATGTCGCTGGCTTTGGCGCCAGACAGCTTCACCAGTTTGTCGACGTTGCTCTGGTTGGCCAGCCAGGCCTGCGGATCCTTGCGGTAAGCGGCGTAGGCGTCGAGGGTGACCTTGGCGAACGCAGTGACGATTTCCGGGTGCTTCTCGGCGAAGTCCTTGCGCACGATCCACGCATCGAAGGTTGGCGCGCCGAACTTGGCCAGCTCGCCGGAGGTGATCAGCACTTTGCCGTTTTCCTTGGCCACGCCCAGTGCCGGATCCCACACGTAAGTGGCGTCGATGTCGCCGCGTTTCCACGCCGCGATGATGGCTGGCGGCGCGAGGTTGAGCACGGTGACTTTCGACGGGTCGATGTTCCAGTGCTTGAGCGCGGCGAGCAGGCTGTAGTGCCCGGTGGACACGAACGGCACGGCGATTTTCTTGCCGATCAGATCCTGCGGAGTCTTGATGCCGGAGCCGTCGCGCGCGACCAGTGCTTCAGCGGCGCCGATCTGCGTGGCAATCAGGAAGGTTTCTACCGGTACCTTGCGGGTGATCGCGGCGGTCAGTGGACTCGAACCGAGGTAGCCGATCTGCACATCGCCGGACGCGATGGCGGCGATGATGTCGGCGCCGTTATCGAACTTGCGCCAGCTGATATCGGCCTTGGTAGCTTTCTCGTAGGCGCCGTCGGCCTGAGCGACCTTGGCCGGGTCGACGGTAGTCTGGTAGGCGACAGTGAGGTCGGCCGCCTGGGCCAGGAAGCTTGCAGCGGCCAGTGAGGCGGCGGCGAGCAGGCGAAGCGGGAAATTCAGTTTCAATTGAGAGCTCCAGATCAGGCGACCGAATGTCGGCGTGAGTGGAGACTAAATGATCTAAGAATCGCGAAATAAATAACTTTTTCGAATGAGCTTATGAGCGGAAAAATCTAAGGCAGCAGAGGATGTGAGCCTTTGACTGATCGTTCCCACGCTCTGCGTGGTAACGCCTCAAGGGACGCTCTGCGTCCGAAGTGACGCGGAGCGTCACAGGCTGCATTCCCACGCAGAGCGTGGGAACGATCAAGGCCGGGGCGGCTTTAATTGCTGATGGCGAGAATACTCGCCTGATACGCGCCGACAAACACATCGAAATCGCCGACTTCGTTCTGCTCAAGCTCGGTCTGCTGCGCCAGCGACGCGCGCGCCAGTTCTTCAAACTTCGCTTGCTCGTCAGCCGCCAACGGCTCGCTACGGAAGAACTCGGCGTGAGTCTGGCTCTGGCGCAGGGAGAACTGCGCAAAGCTTTCCTTGTGCTCGGCCATGGCCGCCAGCACCTGCGCCGATGGGGTCAGGGACGGGTCGTTGACCTTGGCCAGTTGCGCATCCAGCGCCTTGCTGTGGGCATCGCCGCCGACGCTCTGATCGAGCATCGCCGCCAGCGGAGCAATCTGTTCCAGCAGCTCCGCCGCCCATTGCTTCATCTCGACCGGCTGACCGTCACGCTGCAATTGCAGGCCCGGACGGCGACCTTCCTTGACCACGCTGAGGAAGTTCGAGGTGGCGTTGCCGCACGAAGTGTTTGTCAGCAGCGGGCTGTCGTTCAGCGCGCAGTACAGCAGGAAGGCGTCGATGAAGCGCGATTCGGTGAGGTCGATGCCCATCGGCAGGAACGGGTTGATGTCCAGGCAGCGCACTTCGACGTACTGGATGCCGCGCGCCATCAGCGCCTGGATCGGCCGCTCGCCGGTGTAGGTCACGCGTTTCGGGCGGATGTTGGAGTAGTACTCGTTTTCGATTTGCAGGATGTTGGTGTTGAGCTGCACCCACTCACCATCCTTGTGCGTACCGACTTCCACGTACGGCGCGTACGGCGTGGCCACGGCTTCGCGCAGGCTGTCGGTGTAGCTCGCCAGATCGTTGTAGCACGGTGTCAGGCCGGCCTGGGCGTTGCTCTGATATCCGAGATCGCTCATGCGCAGGCTGGTGGCGTACGGCAGATACAGCGTGTCCGGATCGAGCTGTTCGAGCTGATGCGAACGCCCGCGCAGGAAGCCGGCATCCAGCGCGGGCGAGGCACCGAACAGGTACATCAGCAGCCAGCTGTAGCGACGGAAATTGCGGATCAGCGCGATGTAGGACACCGACTGGAAATCGCGATCGGTGCCGACGAAACCTTCAGCCTCGCGCAGCAACGGCCAGAGTTGTTCCGGCAGGGAAAAGTTGTAGTGAATCCCGGCGATGCACTGCATGGTCTTGCCGTAACGCAGGGCCAGGCCCTTGCGATAAACGTACTTGAGCTGACCGATGTTGGAGGTGCCGTAATAGGCGATCGGAATATCTTCCTCGGCCGGCAACGGGCACGGCATCGATGGACTCCACAGATACTCGTTGCCGAGTTTGCTGTAGGCAAAACGATGAATCTTGTCCAGGCTTGCCAGCGTGTCGGCAGGATCCGGCAGGGCGGGGGTGATGAATTCCAGCAGCGACTCGGAGTAGTCGGTGGTGATCTGTTCGTTGGTCAGCGCGGAACCCAGTGCTTCGGGGTGCGGCGTTTGCGCCAGGCGACCTTCACTGGTCACGCGCAGGCATTCACGTTCGATACCGTGCAGGCACTGCTTGAGCAGAGAAAGGTTAGCGCGCTCGCCGAGCAGAGCCAGGCGGCGGTTGAGAAGTTCGCTCAATTTGGATTCCTTCACGCGTCAGTCGCCCCAATATGGGGGTGGGCAGGACGGTCTACAAGGGTGAAGTTGAAACTGGCGTTATCGCCTGGTTTGTAGCGGCAGGCCATTTGCCGGTCAGTCAAGAACTGCACAATCCCTGTGGGAGCGAGCCTGCTCGCGAAGAGGGTTTTGCAGTCAATTTCATCGTCGACTGACACACCGTCTTCGCGAGCAGGCTCGCTTCCACAGGATTCATTGCGCCGAAATTAACTCAAAATGATGAGCAACATCTACAGGACAGCGAAGGTGCCTTGCGCTTTTGCGACCAGTTTGTCGCCCTGCACCACCTCGGCTTCGACCACCAGCGTGCGCCGGCCCGGGTGGATCACCCGCGCCGTGCACAGCACCTCGCCATCGGAAACGGCGCGGATGTAGTTGATCTTGCATTCGATGGTCGCACTCTGCTGATCGAAGCCATGGCTGCTGGAACACGCCAGGCCCATAGCAATATCGACCAGACTGAACAGCGCACCGCCGTGCAGTTTGCCGCCGCGGTTGCGCAGTTCGGGCTCAAGCGCCAGGGCGACTTGCGCCACCCCGGTTTCGAGACTGTGCAGGCGACAGCCCAACAGCTTGAAAAACGCGCTCTCGACGAGCCCGGCCGGCATGTCCATCAGCGTTTCTTCAACTGCTTGGCGTTGGCGAACAGCGAGGCCATCGCATTGTTCACCGGCGCGGCGGTGGCGGTTTCCTTGCGCGGCGCGTTGCCCGAAGACTGGCGCGGTGCCGAGCCCGGGCGCGAGCCACGGGCGCCATCGATTTTCTCGCCCGGGGTGTCGCTCATGCGCATCGACAGGCCGACGCGTTTGCGCGGGATATCGACTTCCATGACCTTCACTTTCACCACGTCACCGGCCTTGACCGCTTCGCGCGGGTCCTTGATGAACTTCTCCGACAGCGCCGAGATGTGCACCAGACCATCCTGATGCACGCCGATGTCGACGAATGCACCAAACGCCGTCACGTTGGTCACCACGCCTTCGAGGATCATCCCCAGTTGCAGATCCTTGAGGTCTTCGACGCCTTCCTGGAACTCGGCGGTCTTGAACTCCGGACGTGGGTCGCGACCGGGTTTTTCCAGTTCTTGCAGGATGTCGGTGACGGTCGGCAGACCGAAGGTTTCGTCGGTGAATTTCTTCGGATCCAGACGCTTGAGGAACGCGGCATCGCCGATCAGCGAGCGAATGTCGCGGTCGGTTTCAGCGGCAATGCGCTGCACCAGCGGATAGGCTTCCGGGTGAACCGCCGACGAATCCAGCGGGTTGTCGCCGTTCATCACGCGCAAGAAACCGGCGGCCTGTTCGAAGGTTTTTTCGCCCAGACGCGCGACTTTCTTCAGCGCTGCACGGGTCTTGAACGCGCCGTGTTCGTCACGGTGAGCAACGATGTTCTGCGCCAGCGTCGCATTGAGGCCGGAAATCCGTGCCAGCAAAGCCACGGAGGCGGTGTTCACATCCACGCCCACGGCGTTCACGCAATCCTCGACCACGGCATCCAGACCGCGCGCCAGTTTCAGCTGCGAGACATCGTGCTGGTACTGGCCGACACCGATGGATTTCGGATCGATTTTCACCAGTTCGGCCAGCGGATCCTGCAAGCGACGGGCGATCGACACGGCGCCACGGATCGACACATCGAGGTCCGGGAATTCCTTGGCCGCCAGTTCCGACGCCGAGTACACCGAGGCGCCGGCTTCAGACACCATGACCTTGGTCATTTTCATCGCTGGATATTTTTTGATCAGCTCGATCGCCAGCTTGTCGGTCTCGCGGCTGGCAGTGCCGTTACCGATGGCGATCAGGTCCACCGAGTGTTTGGCGCACAGCGCGGCGAGAATGGCGATGGTTTGATCCCATTTGTTGTGCGGCACGTGCGGGTAAACCGTGGCGTGGTCGAGCAGCTTGCCGGTGGAGTCGACCACGGCCACCTTGCAGCCGGTACGCAGGCCCGGGTCGAGGCCCAGGGTCGCGCGCGGGCCGGCCGGAGCGGCCAGCAGCAGGTCGTGCAGGTTGTGCGCGAACACGTTGATCGCTTCGGTTTCGGCACCGTCGCGCAGCTCGCCAAGCAGGTCGGTTTCCAGGTGGGTGTAGAGCTTGACCTTCCAGGTCCAGCGCACCACTTCACCGAGCCATTTGTCCGCCGGGCGGTTCTGGTTCTGGATGCCGAACTGCTGAGCGATCATGCCTTCGCACGGATGCATCGTGCCGGGCAGCTCATCGCCGACTTTCAGCGCGGAGCTGAGAATGCCTTCGTTGCGGCCACGGAAAATCGCCAGGGCGCGGTGCGAGGGCATGCTTTTCAGCGGCTCGTCGTGTTCGAAATAATCACGGAACTTGGCGCCTTCCTCTTCCTTGCCAGCGATGACGCGGGCACTGAGGATCGCTTCCTGTTTGAGGAAATTACGCAGCTTTTCCAGCAGGCTGGCGTCTTCGGCGAAGCGCTCCATGAGAATGTATTTGGCGCCTTCCAGCGCAGCCTTGATGTCGGCCACGCCCTTTTCGGCGTCGACGAAGCGCGCGGCTTCGGTTTCCGGCGACAGGTTCGGGTCGTTGAACAAGCCGTCGGCCAGTTCGCCGAGGCCGGCTTCGAGGGCGATCTGGCCCTTGGTGCGGCGCTTCTGCTTGTACGGCAGGTACAAGTCTTCGAGACGGGTCTTGGTGTCGGCGAGCTTGATGTCGCGCTCAAGGGCAGGGGTGAGTTTGCCTTGCTCCTCGATGCTGGCGAGGATGCTGATGCGCCGTTCGTCGAGTTCTCGCAGGTAGCGCAGGCGCTCTTCCAGATGACGCAACTGGGTGTCATCGAGGCTGCCGGTGACTTCTTTCCGGTAACGGGCGATAAAGGGAACGGTAGAACCTTCATCGAGTAGCGCGACGGCCGCTTCGACCTGTTGTGGGCGTACGCCGAGTTCCTCGGCGATGCGGCTGTTGATGCTGTCCATAAAACCACCTGACATAGTATGAAAGCAGGCTCGCAGGCACGCAGATAATGGCCTGGAGGCTGATTGAGCGGCTGGAAAATTGCCGCTGCCTGGATCAAGAAGCTGCCCATTGACCCGTGAAATCGAACAGTTACTGCACAGGGCCGGAAAAAATACCGGCCACTTACGGTAACGATTCAGACGTTGCCTGGCGCAAAACGCCGCGCATTATAACCAGCGTTCTGTCATTCGGGGGCGTTGCAGGCTGTAGGCATAAACCCCGGTTTTCTGGCAGTGAAGGAAAAATCTGCTAACAATGCACACGGTGCGTATAACGACAGCTACGCCATAATGCGCGCCGAGCTAAAAGGAGCATCCAATGAGCAGCACTGCACAAACGGCTGAAGGCGAAAAAATTCTTATCGTTGATGACGATCCGGGGCTGAGCAGCCTGCTGGAGCGTTTCTTCGTCAGCAAGGGCTACCGTGCCCGTACCGTTCCGAACACCGAGCAGATGGACCGTCTGCTGGCGCGTGAAGTGTTCAATCTGGTCGTTCTCGACCTGATGCTGCCGGGCGAAGACGGCCTGACCGCGTGCCGCCGCCTGCGCAGCGCGAACAACCAGATTCCGATCATCATGCTCACCGCCAAGGGCGATGAGCTGAGCCGTATCAAGGGCCTTGAACTGGGCGCCGACGATTACCTGGCCAAGCCGTTCAACCCCGACGAGCTGATGGCGCGGGTCAAAGCGGTATTGCGCCGTCAGGCCGCACCGGTACCGGGCGCACCGGGCAGTGAGGACGAAAACGTCACCTTCGGTGATTACGTGTTGTCGCTGGCGACCCGCGAGCTCAAGCGTGGCGATGAAGTGCACATGCTCACCACCGGTGAGTTCGCGGTACTCAAGGCGCTGGTGATGAACGCGCGTCAGCCGCTGACTCGCGACAAGCTGATGAACCTCGCCCGTGGCCGTGAATGGGATGCGCTGGAGCGTTCCATCGACGTGCAGATCTCGCGTCTGCGCCGGATGATCGAACCCGATCCGTCGAAACCGCGCTACATCCAGACCGTCTGGGGCGTGGGTTACGTGTTCGTACCGGATGGCACCGCCACCAAGTGATCGGTGATTTGTAGGAGCGGGTCTGCAAGGCTCTGGTCGCACGGCCATTGCCACAGACTCGCAATCCGCAATATGCGAGCATTGCTCGCTCCTGCAAGTGTGTAGCGGTTAAAGATGAAAACCCCCGTCTGGTTCCCCCAAAGTTTTTTCTCCCGCACCCTCTGGCTGGTGCTGATCGTCGTGCTGTTTTCCAAGGCGCTGACCCTGGTTTATCTGTTGATGAACGAGGACGTGCTGGTGGACCGCCAATACAGCCATGGTGTCGCTCTGACGCTGCGCGCCTATTGGGCCGCCGACGAAGAAAACCGCGCAAAAATTGCCGATGCCGCGACCCTGATTCGTGTGGTCGGCGCCGGTGTGCCGGAAGGCGAGCAGCACTGGCCGTACAGCGAAATCTATCAGCGGCAGATGCAGGCGGAACTGGGTGCCGACACCGAGGTGCGTTTGCGCATGCACTCGCCACCGGCGCTGTGGGTGAGGGCACCGAGCCTGGGCGATGGCTGGCTGAAAGTGCCGTTGTATCCACATCCGCTGCGCGGCCAGAAAATCTGGAACGTGCTCGGCTGGTTCCTCGCCATCGGCCTGCTATCGACGGCGTCGGCATGGATTTTCGTCAGCCAGCTCAACCAGCCTTTGAAGCGCCTGGTGTATGCCGCGCGGCAACTCGGCCAAGGCCGCAGCGTGCGCCTGCCGATCAGCGACACGCCGAGCGAAATGACCGAGGTTTATCGCGCCTTCAACCAGATGGCCGAGGACGTTGAACAGGCCGGACGCGAGCGCGAGCTGATGCTGGCGGGGGTTTCCCACGACTTGCGCACACCGCTGACGCGCTTGCGCCTGTCGCTGGAATTGATGGGCGATCACACCGATCTCACCGACGACATGGTCCGCGATATCGAAGACATGGACGCGATTCTCGACCAGTTCCTCGCGTTCATCCGCGATGGTCGTGATGAGTCAGTGGAGGAGGTGGACCTCAGCGATCTGGTGCGTGAAGTCGCCGCGCCGTACAACCAGAACGAAGAGAAAGTGCGCCTGCGCCTGGAACCGATCCAGCCGTTTCCGCTGCGTCGAGTGTCGATGAAACGCCTGCTCAACAACCTGATCGGCAACGCCTTGAACCATGCCGGCACCGGTGTTGAGGTCGCGGCTTATGTGTCCGGAGATACCAGCGCGCCGTATGTGGTCCTGAGCGTGATGGACCGTGGCGCGGGGATTGATCCGTCCGAGCTTGAAGCGATCTTCAACCCGTTTACCCGAGGTGATCGGGCTCGCGGTGGCAAAGGCACCGGGCTGGGGCTGGCGATCGTGAAAAGGATTGCGGCGATGCATGGCGGCAACGTCGAATTGCGCAACCGGTCCGGGGGTGGACTGGAGGCGCGGGTGAGATTGCCGCTTGGATTGATGTTGCCCCGAGATGCTGTTTAGAAGCAGCTACAAGCTACAAGCTACAAGCTACAAGCTGCAAGCAAAGCGCTGTTCACTTGCCGCTTGAAGCTTGCCGCTAGCAGCTGCTTCTCTAGCCCTTGCCCTTGGTGCGGGTCATATTCGGCCCGCCATTCTTTTCCAGATGCTCGATGATGATCCCGGCGACATTCTTGCCAGTGGTGGTCTCGATGCCTTCCAGTCCCGGCGACGAGTTCACTTCCATCACCAGCGGCCCGTGATTGGAACGCAGGATATCCACACCCGCCACTGCCAGGCCCATGACCTTGGCAGCGCGCAACGCCGTCATGCGTTCTTCCGGGGTGATCTTGATCAGGCTGGCGCTGCCGCCGCGATGCAGGTTGGAGCGAAACTCGCCCGGTTTGGCCTGGCGCTTCATTGCCGCGATCACCTTGTCGCCGACCACGAAGCAGCGGATATCCGCGCCGCCGGCTTCCTTGATGTATTCCTGAACCATGATGTTCTGCTTCAGGCCCATGAATGCCTCGATCACCGACTCTGCCGCCGTCGCGGTTTCGCACAGCACCACGCCGATGCCCTGAGTGCCTTCGAGCACCTTGATCACCAGCGGTGCGCCGTTGACCATGGCGATCAGATCGGGGATGTCGTCCGGCGAGTGGGCAAAACCGGTGACCGGCAGACCGATTCCGCGTCGCGACAGCAGCTGCAGTGAACGCAATTTGTCCCGCGAGCGGGCGATGGCCACCGACTCGTTGAGTGGGAACACGCCCATCATTTCGAACTGACGCAATACCGCGCAACCATAGAACGTCACCGACGCGCCGATCCGCGGGATCACCGCGTCGAAACCTTCCAGCGGTTTGCCGCGGTAATGGATCTGCGGCTTGTGGCTGGCAATGTTCATGTAGGCGCGCAAGGTGTCGATCACCACCATTTCATGCCCGCGCTCGATTCCGGCTTCGACCAGACGGCGGGTGGAATACAGACGCGGATTACGCGACAGCACAGCGATCTTCATGCAACACCTGTGGAGGAGGTAGATACCGGGAACACCGGCTTGTCTTGTACATACTTGATGCCCGGATTGACCACCAACTGGCCATCGATCAGGGCTTTGGAACCGAGCAACAGGCGATAGCGCATGGACTTGCGGCAGGCCAGGGTGAACTCCACCGGCCAGACCCGATCGCCAAGGGCCAGCGTGGTGCTGATCACATAGCGCACTTGCGCATGGCCGTTGGAGCTCTTGATGGTTTTGCGCGTGACCAGCGGTGCTTCACAGCGCCGGTGACGCAACTGCACCACCGTGCCGAGATGCGCAGTGAAGCGCACCCATTTCTCGCCGTCGCGTTCGAACGGTTCGATATCGGTGGCGTGCAGGCTGGAGGTGCTGGCGCCGGTGTCGATTTTTGCGCGCAGGCCAGCGACTCCCAGGCCCGGGAGCGCCACCCACTCGCGCAGACCGACAACGGTCAAATGATCAAATGTCTTCAAAGAAAAAAACCAAGGGTTAACGCTTCCAGGCCTCGTCCGGCACCTGGGCCAACGCTTTGAATGCGGGTCTGGCGAACCAGTAGCCCTGCATCAGAAATATTCCACAGTCCGCGAGGAAATCCCGTTCCCCGGCGCTTTCTATGCCTTCGGCAATGACTGTAACGTCCAACTCCGCACACATTGTGACAATCCCCCGCACGATCACCTGACGGACACGGTCCTGGTCAACATCGCGGATCAGCGCCATGTCGAGTTTGATCAGGTCCGGTTGGAAATCAGCCAGCAGATTGAGCCCCGAATAACCGGCGCCGAAATCGTCGATGGCGGTCTTGAAGCCGAATTCGCGGTATTCACGCAGAATATTGGTCAAATGGCGATAATTATCTACGTGCTCGATTTCCAGGGTTTCGAAAATCAGTCGGTCGATCGGAAAGTTGTGTTTGCGTGCGGCCTCCAGTGTGCTGCGAATGCATAGCTCTGGACGGTAGACGGCGTTGGGCAAAAAGTTGATCGACAAGTGTGTCTGCATATTAAGGCTCGCCGCGCCTTCGATGGCGCGGGTCCGGCAGAGCTGGTCGAAACGGTAGCGGTTATCTTCTGTAACCTGATTTAACACCGACAGTGCACCTTCCCCGGCCACGCCTCGCACCAGCGCCTCGTGGGCGAATACCGACTGGTCGCGCAGGTCGACGATCGGCTGGTAGGCGAAGGCAAAATCGAAGTCCAGCGGTTCGCTCTGCTGGCAGCCCTGGCAACCGCCCTTGGTTGAGGTCAACGAAGTTGGAAATTTAGTCACGCGGTCACTCCAGGCCGGTCAGGCGGCGAAGATCACAGTCTATCTGGAGGGCCGAGTTCTTGCGCCCGACAGAAACGGTAGTACAGTTCCGACTACTGGCTGAGCGAGGAATTCATATGGGACAGAAGCAGGAGGAGGACGACAAGGTCCGTCTCGATAAATGGCTATGGGCAGCGCGTTTCTACAAGACCCGTGCATTGGCCAAAGCCGCCATTGAAAGTGGCAAGGTGCATTGCCGTGGCGAGCGCTGCAAACCGGGCAAGGAGCCGCGCATCGGTGATGAGTTCGAGATTCGTACCGGCTTCGAAGTGCGCACGGTGAGGGTCGAGGCATTGTCGATCGTGCGTCGTGGCGCACCCGAGGCGCAGACCTTGTATGCCGAGACCGAGGCGAGTGTCGCCAAGCGTGAAGCGGCTGCGGCAATGCGCAAGGCAGGGTCGTTGGGCGTGAGCACCGATGGCAAGCCGAGCAAGAAACAGCGGCGTGATCTGTTCAAGTTTCGCGGTAGCAGCAACGAAGATTGAAACGTTGTGCCGGCCTCTTCGCGAGCAGGCTCGCTGCCACATTTGATCAAGTCGTCTGTGGCAGCGAGCCTGCTCGCGAATCGAGTACGACGCGGTATCAGGCGCTACGCACCACACTCATCCGCGACACCATCGGCAGCTTGCCCAGCAACGCGAAAACCGGCGCGGTCAGCTTCAACCAGAAGTTCGCCGCGTGATAGGCAAACGGTGTGTAGTAACCCCAGCCCAACGCCCACACCGCCAGCAGCACGCCGCCGATGTAGTCGTCCTGACCCCAATGCGCGCCGGCCACCAGACGCGGCAGCATGAACAACACGGCCAGACCCCATACTGTTAGAAATTGTCCGACGGTGCGGCTGAACACGCCCATGAACAACGCCCAGATCAACAACACTGAGGCATGATCACCGGGGAAACTCTGGCCGGAACGGTCCTTCAGCTCCCAGGTTTTTTCCAGATGCGGAAAGTAATCGCTGATGTGCACGGCGCCCTCAAGCACCATTGACGGGCTGCTGTGCTGCCAGCCCATGTGATCGGCGAATTTGGAAAACAGCGCGCGGATCACCACCATCAGCAGCAGGATCGAGAAAAAACCGAAGAACGCGCGACGCACGTCGATCGCCCTGAAGACCCAGTCGCCCTTGATCAGCAGCGTCAGCAGAATCAGTCCGACGACGATGTCGAACGGGCGCAGACTTGCAATTGCCCAAATGTGGAGCCATATCGGGTTGCTGGCCAGCGGTGCATTCAGCGAGCGGAACAGCCACTCGTCGAAAATCACACACAGCATCTGGCCGGTAGGCCATAACCAGAAAGCCAGCAGCGCCAACGGCACTACGTTACACAGAACCAGCCGGCCGAGGTTCCACCTTGATTGGAACAAACCCGGATTGTTCATAAAATGCCTCCCATGGCGAAAAAGCGCCGGCACCAAAAAAAGTGCCAGCAAGCGCAAATTTTCACGTTTTGTAATCATTTTGTCATCACATTCAGATACCCAGACCTATGACCGACCTAGCGGATACCGATTTCACTCAACGCTTCATCTTCGATGACAGCGACACTCGCGGCGAACTGGTAGCGCTGGAGCGCAGCTACGCTGAAGTCCTCGCCAAACACCCGTACCCGGAACCTGTCGCGCAGTTGCTCGGCGAACTGATGGCGGCCGCTTCGTTGCTGGTCGGCACGCTCAAGTTCGATGGCTTGCTGATTTTGCAGGCACGCTCGGAAGGGCCGATTCCGCTGCTGATGATCGAGTGCTCCAGCGAGCGTGAGATCCGTGGTCTGGCGCGTTACAACGCCGAGCAGATCGCCGCAGACGCCACCCTCAGCGATCTGATGCCGGACGGCGTTCTGGCCCTGACCGTCGACCCGACTGTTGGCCAGCGCTATCAGGGCATTGTCGATCTCGACGGCGAAACCCTGTCGGATTGCTTCACCAACTACTTCGTCATGTCGCAGCAGGTTGGCACGCGCTTCAAGCTGTTCGCCGACGGTCGTCGTGCCCGCGGCATGCTGCTGCAACAACTCCCCGCCGATCGCTTGAAAGACGAAGAGGATCGCGCCGCCAGCTGGCAGCACCTCACCGCGTTGGCCAGCACTCTGAGCGCCGATGAGCTGCTGAGCCTGGACAACGAAACCGTCCTGCATCGCCTGTACCACGAAGAACAAGTGCGCCTGTTTGATGTGCAGCATCTGCGCTTCAGTTGCAGTTGCTCGCGGGAACGCTCCGGCAATGCGCTGGTCAGTCTTGGGCTGGAAGATGCGCTGGCGCTGGCCGCCGAGCAAGGCGGCAAAGTCGAGATCGATTGCCAGTTCTGCAATCAGCAGTACCTGTTCGACGCGGCCGATATTGCTCAATTGTTCGCTGGCGCGGGCGTCGATACGCCGTCAGATACCCGTCACTAAAACGGTTCAGCGCAGGTAAATTCACTGCGTAATGACGGAATATCGCCGTTACGACGGGAGGACCCTACTCTTTTTGGGCTTTTCTGGCATAATCCGGCCCACTTTTTTCGCGGTAGTAGTGCACGACTTTCTACTACAAAACGTTTGGAGCACACTCGGCCACTGGCCGACGGGGAACCTCATGACGCAAGCCAATAACGCCGTGTACACCGATCTGAGTGTTGATGATCTGGTAAAAGAAGCCCTGAATCGCGGTGAAGGCGAGCTTGCCGATACCGGCGCTCTGGTTGTTCGCACCGGTCACCGCACCGGCCGCTCGCCAGTCGACCGTTTCATCGTTGAAGAGCCTTCCACCCAGGCTGCTATCGCCTGGGGCCCGATCAACCGCAAGTTCCCGGCCGACAAGTTCGATGCCCTGTGGGCTCGCGTCGAGGCCTTCAACAACGCGCAAGAGCACTTCGTTTCCCACGTGCATGTAGGCGCGGCGGAAGATCACTACCTGGCCGTGAAAATGACCACGCAGACTGCCTGGCAGAACCTGTTCGGTCGTTGCCTGTTCATCAACCCGGCCCAGTACAACCCGGCTGGCCGTGAAGAATGGCAAGTGCTCAACGTCGCCAACTTCGAGTGCGTGCCTGAGCGTGACGGCACCAACTCCGATGGTTGCGTGATCATCAACTTCGCGCAGAAGAAAGTGCTGATCGCCGGCATGCGTTACGCCGGCGAGATGAAGAAAGCCATGTTCTCGGTGCAGAACTTCCTGCTGCCGGCCGCTGACGTGCTGCCAATGCACTGTGCTGCCAACATCGGCGAAGACGGCGACGTGACCCTGTTCTTCGGTCTGTCGGGCACCGGTAAAACCACCCTGTCGGCCGACGAAAGCCGTTACCTGATCGGTGACGACGAACACGGCTGGGGCGAAGGCGTGGTGTTCAACATCGAAGGCGGTTGCTATGCCAAGTGCATCGACCTCTCCGAGAAGAACGAGCCGGTCATCTGGAAAGCCATCAAGCACGGTGCGGTGCTGGAGAACGTCGTTATCGACGACGCCAAGCACGCCGACTACGCCGATGTCAGCCTGACCCAGAACAGCCGCGCCGCCTACCCGCTGGAGCACGTTGCCAAGCGTTCCGAGAAGAACCTGGGTGGCGAGCCAAACGCGGTGATCTTCCTGACCTGCGACCTGACCGGCGTACTGCCGCCAGTGTCGATCCTCAACGAAGAACAAGCGGCCTACCACTTCCTGTCCGGCTACACCGCACTGGTGGGCTCGACTGAAATGGGTTCGGGCAGCGGCATCAAGTCGACCTTCTCCACCTGCTTCGGCGCACCGTTCTTCCCGCGTCCGGCTGGTGAGTACGCAGAACTGCTGATCAAGCGCATCCGCGGCTTCGGCTCCAAGGTCTACCTGGTCAATACCGGCTGGACCGGCGGCGGCTACGGCGTCGGCCAACGCTTCAACATCCCGACCACCCGCGCGGTGATCGCAGCGATCCAGAGCGGCGCGCTGATCGGTGCAGCCACCGAACACCTCGACACCATCAACCTCGACGTGCCTCTGGCGGTCCCGGGCGTCGACACCAACCTGCTCAACCCACGCAACACCTGGGCTGACAAGGCGGCGTACGACGAAGCCGCGAAAGCACTGGCCGGTCTGTTCATCGAGAACTTCAAGAAGTTCGAAGTGAGCGACGCGATCAAGGCGGCTGGGCCGAAATTGTAAGTAGTGGTTTGCAGTGAATAAAAAACCGCCCTTTGGGGCGGTTTTTTTTCATGGGCGAAGATTTGGGTAAGCTCATCTCAACGGCGGTTCGTCACTTGCCGTGTAGCAGTAATCGTTCATTTTTGGCGTGATACGGCCAGAGTAATGCCACTTAACATTCCTGCAAAATGATCCTCTAGCTAAGGCCATTGCCGCCGTGCATGCATGACACGCAGCACTTCCACCCGGTCTTTTTTGATTGCGTAGACGATGACGTAGTTGGCGGCCGCAACGATTTCACGTGTTCCGTGGACCCTGCCCTTTCGGTACAAGGTTGGGCGCTGTCTTGCTATTTCCCCTTTTGATTCGAACATTTCATCGAGATCCGCAGCAGCGTCTGGGTTGTCCTGACCGATTCGATCCATTATCCGGTCTCGGTCAGCAAGCGCTTCCGGGCGCCAGACCAACCTCATCAGCGCCCTCGTTGACGCAGGGCATCACGCTTGGCGGCGAATATTCGGCGAGCATCTTCATCGCTGATACTTGGCCTTGGATCATCGATGCTGATCTGCACCTGTCGCTTGAACCATTCCTCATAAGCGGCCGCTTCATGGGCTTGTTTCAACGCTTCAGAGCGATCAGGCCTGGCGTAGGTTTTCAGTTGCAGCGGGTCATAACCGGAGGCATCCACGTTAAATTGGCTGATGCCCAAGCCCTGCAGGTAGGCCACCAGCGTCTCCAGCCTCTTGAACAGGCGCACCTGACCACTGCGTTGTGCTGTCAGCGCGCATTTGCGGCTACCTTGCCGAATCTCGACCGACCAGCCTCCCGGTTTCGCGACGATGATTGTGCCGCTCACAGAACCGTTTTCGACCAAGCGAAGGAGGGCGCTGTGGTCGATGTTTTCAGTGCTGGCCATAAATGCGAGCCCTTCGCTGAGTAATGGCTCCCATCGTACGCAATCAATAGTAGTTTGCAAAATTTGACTCCTGATGCTGGATACGCCGTGTGCAGCGATGATGTTTCGTTTGTTGCTGGGCCGGGGCTTTCGGACTTGCAGCAGGTCGCAGCCGTCCTGTGTCAGCGGATACAGAGCGTAGGTGATGTGGGTGTCACTGACCAAAGCAGCGACACCCACGACTATAGGTTCGCACCACCGCCTCGCGATAGCCGACAAGGCATCGCGTGAAGTAGGAATGGGACGAACAAAGCGCCAGACGTTGCTACCGATTCTTCAACGCCTTTCAACGCAGATGCTGGTAACCGGAAATATCCAGCAGGCTTGTGGTCAGTCCGGTCGCCGGCCGGTAGATCGTGCCTTTGACTGCCGAGAATGGCACGCCGTTGCTGCCCAGCGAGACATAGCGTTCACCTTTATCCAGCTCGGTGAAGTAGGTGTAGGACTGAGTATGCATCTTCTTGTAGCGAGCTTCGTCGCTGACGATGGCGCCGGTGAGGCGGCGCAGGTCGGTATCGTTCAGGTTGAGAGTTTTGCTCAGTGGCGCGCCCCAGCGCTTGAGGCAGGTCTCGGCGAGATGGCGAACGATGCGGCCGGGCTCGATCAGCGCGTTGAGGTCGCTGCTGCTACTCGGCTCGCCGCCGAGCGCCGTGGCGTTGCCAGCAAGGGTGGCGTGGCGACCGGCCATTGGATAGATCGAAGTCCTGGTGCCGGTAGCGGTTTGCGGGATCACGCAGCTGAAGCCTTTTGAGCGCTCGTCGCGGGCATAGAAGGCGATGTATTCCTTGACGTTGGATTCGAGTTTGACGCGGTTTTCCTGGAAGTTGCCAATTCCCGGGACTGGATCAATCGCAAAGATATTCACCGGAATATGTTTGAGCGCAGCGTCCCTGGACATTGCATTGGCAAGCATATGGCAACTGATACCACCCCGGCTCCAGCCGAGCAGATTGACACGCGTCGGAATAATGCCGTCCTTGCGGAAAGTCTTGATGATCTGTTCCTGCAACTTCTGTTGCGTGATACTTCGGTCGCCATAGTTATACTGGCGCCAGAACCAGGAACCTTCCTCTTTTACATCTTCAATAGGAATGCCTGCGGCTTTCAGACGGTTATATTCTGCCTCGGTAAGTTGTTTACGCTGCCAATCGCATTTGCCTTTGATGATATTCAACGCGTGCTGCACGTTTTCATCCCAGCCTTTGCCGAACAGCGTGCCGGACAAGCCGTATTCAGAGGTCTTGGTGAACAGGTCGTCGGCTTGCAGATTGCCGCTGCCAGGGCCATCGACGACGATCCACTCGGCGAATTCGCGTCCACTGTGGTGTGCAGCGAGCGTAGAAACGATTTCGCCGTCCCAGAAGTTTTTATGTTTGTCATCAAACTTGTTGGAGCCGGTGCCGCAGAAAAAGATTGTTAAAGTTGTCATTTCGTTGCTCTTGCTTATGTATAAGAGCAGTCAAGTTAGTTTGAAGTGTTGTTATAAATAAAGGGTGCTGTTGTGTCTGCGTTTGTAATTTTTAAGTTTGTTATATATATGTAGCTTAGTTTTTCGAAAGTTTGTCGAGACGCTTCGATTGTTACACGCTTGGTTTTCGCTTCCCATGTATCATTCAGTATCGATTCAACCCCGACCTTTTCTCGACTCGCTGCAATCGCCCGCTAGGCTTTGGGCATGGCAGCAGTCAAAGGAGTGACAGTAAATGCACCACACCCTGGAACAGGTTTTTGGTTATCCACAGTTTCGCCCCGGTCAGGAGGCCGCTGTCAGCGCGGTCCTGGCGGGGCGCTCCGCGGTGGCGATCTTTCCCACCGGCTCCGGCAAATCGCTTTGCTATCAGCTGCCGGCGCTTTTACTGCCACACCTGACATTGGTGGTTTCGCCGTTGCTGGCGTTGATGCAGGATCAACTGGCGTTTCTCAAGCGCCACGGTATCTCCGCAGGCAGTATCGATTCGGCGCAGAGCCGCGAGGATGCCAACGACGTCATGGCCCGTGCGCGTTCGGGGGAATTGAAGATTCTGATGATCTCCGTCGAACGCCTGAAAAATGAGCGCTTCCGCAATTTTCTGCAGCAGGTGCCGATCTCGTTGCTGGTAGTCGACGAGGCGCACTGCATTTCCGAATGGGGCCACAACTTTCGGCCGGACTACCTGAAATTGCCGGACTACCAACGTCAGTTCAACATCCCGCAGGCCTTGCTGCTCACCGCCACGGCGACACCAAAAGTCATCGCCGACATGCAGGCCAAATTCGCCATATCTCCGGACGATGTAGTGACCACCGGTTTCTATCGGCCCAACCTCAACCTGCTGGTCGAGCCTGTACGCGGTCAGGACAAGCGCCGGCGTCTGGTCGAATGGATGAGCGAGCGTCCCGGGCAACCGAGCATTGTCTACGTGACGTTGCAGAAGACCGCCGAGCACATCGCCGAGCATCTTCAACGCAACGGAATTCAGGCCGAGGCATACCACGCAGGTTTGCCCCACGATCAGCGTGAAGACATTCAACGTCGCTTCATGGCCGGGCAGTCCAATTGCATTGTCGCCACCATCGCCTTTGGCATGGGCATCGACAAGAGCGACATCCGTAACGTCGTGCATTTCGATCTGCCCAAATCCATCGAAAACTACAGCCAGGAAATCGGCCGCGCCGGACGCGACGGGCAGCCCTCCGACTGCCTGGTACTAGCGAATCGCGACAGCCTCAATGTGCTGGAAAACTTCGTCTACGGTGATACGCCCGAGCGCGACGGGATTCGCTATGTGCTCGATGAACTCAAAGCCTCGGTCCCGGAAGGGCAATGGGAATTTCTGCTTGGGCCACTGGCGGATCAGAGCAACATTCGCTCGTTGCCGTTGAAGACTTTGCTGGTGCAGCTGGAACTGCGGGGCCTGATCGCGCCGCGCTACGCTTATTACGCTGAATACCGCTTCAAATATCTGCTTGAGCCTGAAGCAATGCTCCAGCGCTTCGAAGGCGAACGCAGGGACTTCGTTGCGGCGATCATCAGAACGTCCACGCGAGCACGCACCTGGGCCACAGTAGATTTCGAGGCGATGTATTCGCAGTATTCCGCCGAGCGCAATCGCGTAGTGACAGCGCTTGATTACTTCCAGGAAAAAGGCTGGGTCGAGCTTGAAAGCAAGCAAATGACCGAGGTTTACAGCCTGCTGCAAAGTGATTTTGCCAGCGACGCCCTGAGCGCTGAGCTGCACGAGTACTTCACTCGTCACGAAGAGACTGAAGTGGCGCGAATTCACGCCATGCTTGAGGTGTTCGCCACCGAACGCTGCCTGGGTTATCGCCTGGCCGAGTATTTCGGTGACCACAATGCCCCTGAACATTGCGGCCATTGTTCGGTATGTCACGGCCAGATCGCGCGGTTGCCGGAGCCGCCGCCATTGCCGCCGCTTGTGGATAAAAACTTCGCGCAGCTGTGTGGTGAATTTATCCACAGGCATGAGCAGCACACAGGCAGCCTTCCGACGGCCGAACGCCTGACACGGTTCCTGTGCGGAATCAGCGTGC
The DNA here is from genome assembly GCF_004307515.1 of Pseudomonas sp. Sample_14. Taxonomy (NCBI): domain Bacteria; kingdom Pseudomonadati; phylum Pseudomonadota; class Gammaproteobacteria; order Pseudomonadales; family Pseudomonadaceae; genus Pseudomonas; species Pseudomonas sp. Sample_14. The sequence goes on along the minus strand of NZ_RCOC01000093.1, from coordinate 98,047 downwards.
CGTTGTTCACCAAACTCAAGGCGCGGGCGATACCGGGTTTTGCTGCGTTGGAAGAGTATCCCTACGCAGAGGTCCGCGAGTGGGCGGACAGTCACTTGCTCGATTAAGCAGAGAGTCTGTGGTCGCTGCATCCATCCGCTGAATGTCGATCATCACGCTAATAAACTTCAAAAAGCGTCGTGGCCTGACTAAGGTTGGAATCTGTCTTCGGGCAACTCACAAGAGAACAACATGAGCCAGACAAGCTTCGAGATTCAGCAGGCTGCCGTGATCGGCGCGGGCACCATGGGCCGTGGCATCGTCATGTGCCTGGCCAATGCCGGGGTGAACGTGCAATGGGTGGATAACAATCCACAGATGCTTGAGCAGGCGCTGACTACGGTCGCCGAAACTTATGCACACAACGTGCGCCAGGGCCGCATTGATCAGGCCGAGGCGGATGCGCGAATTGCTCGTATATCTGCGGCGGCGGATTACGCGGCGATTCGCAACGTCGATCTGATGATCGAAGCGGTGTACGAGAACCTCGAACTGAAGCAGAAGATTTTTCGCGAGCTGGATGGCCTGCTCAAGCCTGAGGCCCTGCTGGCGAGCAACACCTCGGCGCTGGACATCGACGCCATCGCAGCTGCGACCCGGCGCCCGGCACAGGTGCTGGGTCTGCACTTCTTCAGCCCGGCGCACATCATGAAACTGCTGGAAATCGTTCGCGGTGCGCAGACCTCGCCAGCGGCGCTGGAGGCCGCGCTGGCACTCGGCAAGCGCATGGGCAAGGTCAGCGTAGTGTCGGGCAACTGCCACGGTTTTATCGGCAACCGCATGCTGCATCCGTATGTACTCGAAGCGCGCAAGATGCTCCTCGAAGGTGCTTATCCACAGCAGGTGGATGCCTCGCTGCAAGGTTTCGGCTTCGCCATGGGGCCGTTTCGCATGTACGACGTGGTCGGCATCGATCTGGAATGGCGTGCTCGGCAGCTAGCTGGCAAGGGGCAGGATGCGCCCGAGGTTCAGGTGGATAACCGCCTGTGTGAGATGGGTCGGTTCGGGCAGAAGTCCGGCAACGGCTACTACCACTATGAGCCGGGCAGTCGCCAGGCCGAGCATGATCCCGAAGTGGATGCACTGGTGCTGCGGGTCAGCGAAGAGCTGGGTTTCCAGCGTCGCGACATCGGTCCTGAAGAAATCCTTGAGCGCTGTTTGCTGGCGCTGATCAACGAAGGCGCGAAGATTCTGCAGGAAGGCATTGCCGGCTCGGCCCATGACATCGATCTGGTGTACTTGAACGGCTATGGTTTTGCAGCGGATAAGGGTGGACCGATGGCCTGGGCGGATCAGCAAGGGCTGGCGGATATTCATCAGCGCTTGCTGGCACTGGAGACGCGCCAGGGCGATCAGTGGAAGCCGGCGCGGCTGATTGGCGAACTGGCGGCGCAGGGCAAGGGGTTTGCTCACGCATAGTGTTACGGCGAAAATCTATCCCCTCACCCCAGCCCTCTCCCCCAAGGGGAGAGGGGGAAAGGGAGCCGATCTTCGTGATTTTCGAATGTGAGCTCGACTCGACAGTTCAGGTCGGTGTATTTCGAGAGAACACATCGGTCAGTCCCCTCTACCTCTGGGAGAGGGCTAGGGTGAGGGCAAGCGCCCTCACTGAAAAACAAGAGAACCAGCACAACCATGTCCACCCCTCAGCGCATCGACTACCCCCACTTCCAGCCCATCACCACACGCTGGCACGACAACGACGCCTACGGTCACGTCAACAACGTTACCTACTACAGCTTCTTCGATACGGCGGTGAACACTTATCTGATTCAGGTCGGTGGCCTGGATATTCATGACGGCGAAGTGGTGGGATTCGTGGTCAGTTCCGCCTGCGATTACTTTGCCTCGATCGCTTTTCCCGATCTGATCGAGATCGGACTGCGGGTCGGCAAGCTGGGCAACAGTTCGGTGCAATACGAACTGGCTGTGTTCAAGGTTGGCGAAAGCGAGGCGTGTGCGGCGGGGCGGTTCGTGCATGTGTTCGTCGATCGGGCGAGCAATCAGCCGGTGCCGATTCCGGCAGGTTTGCGTGGGGCGCTGGAGCGGCTGGTGGTCTAGACGCGCAAAAAAAATCGCAGCTAAAAAGCTGCGATTTTTTGTTCAAGCCTTCGCCTTAGTGGTGGCGATAGTACTTGTGATGCTTGCGGTGGCCGTAGGCATGGCCGCGACCTGGATGACCACGGTCGCGGTAGTAGCGACCGTCATCATGGCGACGGTCGTAGCGACGATCATCATCGTCGCTCTTGTTGCCCATATAGTTACCCAGCGCGCCACCTGCACCGCCACCAGCGGCGGAGCCGATCAGGCTGCCGGTGGTGCCGCCGAGACTGCGGCCGACGACGTTACCGCCGGCTGCACCCAGTGCACCACCAATGGCTGCTTCGCCACGGCTGCGCTTGTCTGCGCCGACCGCACTACCACCCGCGCCGCCCAGGGCTGCGCCGATGGTGGAACCTGTATTGCCGCCTAACGATTGACCGACGACCGAGCCAAGAACCCCGCCCAATGCGCCGCCCACACCTGCTTCGGTGGTGCCTCCGGCAGAAGCGAAGCCACTGACCAGGCCAAGGGACAACAAGAGAATCGAGGAGAACTTCATAGAGGATGAGCCTCAAAGGGATGACGGCGCCGATCCTGAGGCTCTGCAATGGGCGTGACAATCAAAATCCGACGAATAACACGACTTGTATACAATAATGCAAGTTACTGTTTTTTCACCGGAACTTAACCGATTTTCGCCGGTCTTTAGCTACTTCGGACAGGCCGTTTTCATGCAGAAACGGCCTTTTTTGTGAGCGGTCGAAAATCTTTGCCACGGCAGATCTGTTGAAAGATCGATGGCTTTCGCGAGCAGGCTCGCTCCCACATTTGAAATGCATTCCAACTGTGGGAGCGAGCCTGCTCGCGAAGGGGCCGGATCTGGCTCCGCGGTTAAGCGGATTTAGCCATGATCAACCCAGTCTCACTCGCCGCTTCCAGCCGGATCGCAATGAACTTCGACGTCGGCGTGTGGCTGCCATCCCCCGTACTTTCCAGCGGCACCAGCGGATTGACCTCCGGATAGTACGCCGCCGCCTGCCCCGCAGGAATATCGAACGCCAACAATGTAAAACCTTTCACCCGGCGCTCGCGACCATCGTCCCAGATCGACACGATGTCGGCCTTCTGTCCCGGACGGAAGCCCAGGCGAATGATGTCGGCCTCGTTGGCGAACAGCACGTCACGCTGGCCCTTCACGCCACGGTAGCGGTCGTCGAGACCATAGATCGTCGTGTTGTACTGATCGTGGGAGCGCATCGATTGCAGGATCAGATCCGGCACCTGGCCGGTGGCGCGGGTGCGTTCGTGGACCAGATCTTTCGGCAACTGATTGGCGCGGAAGTTGGCGCGGCCTGACGGCGTGTTCCACTTGCGGGCGCCAGCCGAGTTGCCCAGATAGAAGCCGCCCGGGTTTTTGATCTTGTCGTTGAAGTCTTTGAAACTCGGGATGGTGTCGGCGATCAGTTCGCGAATGCGCCCGTAATCGGCTACCAGCCAGTTCCAGTCCACCGGTTGGCTGCCGAGAGTGGCGGCAGCGATGCCGGCGATGATCGACGGCTCCGAGCGCATCTGGTTCGACAGCGGCTGCAACTGGCCGTTGGACGCGTGGACCATGCTGAACGAGTCTTCCACGGTCACCGCTTGCGGGCCTTCGGTCTGGATGTCGATGTCGGTGCGGCCCAGGCACGGCAGGATCAACGCGTCTTTGCCGTGAGCGAGGTGGCTGCGGTTGAGCTTGGTGCTGATCTGCACGGTCAGGTCACAATTGCGCAGCGCTTCGAAGGTGCGCGAGCTGTCCGGCGTGGCCTGGGCAAAGTTGCCGCCCAAGCCGATGAACACCTTGGCGCGACCTTGGGCCATCGCATGAATCGCCTCGACCACGTTGTGGCCATTGTGGCGCGGCACCTTGAACTGGAAGCGACGCTCCAGCGAGTCGAGGAACGCCACCGGTGGACGCTCGTTGATGCCCATGGTGCGGTCGCCCTGCACGTTGCTGTGACCACGCACCGGGCACAGACCGGCGCCAGGTTTGCCGATATTGCCGCGCAGCAGCATCAGGTTGGCGATTTCCTGAATGGTCGGCACCGAATGACGGTGCTGGGTGATGCCCATGGCCCAGCACATGATCACGTTCTTGCCTTTGGCGTACATGCGCGCGGCTTGCTCGATCTCGACCAGGGTCAGGCCGGACTGCTCGACGATCTGCTCCCATGAGGTGTCGTCGACAGTGGCGAGGTACTCCAGCACGTTGGCGCTGTGGGCATTGAGGAAGTCATGATCGAACACCGCTGGCTCACCAGCTTTCTGCGCATCGCGTTCCCATTGCAGGAGGAACTTGGCCATGCCGCGCAGCACCGCCATGTCGCCGCCGAGTGCCGGGCGGAAGTACGCGGTGTTGGTCGGCTTGTCGCCGTTGGTGAGCATTTCGATCGGGTGCTGTGGATGCTGGAAACGCTCCAGACCGCGCTCTTTCAGCGGATTGATGCACACCACCTGGGCGCCGCGTTTCACCGCTTCACGCAACGGTTCGAGCATGCGCGGATGGTTGGTGCCGGGGTTCTGGCCCCAGACGAAAATCGCGTCGGCGTGTTCGAAGTCGTCGAAGGTCACCGTGCCTTTGCCGACCCCGACACTCTGCGCCAACGCCACGCCGCTGGCCTCGTGGCACATGTTCGAGCAGTCAGGGAAATTGTTGGTGCCGTAAGCCCGCACGAACAGCTGATACAGATACGCCGCTTCGTTGCTGGCGCGCCCCGAGGTGTAGAACTCGGCCTGATCCGGGCTCGGCAGATTGCGCAGGTGCTTGCCGATCAGAGCGAAGGCATCTTCCCAACTGATCGGCTTGTAGCGATCGGACTCGGCGTCGTAGACCATCGGCTCGGTCAGGCGGCCCTGATATTCCAGCCAGTAATCGCTCTGCTCCAGCAGGGAAGTGACGCTGTGCTTGGCGAAGAACTTCGCATCGACGCGACGCTTGGTCGCTTCCCAGTTCACCGCTTTGGCGCCGTTCTCGCAGAACTTGACCATGCCGCTTTCCGGCGAATCACCCCAGGCGCAACCCGGGCAGTCGAAACCGCCATTCTGGTTGGTCTTGAGCATCATGCGCAGGTTTTTCAGGGCGTTGTCGCTGGTCAGCCACGCCTGGGCCACACTGATCAGGGCGCCCCAGCCGCCAGCGGCACCTTTGTAAGGCTTGTAGCGCGGGACAGGTTTCTGGTCGGCTTGATGATGTTGGCTCACGCTTGATTCTCCATCGCGGGGCTGTACATCCGCGGCGCACTTTTCTGCGGCAGGTGGATGAGATTGAGGTTGTGGCGCCGGGCCCATTGCACGGCCAGGCCGGTGGGTGCCGACAGGCTGACCAGGGTCTGGATGCCGGCACGCAAGACTTTCTGGATCAATTCGAGGCTGCAACGGCTGGTGACAATCGCCAGGCCGCCTTCGGTAGAAATCTTCTGGCGGATCAACCCGCCGATCAGCTTGTCGAGGGCGTTATGGCGGCCGATGTCTTCACGACCGAGCAGCAATTCACCGCTGGCATTCATGAACACCGCAGCATGCACCGCGCCGCAATGCTGGCCGAGCGGCTGGAAGGCGCCGATGCGCTGGCGCAAACCGTCGAGCCATTCGATCGGTGGCAAGGCTGCGCCCGGCAACACTTTGAGCTCAGGCAGCGCCTGTTCGACGGCTTCGACGCCGCACAGTCCGCAGCCACTGGTGCCGGCCAACTGCCGACGCTGCTGTTTGAGGTTCCAGAATGCGCGATTGGCGATGGTCACTTGCGCGTATTGCGCCGAGCCGGCGCCTGTCAGTTGCAGATCGTAGATATCGCTGGCGTCTTCGATGATGCCGCTGCCGAGGCTGAAGCCGACAATGAAGTCTTCCAGATCGGTCGGGGTCACCAGCATCACCGCCTGGCTGATGCCGTTGTAGGCGATCGCCAACGCGACTTCCTCGGCCAGCGCGGTGCTGGCCGATGCCTCAAAGGGTAAATCGCTGTAGCTGTAGGTCTGGCTGGCGGCAGGCGCGGGCGTTTCAATTGCTGGCGCCGCGCAGGCTGGGCGCTTGGCGTTCATGGCATCACCGACGGTTTGATCTAGGTCAAGACTAGGCGCGGCAAGTTGTCGCGTCTAATCGCTATTACCGATCTACCGATAGATGCCGTCGATCAAGCGTCTTTTGACGATTTCTGATAAAGCGCGAAACAGGCTTCTGCCAGCGCTGAACGCGGCGCGCCACGGCGCATGATCAGCCCCAGTGGCGCGAGGGTGTGGGCATTTTCGATCGGTTGCAGACGCAGGTGATCAGCGAGGGTTTCCGCGCCGCCATCAAGCGGCATGATCGCGCAGCAAAAACCGCCGTGTACTGCTTGCAGCAGTTGATGCACGGCGTCGGTTTGCAACAGCGGTTGCGGGGTCAGGCCACGGCTGTGGAAGTTGTGGTCGATGGACTGGCGAAAGTGCATGCCGCTGGTGAGCATGCACAGCGGCAGTTCGATCAGCGACTCCCAGCTCAGGGGTTCTTCGCCGAAGTTGAACGAGCGCTCGTCATAGAGCAGGCCCATGCGCGTCTCGTTGAAGGCCAGCGAATCGAAGCGCTCGCTGTCCAGGCGCTCCAGATACGACACGCCAATGTCGATGCGGTTGTTCGCCAAGTGTTCGAGCACTTGCTCGGAGCTCAGCGACGACAGCTCGAAGCGCAAGTCCGGGTGCGCCGCGTGCAGTCGTTGCATCAGCGGCAAGGGATCGAAGCTCGACAGCGGCACCACGCCCAGGCGCAGCGTACCAATCAGATTTCCGCGACAGGCCGCCGCTTCCGCCTGCAAGCCGTCGTAAGCTGCCAGCACCGTACGCGCCCACGCCAGCACGCGTTCGCCCGGTGCGGTGAAGCCTTCGAAGCGCTGGCCGCGATTGACCAATGGCAGGTCGAGTTCTTCTTCGAGGCTGCGCAAGCGCATCGACAGGGTCGGCTGGGTGATGTGGCAGCGCGCGGCGGCCTGGCCGAAATGGCGGGTTTCGTCGAGGGCGATGAGGAATTTCAGTTGCTTGATGTCCATCTTCGCTCCGGGCGGTTGGCGGGGTGTGGCGATTCTACCGCCTGCGGCGCGGCAGCGTCATTGGTCGGACTGGAACCGGGTTTGGCTGGGGTGGTCTAGGCTTGGACGACTGACCCTTTATTACATGGAGTGAATGCGATGAGCCTGTTCAGTTTTTTGAAAGAAGCCGGTGAAAAGATTCTCGATGCACTGACGCCGGACAAGGCCGAGGCCAACAGCGCAGCGCTGACCAAGCACGTGCAGGAAGCGCTGACTGGTATCGATACGTCGAAGATCCAAGTCAAGGTTGAAGGCGAAAAGGTCATCGCCACGGGTGAAGCGGCGAGTCAGGAAGAGAAAGAAAAGATTCTCTTGGCCCTGGGTAACGTCGCCGGCGTGAGTGGCGTGGACGATCAGATCACCGTGACGGGTGGCGTTGCCGCCGCTGCAAAATTTGTCACGGTCGAGAAGGGCGATACGCTGAGTGCGATTTCCAAGCGCGTGTATGGCGACGCCAACCAGTACAACAAGATTTTCGAGGCCAACAAACCTCAGCTCAAACATCCAGACAAGATCTACCCGGGACAAGTACTGCGTATTCCTGAATAACATTCGAAAGCGCTTTCGCGAGCAGGCTCGCTCCCACATTTGAAACGTATTTCGGTGTGGGAGCGAGCCTGCTCGCGATGGCAGCAACGCGGGGTCAAAGCCCTGCAATCAAATCCCGGTAATCCTCGACTGCGGCAAACTCCGCTGTGTCTTTCGGCCCTTTGCGGCTGTCCGGTTCTTTCACCGCCAGCAAGTGCGCCACGCCAAAATCCCGTGCACTGCGCAGGATCGGCAAGGTGTCGTCGATAAACAGGCTGCGCGCCGGATCAAAACCGATGTCCGCCTGCAAGGCATCCCAGAACTGCGGGTTCTCCTTGGGATAACCATAGTCGTGCGAGCTGATCAGCCGCTCGAAGTATGGTGCGAGTTCGATCCGTTCCAGTTTCAACGACAGCGAATCGCGGTGTGCATTAGTGATCATGATCACCCGTTTGCCGGCGCGTTTGATTGCATCGAGAAAGGTATCGGCATCCGCGCGCAGGGCGATCAAGTGGGCGGTTTCCTGTTTCAGTTCACGCACCGACAATTTCAGTTCCGCGCTCCAGAAATCCAGGCAATACCACTGCAACTGGCCGGCGTGGCGCTCGAACAGCGGCTGCAATTCCAGCTCGGCCATGGCCCGGCTGATGCCGTGCAGCTCGGCGTAGCGCTGGGGCAGGTGTTCGAGCCAGAAATGGTTGTCGAAGTGCAGATCCAGCAGCGTGCCGTCCATGTCGAGCAGAACGGTATCGATGTCGGACCACGGTAAAGAAGGCATGGCAACGTCTCGAACGGTGAAAGGATATCCGACGCAAACAATCGGGAAAGCCGCGTTATAGTAGCGCGTTCACGCCAAGGAGCTTTGCATGCGCCAGAAACCCACCGTACTCGCCCGCGAGATCGTCGCCACCAGTCGCCTGTTTCGCGTCGAAGAACTCAAGCTGCGATTTTCCAATGGCGTGGAGCGTACTTACGAGCGTCTGGTCGGCAAGGGCGCGGGTTATGGCGCGGTGATGATCGTCGCGATGCTTGATGCCGAACACGCAGTGTTAATCGAGGAATACTGCGGCGGCACCGACGAATACGAACTGTCTCTGCCCAAAGGCCTGATCGAGCCGGGCGAGGACGTGCTGGCGGCGGCCGAGCGGGAGCTCAAGGAAGAGGCCGGTTATGGCGCGCGTCAACTGGAGCATCTGACCGAGCTGTCGCTGTCGCCCGGTTACATGAGCCAGAAAATCCAAGTGGTGCTGGCCACCGACCTGTATGAAGAGCGGCTGGAAGGTGATGAGCCGGAGCCGATGCGGGTCGACAAGGTCAACCTGCGCGAACTGTCGGCACTGGCGCAGAATCCGCAATTTTCCGAGGGCCGCGCGTTGGCGGCGCTGTATTTGACCCGCGACCTGCTGAGCCAGCGCGGGGTGTTCAGCTATGAGTGAGACGTCGATGAATTTTCCCCATCCGCTGATGGCACCTGTGGTTGCGCTGGCTTTACAGGCTGGCGAGGCGATTCTGCCGTTCTGGCGTGCCGGCGTCGAAGTCACGGCCAAGTCCGATGATTCGCCGGTGACGGCTGCCGATCTGGCTGCGCATCACCTTATCGTTGCCGGGCTGACGGCGCTGGATCCGAGCATTCCGGTGCTCTCGGAAGAGGACGCCGACATCCCGCAAAGCGTGCGCACCGGTTGGCAGCGCTGGTGGCTGGTGGATCCGCTGGACGGCACCAAGGAGTTCATCAGCGGTAGCGAGGAATTCACCGTCAACATCGCGCTGATCGAAAATGGCCGGGTGGTATTTGGCGTGGTGACGATGCCGACCAACGGTCGTTTTTACGTCGGCGGTGCCGGATTTGGAGCCTGGCGTGGCGACGAGGGCGGTACGCCGACGGCGATTCAGGTGCGCGATGTGCCTGCGCCGGGCGAGGCGTTTACCGTGGTGGCCAGCCGCCGACATTCAAGTCCCGAGCAAGAGCGTTTGCTGGCCGGGTTGAGCGCCAGTCTTGGTGAGCTGCAACTGGCCAATATCGGCAGTTCCTTGAAGTTCTGTCTATTGGCCGAAGGTGCTGCTGATTGCTATCCGCGACTGGCGCCGACTTCGCAGTGGGACACGGCGGCAGCGCAGGGCGTGCTGGAAGGCGCGGGGGGCGAGGTGCTGGATCTGAGCGGCGAGGCGTTCAGTTATCCGCCGCGAGAATCGCTGTTGAACGAGTTCTTTCTGGCGCTGCCGGCGAAGGCTGCGTGGCGCGCGCGGTTGTTGGAGTTGGCCCGAGGCTAACTGCCTGATCCGCAATTCCCCTCACCCAGCCCGCTCCCCCAGGAGAGGGAGCCGACCGAGTTGTCTGGCGCTATGCATTGTCCTGGAGAATCGAGTCGATTGTGGATTCGGCGAAGCAGTTCAGGTCGACGTAAATGTGTAGCATCCCCGTATCGGTTCCCTCTCCCTCGGGAGAGGGCTAGGGTGAGGGGCTGTTGATCTTCAACGGTGCAAAACGTACTGCCCGGTAAATCTCACCGCATCGTCCTCGCTTCCCGCATTCAGGATCCGCGTATCCAGCGTCAACCGCGCCCGTCCGTATCGCCGATACATCGCCACAAACCGCTTCCACACCGCGGCATCCGATGCCGGGCAGATCGCCACGGCGTCCCCGGTCACCGGCAGCGGATAACTGATCTGCCCTTCCTGAATGACGATGTGTCCGTCAGTAATCCCTTCTTCCTGCAAACGTAGATGCAACCAGCCCCAGCCGGCCAGCACCGCGCCGCAGTAGAGGCTGCCGCCAAACATGGTGCTCTTGTGATTGACGTTGGGCGCAAGCGGCAGGTGCAGGCTCAATTGCTGCTCACGCCACTCGAGCACTTTGAGGCCCATCTCGGCGGTCAGCGGAATGTCGTGATGCAGCACCGTTTGCAGGTATTCGCTTGCGCTGCTCATTCGTGGTCTTCCCCGTGGCTGCTGTCGCCGAAATTCAGACCGTGTTTGCGCAGCTTGTCATGCAGGGTCTTGCGCGGAATACCCAAGGCTTCGGCGAGGCTGCGCACCGAGCTGTGCGAGCGCGCCAGCTCGGCGGCGATCAGCGATTTCTCGAAGTTTTCCACTTGCTCGCTGAGGCCGCCACTGACCACTTCTACCGGCGTGCCACCGCTGCCATCAGCGCTGTTGTCCAGTGCCAGTTCAAGCCCGAGGGCGAAGCGTTCGGCGGCATTTTGCAGTTCACGTACATTGCCCGGCCAGGTGTGGCGCAGCAGCAGGGCGCGGTGTGCCGGTTGCAGTTCGTGGGGGGGCAAGCCGTGGCGGGCGCTGGCTTCATCAGCGTAGTGCTGGAACAGCACCAGTGCGTCTTCGCCCCTTTCGCGCAGCGGCGGGATGCGCAGCGGCGCGACGTTGAGGCGGTAATACAAGTCGGCGCGGAAGCGACCCTGATCCGCCGCCTGGCGCAGGTCTTCCTTGGTCGCCGCGATGACGCGGATGTCCAGCGGGATCAACTGATTGCCGCCCAGGCGTTCGACGACGCGCTCCTGCAGCATGCGCAGCAGCTTCACTTGCACGTCTATGCTCATGCTTTCGATTTCGTCGAGAAACAGCGTGCCGCCGTTGGCGAATTCGAATTTGCCGATGCGGCGTTTCTGCGCGCCGGTGAAAGCGCCGGGTTCGTGACCGAACAGCTCGCTTTCCACCACCGATTCCGCCAGGGCGCCGGCGTTGATCGCTACGAACGGACCGTTGCGGCGGCTCGACAAGTCGTGCAGCGCGCGGGCCACGACTTCTTTGCCGGCACCGGTTTCGCCGAGGATCAGCACGTCAGCCTTGGTCGCCGCCAGCGCACCGATCTGCTCACGCAGGCGCAGCATCGGCGTCGAATGGCCGACCAGCCGCGCGCTCAATTCGTTGCGGTCGCTCAAGGCCAGACGCAGGCTGCGGTTGTCCAGCACCAGCCGCCGTAGCGCGAGGGCGCGACGGACGCTGTCGAGCAGTGCATCGCTGGCAAAGGGTTTTTCCAGAAAGTCGTAAGCGCCGGCGCGCATCGCTTGCACTGCCAGCGGTACGTCGCCATGGCCGGTGATCAGCAGCACCGGCAACTCGGGATCCTGTGCGTGCAATTCACTGAGCAGCTCGAGGCCGTCCATGCCCGGCATGCGGATGTCGCTGACCACCACCCCCGGCCAGTCACGCTCAAGCTGTGCCGCCAGCCCTTTGGCTTCGGACAGCGGCAGGATTTTCAGGCCGGCCAGGTCCAGGGTCTGGCCGAGAGCCTGGCGCAAGTGCGGATCGTCGTCGATCAACACTACCTGGATGCGATTGTCGATGGTCATGCACTTCGATCCTCGGACGGTTGCAGGCTGACTCCGGGCGCGCCGGCGCGCAGGCGCAGGGTGATCAGGGCACCGCCTTGTTTGTGGTTGGCGAACGACAGCTCGCCACCAAAGGCGCGCATCAGCGTTTCACAAATGGCCAGTCCCAGACCCAGACCCTGGGTGCGGGTCTTGGTGGTGTAAAAGGGCTCGCTGGCGCGGCCAAGAGCTTCCATGCAGAACCCGGGGCCGTTGTCGCGAATGTACAGATTGACGCCGTCGGCGGTGGCTTCGGCACTCAGCCACAATTTGCGCGGCGGGCCTTTTTCGGTGAGCGCATCGAGAGCATTGGCCAGCAGATTGCCCAGCACCTGACGCAAGCGGGTTTCGCCGGCCTCGACCCACAGCGTGGCTGCGGGCAAGTCGCGGATAAGTTCGACTTCCATGCTGCGCCGACGTTTGGCCAGCAATGCCAGCGCATCGTCCAGCGCCGGTTGCAGGGCGACGCTTTCCGGTGCGTGGCGATCGCGGCGGGCGAAGGCGCGCAGGTGGGCGATGATCGAGGCCATGCGCCCGGTCAGTTCGCTGATCAGCTTGAGGTTGCCGCGCGCGTCCTCGGTGCGCTGATGATCGAGCAGCACTTCGGCGTTTTCCGCATAGCTGCGAATCGCCGCCAGCGGTTGATTGAGTTCGTGACTGATGCTCGCCGACATGGTCCCCAGCGCCGACAATTTGCCCGCCTGGACCAGATCGTCCTGGGCGCGCACCAGCTCCTGCTGCGCCTGCTCACGCTCGAGCACTTCCTGCTTCAAACGCCGGTTGAGGCCCTCCAGATCGCTGGTACGTTCAGCCACCCGACCTTCCAGTTCGCGGCGCGCTTTGGCCTCGAAGGCGATGCGCTCCAGATAATGCCGGCGACGTTGCATCATCAAACCCACCAGCAGCATCACCACCAACAGCGTGGCGCCGCCGATCGCAACTACCGTGCGCACCGGACGATCGATCAGCGTGCGCGGGGCGAGAATGCTCACGCTCCAGCCGGTTTCGGCGATGTCGTGGGTCTGCGTCAGCCAGGCGTCGGCGCTCAGGTTAAGCGGCCGGGGTTCACGGGTCGGGTAGGGCTGGATCGCAGTGATCGCGGCGCGCTCGGCATCGCTCAACTCGCGAGTGGACCGGAAACGCCATTCCGGGCGCGACGTCAGGATGACCACGCCGTTATGGTCGGTCACCAGCAATTGTTCCGGGGTTTTGCCCCACAGGCTTTCGGTATGGTCGAGGTCGACCTTGATCACCAGCACGCCGATGATTTTCTCGCCGTTGCGCACGGCAGCGGCGAAGAAGTAGCCGCGTTTGGCCGAAGTGGTGCCGAGGCCGAAGAAGCGTCCGAGGCGCCCGGCCATGGCTTCGCTGAAATACGGGCGGAAAGCGAAGTTGCGGCCGACGAAGCTGTCGCGTTTGTCCCAGTTCGACGCCGCCAGCGTCTGGCCGGATGTGTCCATCAGGTACATGACTTCAGCGCCGGTCTGCGCGGCGATGTTTTTCAGCAGGCGATTGGCGTTGCCTTGGGTCACGCCGTCGTCCGGCGCACCGAGCACCGCGCGCAGGGCCGGCAGATCGCCGAGAATCTGCGGCAACACTTCATAGCGATGCAGGGTGCCGAGCAGATTGGCGACGTAGAGGTCGAGGGTCTGGCGATTCTGTCCGGCGAGTTCGCTGCGGTAATAGCGCTCGGCGAGGTGCTCCAGCGGCCACAGCAGCGGCGCCAGGCACAGGGCCAACAGTGCGAGGCTGCGCCAGCGGGGTCTGCGGGGGAGCGGTGGTTTCATGTGCCGGATACGCCTGTAGGGACAGGCGCATTATGCCCGGCCTCAGGCGAAGACGTCAGCGTCCTTGAGCAGCGCAGCCGCCTGGTCCTTGGCCGACAGCTTCGGCGCTTCGTCCAGTTGCCAGTCGATGCCCAGCGCCGGGTCGTCCCAGCGAATGCTGCGCTCGGAAGACGGGTCGTAATAATTGGTGGTCTTGTAGAGGAACTCGGCGAACTCGCTCAGCACCACGAAACCGTGAGCGAAACCTTCCGGTACCCATAGCTGACGATGGTTTTCCGCCGACAGGCGCACCGCCACCGATTTGCCGAAATGCGGCGAGCTGCGACGGATGTCCACCGCCACATCGAGCACTTCACCCGCGGTCACACGAACCAGCTTGCCCTGGGTGTTCTGCAACTGGTAATGCAGACCACGCAGCACGCCTTTTTGCGAGCGCGAATGGTTGTCCTGCACAAACTGCGTTTCCAGACCGGTAGCGTCCTGAAACGCCTTGGCATTGAAACTCTCGTAGAAAAAACCACGCTCGTCGCCGAACACCTTGGGTTCGATGATCAGAACACCGGGCAGATCGGTGGTGATGACATTCATGGGGATTTCCATAGACAGGTTTGAATGGCCGACATTCTTGCGCAAAGCGCTGCGGGGCGCGAGTGCGGACTACGCCGGAGCGTCAATCGACCTCGCCAAAATACCAGCGTTCCTCTTCATAAGTCTGCCCATCCCAGCCTTCAACCTCGTAGCGCAAACCTCGTTCGCCCATGCCCTTTGGCAACACAAGACCCCATTCTTGAGCCAGGCTTTTGCCGGTTTCGACATATTCGCTGTCGGAGGCAGGGATGTGACCGCGGTGGTATTCCAGATCCGTATAGATACAGATTTCGCTGGAAAACATGCCGGGAACACAAATGGCTGCGACCACCCTGCAGTCAAGCGCATGCTCAGGACGAGCCAGGCGTAGATGCTGCGCCGCGTCGATCAAGTGCTGGGCACATTGCCTTTTCAGATCGGTCGTTGCCTGTTTTCCTTCGACCATCGCCATGTGAATCGGAATTTTCCAGTTCCAGTATTTATCTTCGAGAGTGAGGTCGGCTGGAAAGTATCCCTCGAAATCGGCGGCCCAAGCAGCCAATGCACGTAAGCGGCGAGGGATGTTGCGAACCTTTTTGTCGGTAAGGGCGAGGCGACGATGGGACATGACTTGGGCTTGCATCCGTGCTGTGAATTCGGGGCGCAGATTGCACAGAGCGGCGCTGAAACACAATCTGAAAGTCTTGTAGGAAAGTTTGCCTGGAAGTCTTTCATGATCGCATTTCCGTTTTCGGTTGACCGGGCAACGTCTTAAGGGGTTGCGTAACCGCCAAGGCAATGGCGATATAAGCGCCTAATAAAATTTCAGGGGTCGTTTCATGCCGCTCGCCACGTTGATTCATCGCGCCAGTTTGCCCGGTCCGCAGGTTTCAGAGGCGCAGGCGCTGCAATGGCTGGCCGAATATTACGGGTTCAGCGGCACGTTGCAGGCGCTGGGCAGCCAGCAGGATCTGAATTATCGCGTCGACAGCGAGCGTGGACGCTTCGTGCTGAAAGTCTGTCGTGGCGACTACGCTCTTGTTGAGCTGCAAGCCCAGCACGCCGGGCTCAAATACTTGGCCGAGCACTCGGCGATCAAGGTGCCGCGCGTCATCGCAGCCAATAACGGTGCAGATCTGTTGTCGTTGCAAGCCAATGGCGAAACGGTGCATGTGCGGTTGCTGGAGTACATCGACGGCCAACCATTGACCGATTTCGATCATCTTGGCAAAGACGTGGTCGCCGGGTTTGGCCGACTCTGTGGCGAGATGGATCTGGCCCTGGCAGGTTTCGATCACCCGGGTCTTGAACGCACCTTGCAGTGGGACGCGCGTCACGCCAACGCTTTGATCAGTCATCTGTTGCCGGTGATCACCGACGCGCAGCAGGGTGCGGCGATCAGCGCTGCCGCCGAGCAGGCCGAGCGCCGTTTGCAGCCGCTGCTGGACAAACTGCCGGTGCAGGCGATTCACATGGACATCACCGATGACAACGTCGTCTGGGCGCGTGATGCCCAGCGGCATTGGCAGTTGCAGGGTGTGATCGACTTCGGTGATCTGGTGCGCACCTGGCGTATCACCGATCTGTCGGTGACCTGTGCGGCTTTGCTGCATCACGCCGATGGCGATCCGTTTGTCATCCTGCCGGCGGTCAAGGCTTATCACGCGGTCAATCCGTTGCAGTACGCTGAGCTGCAAGCGCTGTGGCCATTGATCGTGGCGCGGGCGGCGGTGCTGGTGCTCAGTGGCGAGCAACAGGTGAGCATCGACCCCACCAATACGTATAGCCGCGACAATCTCAGTCACGAGTGGGAAATCTTTCACGTCGCGACATCGGTGCCACAGGCGCTGATGGAAGCGGCGATTCTCACCGCCGTGGGCCAGACCGTGCCGAAGGTCGAAAAACCGGAATTTGCGCCATTGCTGCCCGGATTGGTCGGGCGCGAATTCGCGCTGATCGATCTGGGCGTGTTGAGCCCGCACTTCGAGGCGGGCAATTGGGAGCAGCCGGGCATTGATCAGCGCTTGCTGACAGAGGCCGAAGCGGTGCACGGGCTGGCGGCGACGCGTTATGGCCAGTACCGCTTGTCACGTACTCGGCCAGACAGCGCGACTGAGCCGGACACGTTCCCGTTGCATGTCGAATTGCGTGTGCCGACCGGAACCGAAGTGCAAGCACCGTTCGCCGGCATTCTGAAGCAAGCGGCAAACGGTGCGCTGCAACTCGATGGCCCACAGTTCAGCGTTCGCCTGTGGGGCGTGACGCCTGTTCTTGAACATGGGGTGGCAGTGGATAGAGGCCAGAAACTCGGTGAAGTCACTGGGCCGCTGATTGTGCAGTTGTGCCGAGAAGCAGAGCTCGACGCGCCGCTGTTCTGCACGCCGTCCCGTGCATCGGCGTGGCAGGCGTTGTGCCCGTCACCGGCGATGCTGCTCGGGCTAGCCTGCGACGCCGAGCCTGAGCTGGACGCGAATACCCTGCTCGAACGCCGCGATGCCAGTTTTGCCCGCACGCAAAAGCACTATTACGTTGACCCGCCGCGCATTGAACGCGGCTGGCGCAATCACCTGATTGATATGCAGGGCCGATCCTATCTGGACATGCTCAACAACGTCGCCGTGCTCGGCCACGGTCACCCTCGGATGGCGGCGGTCGCGGCGCGGCAGTGGTCGTTGCTCAATACCAATTCGCGCTTCAACTACGCGGCGGTCGCCGAGTTTTCCGAGCGCTTGGTGAAGCTGGCGCCGGAGGGCATGGATCGTGTGTTTCTGGTCAACAGCGGCAGCGAGGCCAATGACCTGGCGATTCGTCTGGCCTGGGCCTACAGCGGCGGGCGCGACATGATCAGTGTGCTCGAGGCGTATCACGGCTGGACGATCGGTGCCGATGCGGTATCGACGTCGATTGCCGACAACCCGAAAGCGCTGGAAAGTCGCCCGGACTGGGTGCACCCAGTGCCAGCGCCGAACACGTATCGCGGCGAATTCCGTGGCGCCGATTCGGCGCCGGATTACGTGCGCAGCGTCGAGCATCATCTGCAAAAACTGGCCGAGCAAAAGCGGCAACTGGCCGGTTTCATCTGCGAGCCGGTCTACGGCAATGCCGGGGGTATTTCTTTACCGCCGGGCTATTTGCCGCAGGTGTATGAAAAGGTCCGCGCGCAGGGCGGGGTGTGCATCGCTGACGAAGTGCAGGTCGGTTACGGGCGCATGGGTCATTTTTTCTGGGGCTTCGAAGAGCAGGGCGTGGTGCCGGACATCATCACCATGGCCAAGGGCATGGGTAACGGTCAGCCACTTGGCGCGGTGATCACTCGCCGGGAAATCGCGGAGGCGCTGGAGGCCGAAGGCTATTTCTTCTCGTCGGCGGGCGGCAGTCCGGTCAGTTGCCAGATTGGTATGGCGGTGCTCGATGTGATGGAGGAAGAAAAGCTCTGGGAAAACGCCCAGGTCGTCGGCGGCCACTTCAAGGCGCGCCTGGAAGCGTTGATCGATAAACATCCGCTGGTCGGCGCGGTGCACGGCTCCGGGTTTTATCTGGGGCTGGAACTGATCCGCAATCGGCAGACACTGGAACCGGCAACCGCCGAGACTGCGTTGCTGTGTGATCGCCTGCGCGAGTTGGGGATTTTCATGCAGCCGACGGGCGATGATTTGAACATCCTCAAGATCAAGCCACCGATGGTGACGTCGCGCCAGAGCGTGGATTTCTTTGTCGATATGCTGGATCGGGTGCTTACCGAAGGCATTTAAGCAACGCACATCCCCTGTGGGAGCGAGCCTGCTCGCGAAAGCTGTGTATCAGTCGCCACATGCGGTGACTGACACAGCGCATTCTCGAGCGGGCTCGCTCCCACATTTATTTTCGGTCTGAAGTCCGATTTGTATCGATTTAATTGGCGTTCAAACAGAGAGATTTCTTCTTTACAGCTTCTAAAGCCGATATTTATCGGTTATAAAGTTGCCATTGCTCCGGCATGGCGATCTTTTGTCCGGTGCGCGCGTTTTCTTTTCGGTCGAATTCTTCGACCGTCAAAGCACTAGCCCGGAGATGATTCATGAGCCGTATCGTTACCGTCGCCGCCACGCAGATGGCCTGTTCGTGGGACCTGGAAGCCAACCTCGAAACCGCTGAAAGACTGGTCCGCGAAGCCGCCGCCAAAGGCGCGCAGATCATCCTCATCCAGGAACTGTTCGAGGCGCCGTACTTTTGCCAGAAGCCCAATCCGGATTACCTGCAACTGGCAACGACGGTTGAAGAAAACGTGGCCATCAAGCATTTCCGGAAAATCGCCAAAGAGCTGCAAGTGGTGCTGCCGATCAGCTTCTACGAACTGGCGGGGCGTGCACGCTTCAACAGCATCGCGATCATCGACGCCGACGGCAGCAACCTCGGGATTTATCGTAAAAGCCATATCCCCGACGGCCCGGGCTATCACGAAAAGTATTACTTCAACCCGGGCGACACCGGCTTCAAGGTATGGAACACCCGTTATGCGAAAATCGGCGTCGGCATCTGCTGGGACCAGTGGTTCCCGGAAGCGGCGCGCAGCATGGCCTTGCAAGGCGCGGAAATTCTCTTTTATCCGACCGCGATCGGCAGCGAGCCGCACGACAAGACCATTTCTTCGCGCGATCACTGGCAGCGGGTGCAGCAGGGCCATGCCGGCGCCAACCTGATGCCGCTGATCGCCAGCAACCGCATCGGCAACGAAGAACAGGACGGCTACGACATCACCTTCTATGGCTCTTCATTCATCGCCAACCAGTTCGGCGAAAAAGTGCAGGAGCTGAATAAAACCGAAGAAGGTATTCTTGTGCACACGTTCAACCTCGACGAGCTGGAACATATTCGCAGCGCGTGGGGTTCATTCCGCGACCGCCGACCGAATCTGTACGGCGCGTTGAAAACCCTCGACGGTTCCCTGGAGTCCTGATGACCACATTGAAAAGTACCCCGCGCGCCGACGGCTTCTACATGCCGGCCGAGTGGGCGCCACAAACCCAGACCTGGATGATCTGGCCCGAGCGCCCGGACAACTGGCGTCTGGGCGGCAAACCGGCGCAGGCCGCGCACGCCGCCGTGGCCAAAGCCATCGCCCGTTTCGAGCCGGTCACCGTTGCCGTCTCCGCCGGCCAATACGAAAACGCCCGCGCGCGCCTCGATGTGCCGAATATCCGCGTGGTGGAAATGTCCAGCGACGACGCCTGGGTTCGTGACAGCGGCCCGACCTTTGTTATCAATAACCATGGTGAAGTGCGCGGTGTGAACTGGGATTTCAACGCCTGGGGCGGTTTCGATGGCGGCCTGTATGCACCGTGGAACCGTGATTCGCAGGTCGGCGGCAAGATCCTCGAGATCGAGCGCAGCCCGCGTTACCGCACCGAAGGTTTCGTGCTCGAAGGCGGTTCGATTCATGTCGACGGCGAAGGCACGCTGATCACCACCGAAGAATGCCTGCTCAACCGCAATCGCAACCCGCACCTGAGCCGCGAAGAAATCGAAGCCGTACTCAGCGACAACCTGTCCGTGGACAAGATCATCTGGTTGCCGGATGGCTTGTTCAACGATGAAACCGACGGCCATGTGGATAACTTCTGCTGCTACGTGCGTCCGGGCGAAGTGCTGCTGGCGTGGACCGATGATCCGCAGGATCCGAACTACCCGCGCTGCCAGGCCGCAATGAAAGTGCTGCAAAGCAGCACCGACGCCAAGGGCCGCCCGTTCACGGTGCACAAAATGCCGATTCCGGGGCCGCTGTACGCGACCGAAGAAGAGTGTGCCGGCGTCGATGCGGTGGACGGTTCGCAGGAGCGCAATCCTTCCGTGCGTCTGGCCGGTTCCTACGTGAACTTCCTGATCGTCAACGGCGGCATCATCGCGCCGAGCTTCGACGACCCGATGGACGCCCCGGCCAGGGAAATCCTGCAGAAGCTGTTCCCGCAACACGAAGTAGTGATGGTGCCGGGCCGCGAACTGTTACTGGGTGGCGGCAATATTCACTGCCTTACCCAACAGCAGCCAGCGCCGCACAAAGAGTGAGTTGAGTCGTAACAGCTTGAGTTGATTCACAAATCAGCCAGGCAATGATTAGCTCGCTCTGCATCAAAGCAAGCCCGCGGCCCGTCAGGACCGCGGGCTTGTTTGTATCCGCCGGTCGACATTCGAGTCGCCTTGGCATAGCTCTTGTATTGCTCCTTATGCACTAGGGAGGGCGGGGAACTTCAACAGTTCTGTCACAAACCTTGGATAACGTAGCCGCTCACGAACGGGGAGAGAGCGCTGAAATGAACGCCGAAGTGAACGTAATCAGCGAGCGGACTGTGCATCCCATGGCCGTCAACGGCGAATCGCTCCAGCTTGTCGCGCACTGGTTGAAGTCCAATGGAACGCGTCAGATCAGACAACCTGATCCGCGCCGGATGATGATCGAGCGTTACCCCGCTGGCCTGTTCAGCGAGGCCGAGCTGGAAGCCTTGTGGGATGTGATGGAAGGATAAGAACAATAGGGATTGGTAAAAGCGCTGCCGGGATGGCGGCGCTTTTTTTGCCTGATTTTTATCCACAGGTATTCAAAAGTGGGAGCGAGCCTGCTCGCGAAGGCGTCAGCACTGCCAGTGACTTTGTTGACTGATCCAGCGCTTCGCGAGCAGGCTCGCTCCCACAGTTCAAACTCCCTGTTTAATCCGTTTTTTCTGCAACCGCCCAGCAAAAAAATTACGTTTCTTAGACGTTTTTCGCCTATTTAAAGACGATTCTTGAAATTGACACACAGTTCAGGGCGCGGCTACGATTCGGCCCAACGCCTGTGGCTAACCGCCATGACTCAAAATAAGGAGCAGGCCCGCCATGACGTTAACGTCGGCGGGCTTTTTTGTTTCGGGGTGAATACAAGAGTGCAGAAAGCGCCGTTTCAGCCGTTCGACACAGCGCGTTTCAACCCGTAATAAGGAAAACAAAATGTTGAACAAGCGAATCAGTCTGATCGCACTGGGGATGTTGAGTGCTACACAGGCCATGGCTAACGACCAGGCCGAATCCAAGGGTTTCGTTGAAGACAGCAGCCTGAAAGTACTGTTGCGCAACGCCTACATCAATCGTGATTACAAAGACGGTAACAAGGACAAGGCCGAATG
The DNA here is from genome assembly GCF_004307515.1 of Pseudomonas sp. Sample_14. NCBI lineage: Bacteria > Pseudomonadati > Pseudomonadota > Gammaproteobacteria > Pseudomonadales > Pseudomonadaceae > Pseudomonas > Pseudomonas sp. Sample_14. The sequence continues at coordinate 76,527 of NZ_RCOC01000093.1, read as the reverse complement.
GGGCCAAGCGGCCATCGGTACGTTCTCCTCGGGCTTCACTCAAGGCACCGTCGGTGTCGGCGTGGACGCTTTCGGTCTGTACGCATTGCGCCTGGACGGCGGCAAGGGCCGTAGCGGCGCCGGCGGCATCGACTTCTTCAAACAGGAAAATGACGGTCGTGCGAACCACGACATCGCCAAGGGCGGCGCAGCGGTCAAATTCCGTGTTTCCAACACCGTGTTGACCTATGGCGACCAGATGCCGGCCCTGCCGGTGCTGAGCTACGACAACGTGCGTCTGCTGCCGGAAAGCTATACCGGTACTTTGATCACCTCCCGTGAGATCCAAGGCCTGGAATTGAACGCCGGCCGATTCACCGCCGAGTCGCGCAAGAGCGATGAAGGCCGTGACAGCGGCGGTCTCAAGTCGATCAACGTGTTGGGCGGCAGCTATCAGTTCACCGAACACTTCAAAGGCGCGCTGTATGCGTCCGACGTTGAAGACGTCTTGAAGAAACAGTACGTGAACGCCAACTATGTGATTCCGTTCAACAAGGATCAGTCCCTGACCCTGGACTTCAACGGCTATCGCACCAAGCTGGACAGCTCGTACGTACGCGAAAACACCGTGCCGGGCGAAAGCATCGTCACTGGTCGCGACAACAAGATCTGGAGCCTGGCAGCCACTTTCGCCACCGGCCCGCACTCGTTCACCGTGGCGCATCAGCGTTCCACTGGCGACAGCAACCTGGGCTACGCCTATGGCGGCTACCAGAAAGATCAGGGCCGTGTTGGCGACGGTGGTAACTCCATCTATCTGGCCAACTCCTACTGGTCCGACTTCAACGCCGAAGACGAACGCAGCTGGCAGCTGGGTTACGGCCTGGACTTTGGTTCGTTCGGCGTTCCGGGTCTGAGCTACAACTTCGCTTACGTGCGCGGCGACAACATCACCACGTCTACCAGCGAAGGCGGCACCGAGCGCGAGATCTTCAACCAGTTCAAGTACGTCGTGCAAAGTGGCCCGGCCAAAGACCTGAGCGTGAAGTTGCGCAGTTCGATCCTGCGCGTGTCGCAGAAATCCAGCGAGTACAACGTCAGCGGTAACGAACTGCGTGTATTCGTGGACTATCCGATCAACATCTTCTGATGATCGATCCGCTGTAAGAAAAATGAGAAAACCCCGATTCGTTCGGGGTTTTTTTTCGGCGTTTTTTCAGCGCAAACCGCAAATAACCGGTGTTCTTGTCATGTAAAAGTCGTTTTTCAAGCGCTGCAGATTCCGTTTCAAGCAGTGCTTCAAATGCCTGAAATTCTTTCTCATGGACGCAAATTCTCCACCCAATAGATTAGGGCGTTCAACGCAGCGGAGAATTTGGTAATGATCGTTTTGAACAGAGAAGTGGGCGAATCGCTACGGCGCGACAAGTTTGTCAACGTCCAGGGTGGTGACTTCAATCTCTACGGTCATTTTGCCGACTTCGTCAGACTGACCAAGAGTTGGGAAAACATGGAGCCTGACAGTTACTACGGTCAGGCCGAAGCCGGCATGCGTTATCGTCGTTACAGCGACTTTGAATACAACCCGAAAACCCGTGAGCTCAAGCAACTTGAGCATCGCGCTTACGTGCAATCGAAAGAGAACAACGCTTACGTCGGTGGCGTGGTACGACACTTTCAGGACTTTTCCGAAGAAGTGATCTCTTCGCCGGTGATGCGCAGCCTGATCGACACCGATTTCGAAGTGTACAAAAGTGTCCTGCCGGAAGAGTTGCACGATGAAATCTGGCAGTGCCAGATCCATCAGATCCGCATTGAGATCAAACCCGGCAAGCAGCTGGAAATCACCCCTGAAGGCATTCATTGCGACGGCTATCCGTTCAGCGGCGTGCACTTCTGGGGGCGCAATAATGTCGAGGGCGCTGAGAGTCGTTTGTACGACATTCATCAGCAACAGCTGGCGGCGACCACCTACGAGGAAATTCTCGATACCACCTACTTCCTCGATCGCGACATGCGCCATTACGTGACCCCGGCGCGCAACACCCACACCCATGCCATGGCGTACCGGCAGATTCTGGCGATTTCCTTCTCGCGGCCCGGGACCGCTTTCGACATTGTTCGCTAATCAGATCACCCCAATCGACGGCGTCGAGTGCTCGACGCCAGTGGTACTGCGCCGCGCCACCGCCAAGGATGCGCAACGCATGGAGCGCTTCTTCCGCCAGTTCGACGAAGTGTCGTTCTGCGAATGGCAGGACGCCAAATGCCTGCGCGGCGTGTTGATCCAGAAAACCACCACGGCGTACCTGGCTTTCGATGTCGAGGGCGAGATCGTCGGCGCGGTGCTCGGCGGCATGCTCGGCAGTCGCGGCACGATCAACCATCTGGCCGTGAGCCCGCGTTACCGCAGCCAGGGCGTGGGCCAGCGTTTGGTCGAAGCAGCGTCGTCCGACATGAAACGGGTCGGGGTGCTGCGGATGTTTCTGTTCGTCGACGATGCTAACCTCGCGGGCAAGCGATTCTGGACCGCCCAGGGTTTTTGCGAGCCTCACGGCGAACGAACATTTGAGAGGGATCTATGAATGAAAGGTCCGGCAGCGCGCCGCTGATGGCGACTCATCAGCCGTCGCGCACGTTTGCCGAAGCCAGCCCGGTGGTCGCCGGGTATTTCACCGTGTCGTTTGTCTTCGGGCTGATGGCGGTCAACGCCGGCCTGCCGATGTGGCTGCCGGTGGCGATGTGCTTGTTTGTCTATGCCGGCGCTTCGCAATTCGCCGCGCTGGCGCTGATCTCCAGCGGTGCGTCGCTGACCACCATTGTGCTGACCACGTTTCTGATCAATGCGCGGCACATGCTGATGTCGGTGTACATGGCCAAAGCCCTGCGTGCATTGGGCTTGAGCCGCATGGAGCGTTGGGCTTACGCCGGTGGCCTGACGGATGAATCCTTCGCCTTTCATAGCGTCAAGCTCGGCACGGGCGCACCGGTCAACGTGCGTTACCTGATCGGTTTCAATCTGTTCTGCCACACCTCGTGGGTGCTCGGCGGTTTGCTCGGTGCGGTCTGCGCGCAGTACGCGGCGCACTTGATCAAATATCAGCTCGATTACGCGCTGACGGCGATGATGCTCTACGTGCTGGTCTCGCTGTGCAACACGCGTAACAAATTGATTGCGGCCGCTGCTGCCGTGGTGTGCATGGGTGCGCTGAGCCTGATCGGCAGTTCGCCCTTCAACGTATTTATCGCCACGTTTGTGGGCTGCGGAGTGGGTGTATGCCTGACCAAACGTTCCTGATTCTGGTGGTGGTGCTGATGATGGCGGTGACCTTCCTGCCGCGCGCCTTGCCGCTGCAGATCAACACCGAACACTGGCCGCCGTTCGTGGCGCGCGCACTGGAATATCTGCCGGTGGCGATCGTCGCTGCGATCAGCCTCACGCCCCTGTTGATCAAGGACCGGCAGATCCAGCTCGATCGCCCGGAATTCTATGCCGCGATTCCGACGTTGCTATGTGCGTATTTCAGCAAAAACCTCTTTCTCAGTGTGGCGGTGGGGACGGCTGCGTACATTGCGCTCGGCTCGTTCATGTAGCGGCAGATCAACGACGTCGTTCAGCGCCTGGTGGGACAACTCCGGGTTGTTTACCGCCAGCCGGACTTCGAGGAAATCCTCGAAACCCGGAAAAATCGTCAGGCCGTTCTTCTGCGCCGCTTCACGCGAGACCATGCCGACCGCATCCATCTGCGTGATCAACGACAGCGTCAGGGTTTCGCTGCAGGAATAGACCATGCGCTGGCCGTTCTCGTGATTGCCCAGCCCGGCGTCGAGAAAACGCAAAAAGCTGTGGGAATACGGACAATCTTCCGCAGGACGCACTTGAAACTTGTTGCCCAGCAACGTCAGCGGATCGTTTTCCTGACCGCAATGCGCACCGACCACCTGCACCTGCACCTCCGGAAGGACGATGCTCGGCAGCCCCGGCCGCTGCGGGCCGATCAGTACGGCAAGGTCGAAATCTTCGTTCTTCAGCTTGCTGAGATTTTCCATCGACTCGGCGTAGCTGAACTCCATCTGGTAATCGGGAAACACCTCGATCAGGCGCCCGATCATGCGCCGGTTGAAATCAGGCGACAGGGTGTTGTTCAACGCCACCTTCAACGTCCGCTGCCCGGGGACCTTCAGCGCCTCGACCTTTTCTTCCATCTGTCGCGTGGCAATCAGCACTTTGTCGATGTAAGGCGTGAGCTCCGTGCCTTGCGGCGTCAGCGTCAGGCCCTTGTTGGAACGGCGAAACAAGCGGAAACCGAACTGCTCTTCGACCTTGTTCAACTGTGCGGCCAACGCCTGCACGGTCAGGCACGAATGCTCGGCTGCGGCCGACAACGAGCCGGTCTGCACGATGCGCATGAGGTTGCGTAAGGTTCTGCTATCCATGGGTAATGCCCTCTGAAGTGGGCTGGGTATTGTTGTGTACGAAACGACGGAAACGGCGCCATATGCCGGCTATATTCCTGCACCTGAGCATAGTTGTCGCGGCTTTAGTAGCGAATTGATTTCCCCGCCGATGGCTGGAGGCTGACAGAGGATCGGGGTTTTTGGTGAAGCGGGGGTGATGAAGGTCAAAAAAGTGCGTGGTTTTGGTGCGCGGGGAGATTCTTTTCGAAGAGAAACAGCTTACATCTTCCTAGCTTTTTGCCTGCGTCATACGCAGATAGGTCTCGGGTAAAGTAACGATTTAGCTGATAGCGCCCAACAGTCAAAGGAGTTGAAATGGATGTCTGGCATGCGAGCCATGGTAGTAGATAACCACCTATCAACTTCGCGTTGACCGACGAAGATCACTCCGAACACAATGCAGAGGTAGCGCTGATGTAGCTACAAAACCACGATGAGGTAATTGAAATGGCTGCACTACTGAAAACTACCGATGTGCGCTGCCGCATTGATGAGGATTTGAAAGCGCGTGCCACTGAAGTCTTGAACGCTTGCGGGCTGAGCATTAGTGACGCCATGCGACTTTTTCTGCGACAGGTTGTTGCTACTCAGGGGCTTCCCTTCGAGGTGCGAGTTCCATCGGAGAAGACGGCCCGCGCAATGATGGAAGCACGAGAAATCCGTCAGCGTTTCGACTCGATAGACGACATGCTGAGGAATGCTGATGGCGAAACAGGAGAAAACACAAAAACGCGCTGATCGACCTAAACAGTGTGCACAGACTTCTGAATTCAAGAAGTCTTGGGATCGTTACAACCGTGCCGGAAGGCGAGATATGAACGACGTTCGGAAGGTGATGGCAATGTTGTTCCTGGGGCAGCAGTTACCGGCAGAATATCTGGATCATGCGCTGACTGGAGATTGGTCTGGATTCCGCGAGTGTCATATCGGTGGCGATTTTCTGATGGTTTACGAGAACACACGTCCCGACCTGATCACGTTCGTGGATTTAGGGAGTCATTCAGAACTGTTTCAATAGCGCAGAAATACATAAGCCGGCTTAACTCCGGCTTCTGCGCATTTGATTGTTACGATTCGTTCGTTTGTGTATCAAAATACTAAAAAATTACAGTTATGTACTAGTCTTCAGCTAAGACAAAAATCAGGAGGCGTCTATGCCTACCTCATCCCCAGCTCTTACCCCATGCGAACAACTCGACGCCCCCGAAGCCGGCCGGGTTGCGCTGAAGTTCTTCTTCAGCCTCATGGAGCATTGGGGCTGTAGCGCCGAGCAACAACGCACCCTGCTCGGAGGAGTCGGCAACACCACGTTCTATAAATACAAACACCTGCCAAACATACGCCTGCCCCATGACACCCTCGAGCGCATCTCTTACCTGATGGGTATTCACAAGGCGTTGAGCATCATCTTCAGCAACAGCCGCGAGCGCGCCTACGATTGGGTCAGCAGCCCGAACACCGCGGCACCGTTCAATGGCAAAACCGCGCTGGATTACATGCTGGCGGGCCGGGTGGTCGATATCGCCGATGTGCGCCGCTACCTCGACGGAGTGCGCGGTTGAAAGCGCCGGCGCCGGTGGATGTGCCATGGCCGCGGGCGTATCGCATCGTCAACAGCAGCTTCCCGCCGATTGCACTGTTCGAAGACGTCCTCGACCCCGAGGACCTCGAAGTTGCCTACGCCATCGAAGCACTGACCAATGATCGGCTGGTCGAACAGGCCGGCGTCCTTGCCCGCGTACGTCCCGAAGATCGCCTGTCCGGCCCCGGTTCCAGCCCGGTGATGGCCGCGTTCACTCACGTCGGCAAACGCAGCCGTTTCAGTGACGGCACCTTCGGCGTCTATTACGCCGCCAGCAGCCAGGCTGCGGCGATCGCCGAAACCTGTTTTCATCAGGAACGTTTTCTCGCGGCGACCCGGGAAGCCGATCTCGAATTGACCATGCGTACTTACTTCAATCAGGTGATCAGGCCGCTGCATGATATTCGCCATGGCTTTGATCATCTGCATCAGCCTGATCCTGAAGCCTATGGCCCATCACAACTGTTCGCGCGACAACTGCGCGACGCCGAGTCGTGGGGCTTGCTCTATAACAGCGTGCGGTTGCCCGGGCATGAGTGCGTTGCGGCGTTTCGGCCGCCGGCGGTATCGATTCCGAAGCAGGGCAAGCATTTGCGCTATGTCTGGAGCGCAAGTGAGGGCAGAATTTCGTTTGTATTCGAGATCAGTCAGGTCTGAATTATCGCTTTGACTTCGTCGAGCGTTGTGACGGGAATGACGCTGGATGGAATTCGCGAAGAGGGCGACAAGTTGTACACGGCAAATTTACTGTCGATGACTTTGTCGGACATAAGTTTCAGAGATGGAAGAATTCTGGAATGAAAATGCTGGTCCAGCCCGCACGGTGAGATAGAGCTTCCATCAGTCTCGTAAAAGCGCCCGGCCGACTGGTTCATATCCGCTCCCACCAAAATCACCTTGGAAAAACCTGCGTGATAGGCGAGCTGGAGTGCGAGATACAACACTGTGCGGGCATCAAAAAAACCATGGGCGAGGTTTTTGCTGAATCCGATACTGCGGTTTCGGCTACCCAGAACAGCGCGATTACGTACGAGATCCTGGTTGTTGCGAAGTAGCCATTCAGTCAGGGTTGGTTTGGGCGCTTTCTTCAGAAGATAGAGATCACCTGTCGGTTCAACGGCCAGTTCCTGGGCCTGGCGAGCCCAGAGAGCTACTCGCTGACTGGTGCGCATCGCATAGGCAAACAAGTCAGGCTGTTGTAGCGAAAAACTGGTGTCGGTGCATGCGTAGAAGAACGGCTTGATGCCTGTTCCCATGAACATGGATATCGCGCCGTTCACCGTGATCATCGGGATATCGGCAAACTGTTCAATGGGAAAGTCCTTCGCGGAGTTACCCGACGCGATTATGAATACAGCGCCTCGAGCAATGTTTCGACAGTCAGAAAAGTCCCTGATTTGCGAACGTGCGGAGCCGTTTGGCGTTTCTGATGTTAAGTTCATCGATGGTCTCTTGGTCCATGTCATGCATTCAGTCCGTTGTGCTGACGTGATGAAGCGAGATGACTCTTCTATAGCGCCGCGCTTTGTAAGTGAGTGTTGCGCTCGGCGTTAGTTCCCGTTTGGCTGCTGGGCAGCCGAAGCGTTGGCCAAGAACGCTCCAGTGGCTGGCGGGTTATCTGGATAGATGCAGGAGGGAAGTCGGATATGTCCGCGCACCAAGGGGCTTGAGGAAGGCCGGCATGTTTTCGGCAGGCCTGAAATGCAAAAAGCCCTCGCATCAACGAGGGCTTCAAATGGCGGTTTACATCAATGCCTTGTCTGGTGGCGCATCCATTACTTTCACCACATCATCAACCAGTGCCTTGCTTGGCTCCTGCAGATACTGCGAGGCATAAGCGCGGACTTTGCAGGATTGGGAACAGGGGCGCAGGCAGCCGACGGGTGCAGCGCAGACTCTCTTGTGGGTCGCAAGTCGGCATCCGGAGGCGTTGCGGGATTTGCATCCTGCCTGATCCACATTTTGGACGTCTTGGCTGACTCAGAAACAACAAAGCCCCTGCATTTCTGCAGGGGCTTTGTTTTGTATGGTGCCGGCACCAGGAGTCGAACCCGGGACCTACTGATTACAAGTCAGTTGCTCTACCAACTGAGCTATACCGGCGTGTGGGCGACGATTATAGCGATTGGGTAGATCCTGTAAACCCCTGAATTCAGACTATTTTTGCATTCCGGAAAAATCAGGCCCTGCGCAAATTAATGCGCAGCTTTTGTACCTCAAGCGCAGTAAGGCATTTATGCAGGGCGTACGGTTGAGTCTGGGCTTTCGGGACCCTGCAGTTATTCACTCGGCCAGCCCAATATTCGTCGGTTATGTCGTTTTGGTTGGCAGCTTATGCACAACTGAGGGGCGCTAGGACTGCTTGGGCGAGGTTTAGTGCAGCCATTCTCATCTTGTTCGCAAATCCCTGTTTTACAGGTTTTTATTTATGTGAACAAAAAATGACCAGTGTCGTTAAGGCGATGAAACAGGCGCAGATATCGGATCCACGGCAAATCCATCAACAGAGTTATCCACAGGCTGTGATGTTTTCAGCGCGTTCGGCGAGCAGCAGTAAGTTTCGCGGTGTGAGTGAGGCGTCGCAAAAGGTGCCGAGGCGTACGACGTATCCCTGTTCTGCGAGGAAAAGCGCCCGATCCAGATTCAGCCAGAGCTCAAGCGGTCGTCGGAACAATCCGCGAAGCAATTCCAGGTTGCGCACTTCGGCCAACCGCTGCCAACCGGCGGCTTCGAGTGTCGACCAATCTAGCGAGCCGACTGTGGATAACTCTTTGAGCACAGCCAGATCGCGACAGTAATCAGCAAACGGTTTATCCAGCCAAGCGCTGGGCAATGATGGGGTTGGCAGGTATTCATCGACGCCGCGCAGTTGCCGTTGCAGCAGGTCGAAAGCCAGGCGACGAGCCATCGAGGTGTCGCGCTGACGTCGGACGCGCGCACCGGCGGTGACGGTTTCGCTCATCGGCAACGCCAGATCTTCCAGCGACAGGTGTAGGAGTGATGCCGATCCGGCGCAGGACAAGGCCTGATATTCGTTACGACTGATGCGGTTGTAGCAGCAGGGCGCGATCGCCATTTGCCGGCAACCTGCGGCACTGGCCAGTTGCATCAAGCGCACATGAAGATCACCGCACGCGTGGAGGGCGACGGGGGTGTGCGCGGCGTTCAATACGGCCGGGGCGTCTGCCGCGAGTACATCCTGTTCGACATGCAAAGCGTGCATATGATGACGCTGACTCAAGGCCTGACCGCTGGCGACCAGCACCGGATCGTATTCAACGCAAGTCAATTGTTGCCCGGCACCCAACAGGCGCCGTCCCAGATGCCCTTTGCCGGAGCACCAGTCCAGCCAATGCGTCGGCTGCGAGGCAAAGGATAGGCGACCGGCAAACGCCTCGATCTGCTGCCACTTGCGCCCAGGCACATCGACATTCAAGCGATGCCCGGCAGCCTTAAACGCATGCCCCGGCAACTCACCGACCGCACTCAACTCTGCCGACAACTTCGCCAATGAAGCGAACGGCTCTGGCGCATCGACAAGATCAGCAGGATGGTTATGCGTGCGTTCTGCATCTTCCAGCGACCGCTCGCGTAGCCACGCAGACAACTCCGGGTAGGATGCTTCCCATGGAAGTTGTAGGTGAGTGAACGGCCGAGGTTTCCACAGCGCCTGATGCTTAATCAAAAAAGCATCCAGCGCGGTGAAGCGGGCGAATAGGGCCTCGCCCGTCAGCACGTGGGAAGTATCAGCGGCCTTGGCAGGCATCGACGCGTAGCCAGCGTTCCAGCAGCTTGAAGCCGCGTACCAGCACGTAAGCCATGACCAGATAGAACACACCGGCGGCGAAGAAGATCTCAACCGGCAGATAAGTGCGGGCGATGATTGTGCGGGCCATTCCGGTCAGTTCCAGCAGGGTCACGGTGCTGGCCAGAGCGCTGGCCTTAAGCATCAGGATCACTTCGTTACTGTAGGCCGGCAGGCCGATGCGCGCGGCACGGGGCAGGATGATGTAGAACATCGCTTTGGGCCGGGACATGCCCAAGGCCCGCGCGGCTTCGATTTCACCGGGTGGAATTGCCTGAATGGCTCCACGCAGGATTTCGGCGATGTACGCCGCCGTATGCAGCGTCATGGTCACCGTTGCACACCAGAACGGATCGCGCAGGTACGGCCACAAAGCGCTTTCACGCACGGCGTCGAACTGCGCCAGACCGTAATAGACCAGAAACAGCTGCACCAGCAACGGCGTGCCGCGGAAAAAGAAGATGTAGGCGTAGGGCAGCGAACGCACGTACCAACGCTTCGAAGAGCGCGCGATGCCCAGCGGAATGGCGAGCAGCAGGCCGGCGATGACCGCGATGGCGACCAGTTCCAGCGTCAGGGTCGCGCCCTGTGCCAGTTTCGGCAGCCACTTGATGATGACCTCCCAGTTCATTGCGCGCTCCTCGCAAAGCCGCGAGCGGCGCGTTTTTCCAGGAAGTGCATGCCGGTCATCGCCAGCACCGTCAGGCCGAGGTACATGATTGCCGCGACCATATAGAAGGTGAACGGTTGTTTCGACACGGTCACACCAATCTGGGCGTGACGCATGATTTCCTCGAGACCGATCACTGAAACCAGCGCGGTGTCTTTCATCAGGATCATGAACAGGTTGCCCAGGCCTGGCAGGGCGATGCGCCACATCTGCGGCATGATCAACCGGGTGAAAATCCGCCACTTCGACAGGCCCAGGGCCTGGCCGGCTTCACGGTGGCCCTTGGGAATGGCCAGCAGGGCGCCACGAAACACTTCCGTGGCGTAGGCGCCGAAGCACAGACCCAGTGCGATCACACCGGCGGCAAAGGCGTTGAGTTGCAGGTCGGGGTTGCCGAAGTACTCACCGAGGGCGCGCATCAGGTTGACCGTACCGAAGTAGATCAACAGCACCCAGAGCAATTCCGGGACGCCGCGTACCAGCGTCGAATAAGTGCCGCCAAGCCATTGCAGCGGCTTGTACGGGGAAGTCTTGGCCAAGGCGCCGAGCAGGCCGAGCACCAGGCCCAGACACAGGGCGGTGAGGGCCAGTTGGACGGTCATCAGCGCGCCAGCGGCGAGCGCCGGGCCGAATCCGTAGAGGTCGATAATCATGGGTTTCTGTTCAAATTGCGGCAGGCAAAGTCGGGAGCCGGTGCCGCTTGATCACGGCGCCGGTCCCACAGGTCAGATCAATAGATGCTGAACGGGAAGTACTTGTCGTTGATTTTCTTGTAGGTACCGTCAGCGACGATTTCCTTCAGCGCGGCGTTCAGCTTGTTGCGCAGTTCGTTGTCACCCTTGCGCACGGCGATACCGATCTTGTCGCTTTCCACTACCGGGTCGCCCTTGAACTCGTAGTTCTTGCCGGCGTCGGTTTTCAGCCAGTCATAGTTGGCGTACTTGTCGGCGAGGATCGCGTCGACACGGCCGGAGGTCAGGTCGAGGTAGGCGTTTTCCTGGGTGTCGTAGAGGCTGACCTTGATGTCGTCGCCGTAGGTGTCTTCCAGCCAGGTGCCGGCCAGCGTTGCGCGCTGGGTACCGATGGTCTTGCCCTTGAGTGAGTCCTTGTCGGTTTTGAAGTCGACGTCTTTCGGCGCGATGAACTGCAATTTGTTCGAGTAGTACGGGTCGGTAAAGTCCACCGCGGCTTTGCGCTCTTCGGTGATCGACAGCGAGGAAATCAGGAAGTCGAACTTCTTCGCGTTCAGCGCCGGAATGATGCCGTCCCAGTCAGAGGTGACGACGGAGCATTCGGCTTTCATCTTCGCGCACAGGGCGTCGCCGATTTCCTTGTCGAAGCCGACCACCTGGCCGCTGGCGTCTTTATTGTTGAACGGCGGGTAGGCCGCTTCGATGCCCATCTTCAGGGTTTCAGCCATGGCACCGGCGCTGAATGCGAGGGTGACGGCGGCGGCCAGGAAGACCTTTTTGAAATTCTGCATGCATGTTGCTCCGTTAGCGGTTGCTGGACATGAATTGTTTGCAGCGCGCCGAAAGCGGGTTGTCGAACACCTGCTGTGGCGATCCTTGCTCTTCTATAAGGCCCTGATGAAGGAACACCACTTCGCTGGAGACCTGGCGGGCGAAGCCCATTTCGTGGGTCACGAGCAGCATGGTGCGGCCTTCTTCGGCCAATGCGCGGATGACACTAAGTACTTCCTGAACCATTTCCGGGTCAAGCGCGGAGGTCGGTTCGTCGAACAGGATCACTTTCGGCTGCATTGCCAGCGTGCGGGCGATGGCGGCGCGTTGTTGCTGACCACCGGACAATTGCGCCGGGTAGGCGTGGCGCTTGTCAGCGATGCCGACCTTGGCGAGCAACGCTTCGGCGACTTCGATGGCCTCGGCCTTGCTCTGGCCGAGCACGCGGCGCGGGGCCTCGATAACGTTGTCGAGCACGCTCATGTGCGGCCACAGATTAAAGTTTTGAAATACAAAACCAATCTCCGAGCGCAGGCGATTGATCTGCTTGCCGTCGGCGGCGACCAGTTCGCCGTTCTTCGCGGCCTTGAGCTTGAGTTCTTCACCGGCCACCAGGATCTGGCCCTGGTGCGGGTTTTCCAGCAGGTTGATGCAACGCAGGAACGTGGACTTGCCGGAACCGGAAGAGCCGAGGATCGAGATCACGTCGCCGTCGCGGGCGGTCAGCGAGATGCCTTTGAGCACCTCCAGCTGTCCGTAGCGTTTGTGCAAGTTGCGGATTTCCAGCGCGGGCGTGGCCTCAGCCATGTGCGTTCCTCATATATGTTGCGCTCCTGCTGTTGGCGGGCCTTCCTGGCGAGGCGGCCAAGCTAGCATAGCGTTTCAATGGCAGCCAACAGCGCTACGAGCGGTAAACGGGTGGCATGTGGCGGGTTGTCGCATCGGCGCAGCAGACTGTCGCCCCATCAACAACCGAACGGGTGTCTGATCGTGCAAACCCGTGGGTGCCGCGTAAAAAAAGGCGCGATGTTGCCAGCTTTGGCGGGGTGTTGGAAGCGCTATCCGGCCGAACGTTCCTTATTCGCCCTTTTTCTGTGCGCCGCACACTTTTTCTGTGTGTTTCTGGTGCGCGGATTCGTCTTGAAAGTGAGTCGCCAGGTAACGTTCTGGCGAATAGCCATTAAACTCAAGGACTTGCATCGGATGCCGGAGCCCCCGGCCCTCAAGGACTTGAAACATTTTGGCGCAAATATTGCGTGCAGAATAAGGAACAGGCCGTTGGATTCTTTTTACGAGAAAGAATTTTCAGGCGCGCCGGATGCACTCGCTTTCCTTGCAAAGGTAGTCTCTATGAGCAGTACCCCAAGCTCCACTGGCCTCGAACAGGGGCTCAAACCGCGTCATGTGACCATGTTGTCGATCGCCGGTGTGATCGGCGCCGGTCTGTTCGTCGGCTCCGGCCACGCCATTGCTGCCGCAGGCCCGGCCGTGCTGCTGGCTTACGCCGCCGCCGGTACGTTGGTGGTGTTGGTGATGCGCATGCTCGGCGAGATGGCCGTGGCTTCGCCGGACACCGGTTCGTTCTCGACTTACGCTGACCGCGCGATCGGTCACTGGGCCGGTTTCACCATCGGCTGGCTGTACTGGTGGTTCTGGGTGCTGGTGATTCCGCTGGAAGCCAACGCCGCCGCGACCATCCTGCATGCGTGGTTCCCGGGCGTGGACATCTGGGCTTTCGCGCTGGTCATCACCATGCTGCTGACCGTGACCAACCTGTTCAGCGTGAAGAATTACGGTGAGTTCGAGTTCTGGTTCGCCCTGATCAAGGTGCTGGCGATCATCGGCTTCATCGGCCTCGGCCTTGCAGCGATTTTCGGCTTCCTGCCGACCAGCCAGGTCAGTGGCGTTTCGCACCTGTTCGACAGCGGCGGCTTTCTGCCCAATGGCATGGGTGCTGTGCTGGGCGCGATCCTGACCACCATGTTCTCGTTCATGGGTACCGAAATCGTCACCATCGCAGCGGCGGAATCGAAAGACCCTGGCAAGCAGATTTCCAAAGCGACCAACTCGGTGATCTGGCGGATCGGCCTGTTTTATCTGGTTTCGATTTTCATCGTGGTGGCGCTGGTGCCGTGGAACGATCCTACCCTGGCCAACCTCGGCTCCTATCAGACCGTACTTGAGCGCATGGGCATTCCCAACGCGAAGATGATCGTCGACATCGTCGTACTGGTGGCGGTGACCAGTTGCCTGAACTCGGCGCTGTACACCTCGTCGCGCATGCTGTTCTCCCTCGGCAAGCGCGGCGATGCCCCGGCCATGTCGACCCGCACCAACAAGAGCGGCACGCCTTACTGGGCGGTGATGCTGTCCACCGGCGCTGCGTTCCTCTGCACCTTCGCCAACTATGTGGCTCCGGCAGCGGTGTTTGAGTTCCTCCTGGCCAGCTCCGGCGCCATCGCCCTGCTGGTGTACCTGGTGATCGCCTTCTCGCAACTGCGCATGCGGAAACAGCGCATGGCGCGCGGCGAAAAAATCGTCTTCAGCATGTGGCTGTTCCCGGGTCTGACCTGGGCGGTGATCATCTTCATTGTCGCCGCGCTGACCATCATGCTGTTCCAGGAAGCCCACCGCGTGGAAATCCTCGCCACCGGTCTGCTGAGCCTTATGGTGGTAGCGGCTGGTCTGCTGGTGTCGCGCCGTCGCAAGCTGGAGAAGCGTGGTGCGGTGGTGTTGAACTGAGTCGTAACGCGTGATGTAAAAACGGCCGCTGTCAGGGATGACTAGCGGCCGTTTTTGTTTCTGAGCTTTCCAGTCAGGTTAAACCCAGTCCTCGATTCGCAAACCGGAAACGCGTTGAAACTCCCGTACGTTGTTCGTCACTACAATGAGTCCAAGTGAGCGTGCGTGGCCAGCGATCATTTGGTCGTATGGCCCGATCGGCGTTCCAGCCTTCGCGAGTTCAGATCGAACCATCCCGGCCTGTGCGGCTGCGTCGTTATCGAAAGGCAAGACATCCAGTCGCGCGACAAATCCTTCAACAATTGCCAGATTTTTCTCCGGGGCCGCCGACTTTTCAGCACCGTAAATAAGCTCCATAAGCGTGATAGCGCTGATGCACAACTGCCCGGAATGTCGATTGAAGGCTTCCCGGACAATTTGTGGTTTGTTCTTGATGGTGAAGATGCAGATATTTGTATCCAGCATGTACTTGATCATCAGAACGACTCGCGCTCCTGTTCAGTGGGTTGCTCACGGTTAGCCATGAAATCAGGGCTGACGCAGTCGCCATCAAACCAGCTATCCCAGCTTTCTCCAGCAGGCGTAATGACGCGTGTTCTGCCAATCGCGATGACTTCCACTCGTTTAACGTCGCCGGGCATCGCAACTGCCTTTGGCAGTCGGACTGCCTGACTTCTGTTGCTCATGAAAATTGTGGTCTGCTCCATATTCGAGCTCCCGGGTCTGTTCCTGTGATTAGCTCAGGATAGATCGTGCTGGGGATATGTCAATGGGATATACATCGTCACCGGACAAAGAGTAGCTAGGTCATCCAAACAAAAACGGCCGCTGTCAGGGATGACTAGCGGCCGTTTTTTGTTTCTGAGAAGGGCTTATTCGCTCTTGTCTTCCTGGGGCTCTACCGACTTGCCATAAGCATCCAGCGCCACGCCGAAATCCGTAATGAACTGCGGCTCGCTCAGCCAGGCCTGGGCCTGTTCGATGGTCATGCCGTCGGCCCACATGCGGTAGTCGATGAGCATATCGGCGGCCAGGTGGGTGGCGGCCATGCCTTCGTTGTCGGCGTTTTCCATGTCGAGCAGTTCAGGATGGTCGACGATGATGAAGGCCAGTTCGCGCAGCAGGGTCAGCAGCATTTCGTTGCGGCTGACGGCTTCGGCGTCGCGCATTTTGCTGAACATCGCCAGGGTGTATTCCGGGATCGGCTCGGCGAGGTGGCCGAGATCTTCGTCCTGATCCAGCGGTTTGCGCCCGACCATGCGGATCTGCTTGGCTTTGGCCTTGGCGCGTTTGGCGCGTTTCTGTTGCTTGTTCAGGGATGCCATGGGAGCTCAGTTCTTCTGTTGGGTTTGTGCAGCGATCGCGTCGGATGCCGCTACATAGTCAGCCTGGAATGCCGGGGATTCGATCCACGCCAGCGCGCCGGCCTCGTCGGTTTCCTGCGACCACTGGCGATACTCGATCAGCGCGGCGAGGATGAAATCCATCGCGCCTTCTTCACCTTCCTGCTCATAGACCAGTTCCAGCAGCGGATCTTCAAGGAACGCGGTGCACATGGCCTGTTGGCTGATCTTCTGGGCGTCGATCATTTTCTTGAACAGCTCGGTCAGGTCCACCGATTCGAAATCGATGCGGTCGTCGTTCGGGTCCAGCTCGACCGGCGCTTCGGCACGCTTGGTGCGGTTCTGCTTGGCCTTGGCTTTGGCCCGGGTGGCGCGTTTTTGCTGCTTGTTGGCGGAGGCCATGATGTGTTCCGTCGTGCGTTGAGAGGGGCTCAGCTGCGTGGCACTTGTCGGCCGGGTGTATCGGCGGCCAGTGCGCCGGTCTGCAGCCAGGTCAGAGCAATGGGCCATAGTGTGGCTTGGTATGCGCTGCGAAAAAAGCCGAAATGTCCGACTTGTCGTTCGCCGATGTCCTGCGGCGCAATGCGCAGATGGGTTTTTGCCGCGTTGCTGAAGTAGCCGAGCAGGCGTTCGATCGCCGGGATCGTTCCGTAAGGATCATCGCTGAGGCTGATGGCGAGGGTCTGCGCGCGGACGCCATCGAAGGGCAGGGCGCCCGCCTTTTTCATCAGTGCGCGACCGCTTGGGCGTTGCTCGTAACGTGCGGTGGGCGTGCTCCAGTCGCGGACTACGGCGGTTGGCGTGTCCTCCAGCCAACCTAGCCGTTTGCCGGGGAAATAGCCGCAGAGCAGCGCCATCAAAGGCATGACTACATGCCACTTGCCGAACATCCGCCAGCGCTGTTCAGGGGCGTAATCGCGCCAATAAGCGAACTGCGCACCGACGGTTACCAACCGTCGGATCACTTTGCCCGACTCCGCCAAGCCCGCCGCGCAACCACCGAAGCTGTGGCCAACCACATCGATTGGCTGACCGGGAAACTCCTGCTGCGCGCGTTTGAGCATCGCTTCGAAATCCAGCGCGCCCCAGTCAGTCCACGAAGCGCGCAGCCCTTTGATCGACTCGCTGCGTGATTCGCCAATGCCCCGGTAATCGTAGGTCATCACATCGCAGCCATGGCTGAACAGGTAGGCCGCGAACCGTGAATAGTGCCGACAGCGCACCGAGGTGGCGGCGTTGATGATGACCACCGGGCGCTGAGGATCGGGCGAACTGTGGCGCCAGGTGAAGCCGCCGAGTGCGTAGCCGTCGTCGGCAGTTTCCTTGAAGGACGTGCCTTCAGATGCAGTCAAAACTGGTTGGCTCAACTCTGCGTCTTCCAACTCGAATGGGGGCTTGCTGCCCATGGCGCTTGACCTCGGCGGTTAGGTGCCAACCATAGTCGCCGCGCTGATCAAGAACAATCCGGCCGGTTCATTCACTGGATTGAATGAGCATGCGTTCTTCGATCAATGCCTGTTCGCGGTTGAGTTCAGCACGTAACTCTTCTTCGCTCGGCAGTATCGTCTTGTAGCTGCTGGCGAACAGTTGCTCATTGCCTTTGAGCATGGAATAGCGCGCCACCGAGTCATTGCTTTCCGCGCTCAGAATGATACCGACGGTTGGCTTGTCACCTTCGCTGCGCTTGAGCTCGTCGTACATGCGCACATACATGTCCATCTGCCCGACATCGCGGGCGCTGAGCTTGCCGCGTTTCAGGTCGATGATCACGAAGCACTTGAGCAGGTAGTTGTAGAACACCAGATCGATATAGAGGTCGACGCCGTCAGTGCTGATGCGTTGTTGGCGGGCGACAAAGGAAAAGCCTTTGCCAAGTTCAAGCAGAAAGCTTTGCAAGTGGTCGATGAGTGCTTGTTCGAGTCCGCTTTCCCTGACTTTGCCTGCCGAGGGCAGGCCGAGGAATTCGAGCATGACCGGATCGCGAATGAATTCCCGCGGATTGCATTTCATCGCGTCGATGTTGGTCGTGGCTTCCTCGACCACCTCGGCTTTGTCCTGACTCATCAGCAGGCGCTCGTAGTAGAGCGTCAGGATCTGACGATCAAGGGCGCGGCTTGACCAGTTGAGGTCGGCGCATTCGTTCATGTACCACAGGCGCGCTTTCTCGCTTTCGACGCGTAGCAGGCGGCGGTAGTGGGTCCAGCTCAATTCGGGACGCAGTGCGTCTCGAATTGGAAATTTTTGATAAAACAGGCGCATCTTCCACAAATTGGTTTCATCAAACCCTTTCCCGAATTGCCCGGTCAGATCCTTAGCCAGTAGGCCAATCAATTTTTTCCCATATCCCGCACGTTGGGCTCCCTGTTGTTCAAACTCGACGATATGCCGGCCGATTTGCCCACAGGTCTGCACCTGAATCGTATCGACCGCGCGTAGCACTTTTTGCCGCGCCTGGCGAATCAGCTCGCCCAGTTCGCCCAGCAGTGAATCGATTTTATGGTCTTGCGTATCAGCAGGTTTGAGCTGGCTCATCGGGTCTTCCGCATTCTGGAAACAGAGACGCAAGCATGCCGGGGAAGGCGGCGCAGGTATGTCGGGCGAACCTGCGAGTTCGGAAGGAAGGGTGGGACAGGCGTTGCAGGACTTTGCCACCGGAAGGCGCGTAACAGGGTAAATGTCCGTAGTCCATTTCGTACTTTTGCCCAGTCAATCGCCGCAGAGTTGGCGGCGCTGCGGTGAGCGATCTGGTGTTGCGCTGGAATGAAAGAACAGGCAGGTAAGAGGCTGCTTCAAAAAACGCCCCAGTTGCATCATCGCGAGCGCTTGCCCTTCGGCCTCTGCTCACGCACCCGCCCTTTGCGATAAATCCACAGCCCGAACACACCGATGGCCAACATGAACGCGGTCCAGAAGCTCTGCCAGACGAACTCGAACCAATATCGCCGGGGTTGCAGTGCCAAGGTGTAGGTGCTGCGCGGTCCGCGATTGTTGGTGGTGATGGAACCGCTGATCCAGCTTTCGATAAGCATGTAGATCGAAAGACACACGGCTAAGGCAATCAGCACCCCAGCGAGCACGGTAAGCCAGAACGTCCAGCGGCTCGGGCGATACGGCGGGGGATGCGGCAAGCGAATACGGGTTCTTTTCTGATTCATAAGCGAGGCTCGCGTGAGCCGGTCAGGAAACTGCCGGCTCTTGCAATTGTTCAGTCGGCATCTGCCGCAGGCTCGTCGGGCGTGCGGCAAGATGGGCGCATTCAGCGATCACCTTGAGAATGCCGATCACCGCCGGCGTCAGCGCAGTGCCGAGGCAGATGCGCACGCCTGTGGAAGCCTGGCCGTCGGCGAAAAAGATGCCGCTGCCAGCCACGTGGCAACCACGCTCCGTGGCCAATTGCTGCAGCGTCGGCATGTCGGTGTGTGCCGGCATTTCGATCCAGTGGATGAAGCCGCCGCGCGGTGGGACGTAGAGAGTGCCGGTCGGGAAATCCGTGCGCACCAGCGCTTCGACAAAACTCGCCAGCGAAGAGAGTTGCGACCTCAATCTGGCGCAGTGCTCGTCCATGTAGCCACGGCCGATGAATTCATTGAGAACATTTTGCGCCAGGCTGGAAACGGCCAGGTTGCGCGAAAACATCTGCGCGAGGATGGCATTGCGGTATTTGCCGGCCAGACACCAGCCGACGCGATAACCCGGCGCGATGGTTTTCGAAAACGACGAGCAGTAGATTGTCTGGCCGCTGCTGTCGTAGCTCTTGAGGGCGCGCGGCCGATCAGCTTCGGGCACTAGGTCGAAGAAGATGTCGTCTTCGATGATCGGCACATCCGCTTCCCGGGCGATCCTTGAAAGTCTCGCGCGCGCTTCGTCGGGCATGATGAAGCCACGCGGATTCTGCAGCGTCGGGTTGAGAAAGATCACTGCGACTTTTTTCTGTTTCAGCGCTTCTTCCAGATGATCGACATCCAGCCCCGTGCGGCCGTCGGTGCGGATCGGCAGGGCGCGCATGCCCAGGCGTTCGATGGTCTGCAGGATGCCGTAATAGGTCGGGGTTTCGATGGCGACTGTAGCGCCTTTCGACGCGACGGCTTCCAGGGCCAGTTCGAGAGCGATGGTGTCGCCCGACGTCACCAGAATATCGTCCGGCCCGCAGACTACACCGCGGGTCAGCATCAGCCCGGCGATGCGCCGTCGCAGCGCTGGCAGGCCGGGTGGCGCGACCAGACCGCTCAGCGCGTTGTCAGTCCTGGCGGCCAGCACCGAGAGGCATTTGTTGAGCAACACGTTGGGCGTGAGATCGCTGTGCAGAACCGCCGAATTCAGCGATGCAGTGGTGCGCGACGCTGCTTCGGAGAGCATCGCGACCACCGCATGATTGACGTTGACGGTGACACTGGAGAAATCGAAAGCGCCGGACGGTTTTGCCCGCCCTGACGCCGAGACGAAGTAGCCGACGCGCGGCACCGTCGTCACGTAGGCGTCGGCCTCGAGATCGGCCAGCGCCCGCTGCACCGTGGTGATGCTGGTCTCGAACATCCGCGCCAGAACGCGGATTGACGGCAGTTTCGCTTCGGCCGCCAGGTCACCGCTGTCGATCTGGCGAATAATCCAGTCCTTGACTATCCGCCAGCGCTTGTCCGGCAAATCAAACCTGTCCATAAGTTCTCTGTGATGATTCGAAACAATTCACAGAAAGTAGAGCAAAACGATCCCCGTTGCAGCAACTATGACGATGTTCAGCGCCACCAGACCGAAGGCGAAACGGATCAGGCTGTTTTCTTCCTGGCGGTTGGCACCGGCAAGTCCGGTGATCAATGACAGGATCGACAGCGAGCCAAGTGCGCCATGGCCGGCGGCGCTGTTGACCATTGCCGCCAGCCACGCCCCGTGTTCGCTGCTCAGCGCGGCAATGGACGGCATCACCAGCGTGTTGCCGCCGACGTTGGAGCCGGTGACATAACCGGCAATCCCCGCCAGCAGGGCGATCGTCGGCGCCAGCGAAATACCCGACATGGATTGCAACGCGCTTTGCGCCTCGACGAGGAATCCGGCGTTGACCATCACCTGGGAGAGCAGCAGGAACAGGAAGATTGTCGTGACCGGAAACTTCGCCCGGTTGAACAGCGCTTGCCACGGGAAACCCGCGCCCGCGGTTTGCCTGAACGCCATCAGCACGGTCACGATCAGCAGCGCCAGCCCTGGAGACGCCAGCGGCTTCCATGAAACGTGTTCGCCCCTGACAACCCACAGGCCATCCCAGCCCGACAGCACGAACAGTCCGCGCGACGCCACAATCACTCCCAGCAAGGCCAGATAAGGCCATGCCGCGCTCGGCCAGCGCACCAGTTTTTTCCGTTGCGCCCAGGAGATGCCCAGGCCAACGCAAGCCACGGCCAACCCGGCCAGCACACCGGAGACTTCCGGGCCGAGCCACAGGTTGACGCCAAACAGCACGGCAACGAACAGGGCCGTCACGACAAGCAACCCCAGCCACGCTGTCATCTTGCGGATGCCGGCCTGCCACAAGGCCAGCGACGCCAGGCAGAGGAACACCGGCGCGCTGATCAGCGCCGAATGGCTACCGAGGGTTTGCGCCGGCAAATGCGCCAGCAAGGCACCGATCACCGTTGCCAGACCCAGTGTGCCCCACGGCATGATGACCATGCCGGCGAGGGCGATTTTCATCCCCGACTGGCGAGTGAAAAGCCCCATCAGCAGCGGCACCGTGGCGATCAGCGAAACGCCGAAGCCGGTCATCGCTTCCAGCAGCGGTGCCAGGCCCAGCACGATGAAAATCACCTGCGCGGGGGGTGTCCAGCCGAGTTCCTTGACCCACGCGCCGATGGCCTGTGGCGCGCCGCCGCGCTCGACCAGAATGACGAAGGCCAGCCCCGGGACGATGACGCACGCGGTGCTGAGAAACAGGATCGTGGTGTCCTGAAAAATCGCCGAGGAGATCGCCGCCGACACCGGCCCGGCAGCGCCCAGCGCCCACAGCACCAGCACCAGCACGACACCGGCCAGCGCCGCTTGTACCGGCGGACGCCGGAGGATCAGGATCAGCGCGATCACCAGCGCGATCGGTGACATTTGCAGCAAGAGAGAGCTCATAGCGGTTTCCTTGGCTTAATCGTGCGTCTGTCCGCTGTACTCGGTCGCCCGCATGGACGCGCGCTGGCAGAACGTCTGATACCACTCGCTCAGGCGAGCCTGCGCCGAGAAGTCCGAGAGTTGACGGAAAGCGATCCAGTCCAGGGCCGTCGCCAAGGCGATGTGGCCGACGGTGATCGGGCCAGTGAGGTCGACATGCTCTTCGATGAAGCGATACGCCTCCTTGAGTTTGTAAGCCTGGCCGTCCGCGTACGCCGGATAGCGCAAAGCCTCGGGACGCCGCTCGACTTCCCAGCGCAGCTTGATGCCGACGTCGCACATGCCCTGCGCCAATGCCTGCAGGCGTAGCGCCTTGTAGCGCTCGGGGCCGCTGGCCGGGATGAATTTTCCACCACCGCTCAGGTCATCGAGGTATTCGCAAATTACGATGGAATCGAACAGTGCACTGTCGTCGGGCAGCATCAGCACCGGCACTTTACCCAAGGGGTTGGCCTGGTAAATGGTCGCGTTCGGTGAAGTCGGGCTGGTCTCGTGATGTATCACCTCAAGGCTCGATGCGATGCCAAGTTCGTGAGCCAGCACCAGTACCTTGCGGGCGTACGGCGAATGCGTCTGATAGTAGAGTTTCATGCGCGAGTTCCTGTCTCAAGGATGGCGGTGGCGACTCGATGGGCGTCCATGAACAGCCGCGAAGGTGCGCCCGCCGAGGTGACGTAGTGGTTGTAATAACAAGAGCCTTCGGCGAGCGGTCCCAGCACCCAGATGTCATGCACCGCTTCACCGCTGTTCGACCTCGGGTTGCACGCCGCGTCGACATCGATGCCGTCGATGCCCGGCACATCGGTGCGCGGACGCACAAGGCCCAGGCGCGCGAGATCACGCACCGGCGCGCAGTCGCTGTGGGTGACGCCGCTGCTCTGGACGTAACCGGCGACGCGCTTGAAGTGTTCGATAGCCGGGCGTGAGCCCGGCTTGAGGAAGGTCAGCAAACCGGCATCACACAGCGCGAGCAGATCGGCGTGGCGCTCCTTCTGCGGGCCGGCGACCAGACGATTGATCGCTTTGTGCCAACGGCCATAGAACTGCCGATGCGAATCTTCGGTGAGCCCGTCGAAATCCACCGCCTCACGCAGCCGGTCACGCAAGTCGCGCCAGACTTCGATGGCGGCTTTGATCGGCGACGCGGCGCGTCCCAGGCGTGCTTCATGCAAGTCGGCTTCGAGGGTGTCGTAAATCCACGCGTGATAGTTGTACGGCGTCACGCTGTCGGGCAGTGCGTGGCAGATCAGCTCCAGCGGATTGATTGCCCCGGCAATCGCTTCGAACTCGCGCAGCAAAGCTTCGCAGGCGACAACACCTGCTGGGCCGGCAACGCTGACGGTTCTGAGCTGCTCAAGCAGCTGTTGTGGCGCTGAGGGTTTATGCAGAACGGCGACCGCAGCGGCACGCATCTCCAGCAGCATCAGCGGCAGAATGTCCCGTTCGAAATCCAGCCGGCGGTTGTGCGCGTTGACCCGCAACGACTCGATGCGCTCGCTGGTCAGCAACACGGCGTTATGGCGTGGGCAGCCGATCAAACCGTTGGGACGCGTGCGAAAAGGCAGCCCGTCCCGCGACTGAATGAAGATCACCGGCTCCTGACCCGACGGCTGGTAAGTGTGACTGCCATCAGCCATGGGTTTGTAGATCCCGCCTCTGCCAGCCGTCAGCGCTGCCAGGGTGTCCATGGCGCCCAGGCCCAACCCTTCGATCAACACCGTTTCGCCGGGCTCGACGGTGGTGAGGCTGCCCGGCAGCGGGTAAACGTTGTCGACCCGGTTCTGCCCCGCCAGGCGCAGGCGTCCGGTGTGGCCAACGGTCAGCACCAGACGATCCACCGTCACCGCAGCGCCGTCGGCGGTTAGCAGAAGGTATTGCTGATTCTCGTTGCGCTCGACCGCCGTGACCTGATGCCGATGCAGATTGACCGTTACCCAGGCGGGGGCGGTCGTGAGGATCCGCGTGAAGGCGTCGGCCAGATAAGCGCCGAGCAGGTGCCGTGGCAGAAAATCCTCCGGCTCGACGTCGCGACCGTCGGCGGCGAGCAGGCCGCTGTCGGGGTCAACCTTGACGCGCTGTGCTCGGCACCACGCGAGAAAGTCCGGCCCTGGCCGTTCCCGGGCGTCGGTCAGATCACCGAACGCTGCTGCGTCGGGAAATACCCCGAGCTGACCGGCGACGGTGTTGAGCAACAGGTAGTCCGGTTGATCGGGCCAGTGCGCGCCGCTGCCGAGCACGTTGGGCTCGAAGATGTCGATGACCATCGGTTGTTGCGGGCGTTCCTCGGCGCGGCTCAACAGGCGCTCGAATATCGACAATCCGCGCGAACCGCAGCCGACCAGGCCGATGTGTACAGGGGCCTTCACCATCTGCGCTCCTCGCCAAAAAATGACGGGATGACAATTGCCGTACCGGCCGCCACCGCAATGTCGTGGATCATCCGGCCAATCGCGAGATCGAGAATGCCCATGCCGAATGGCGAATAGATCAGCGGTTTGTCCTGGGCGACATGCAGGTCACCGCGAATCAGCTGCGCCACTGTGCCGGTGACAAAGTCGCGATGGCCATATTGCTGCTCGGCCAGATGCGGTGAGGTATTGGCCTTCAGGCAATGGGTGATGTCGTCGAAGTAGTTGTAACTTTCCTCGATGATTTCGGCGCCGATATCCCGCAGCGAGATGTTCAGAACAATCTGCCCCGGGCGGAACGTGCCCTGGCCTTTTACGTACGGCTCGCCCGCGCTGGTGGCGAACACCACGATGTCGGCAGTCAGTGCTTCTTCGAGCGACAGCAGGCGTACATCCGGCAGGCCCAGTTGTTCACCAAATTCCGCGAGGGCTTGCGCCGATTCCGCGTTGAGATCGTGAATGCCCACGCTGTCGAAGGACCAGTCGTCGGCGACGAAAGTCTCGAGGATATTTCTTGAGATTACCCCGCCACCAATGATCGACAGTGTCGCCGCGTGGCGATTCTGGCCATTCAGCCACCAGGCACCCAATACCGCCGACGCCGCCGTGCGCACGGCGCTGATCAGTGCACCTTCGAGCAGGGCGTAGGGATAACCGGTCTGCGGGTCGTTGAGAATCAGCACGGCAGATGCGCGCGGAATGCCTGACTTGATGTTGTCGGGATAACTGGCAATCCACTTGATTCCGGAGACGGATTGATCGCCCTCGCTGTCGACGATGGCCGCCGGCAGCGCAATGATCCGGTTCGCCGGTTGCGCAGGGAAACGCAGGAAATAACTGTCGGGGTTAACGGTTTCGCCACGCTCGTGGGTCAGGTAGGTCTGCGCCACCATGTCGATGGTTGCATGCCGCAGCCCGTTGAGGATGTCTTTGACGACAGCGCCGGGGATGACGTGGAACGGCTGGATCGGATTCTGTGTGGTCATGAGAATTACGCCGAGAGTGCCAGAGCGATTTCAGGGAAGAGGGGCTGCAGTGCGGTTGCGCCGATCCGCTGGGTGACCCAGTCGTCGGAATAGATGGTTTCGAGATAGCGCTCACCCATGTCGGGGGAGATCGCCACCACGACATCGTCGGGCCGGATATGCGGCGCCCACTGGCGGATGCCGGCGAGCACAGTGCCGGTGGAGCCGCCGAAGAGCAGGCCGTAGCGTTGCGCCAGCCAACGGCAGACCTTGATCGTCTGTTCCTCGGGAATCGACAGGAAGTCGTGAATGCCCGACGACTCGAATATCTCCGGCAGGCGGCTGGTGCCGAGCCCCGGAATATGGCGCGTACCGCCCGGCAGGCCGAACGTCACCGAGCCGACGGTATCGACGGCAATGACTTTGGTCTGCGGATGATGTTCGGCGAAGTAGTTCTTGCAGCCCATCAGCGTGCCGGTGGTACCCGCGCCGACGAACAGGTAATCCACCTGGGGAAACTTGCGCGCGATGGACCTGGCAGTCGCTTGATAGTGGGCGAGGGGGTTGGTCGGATTCTTGTACTGGTTGAGCCAGATGTAGTCGGCGTTGTCAGCGACCAGTTGCTCGATCAGACGAATCCGCGAATTCAGATATCCGCCGTTCTCGTCGCGTTGATCGACCATGAGCATTTGCGCGCCCAGGGCTTGAATCAGCTTGCGGTTCGGCGCGGAAATATTCGGGTCGATTACGCAAACGAACTGGTAACCCTTGGCGGCGCAGACCATGGCCAGCGCAACGCCCAGATTCCCCGACGAGGATTCGATAAGGCGGGTCTTGTGGTTGATCAGTCCGCGGACTTCAAGATCAGTGATCAGCGCGTGCGCGGTCTTCAGCTTGATGGAGCCGGCAGGATTCAGTCCTTCGATTTTCAGCTGGATCGTTGCGCTGCAAAGATCGCCGATCTGCACATAACTGTCTTCATTGATAAGTTGCTTGATCATACGTCGTCCGTTTCGCTCTTTTGCCGGGCGCACGGGGGCGCCAGCATTCATCCTGGAATGTTTGAAAAGCACTAACTGCAGTTCGCCTGTGGGTTGGGTTCAGATTTTTCGCTGGACAGGAAGTGACCTTGCGGGCGACGCCGATCGATTCAAAAAATCAGGTTTTGCGCTCTGAGGGCTACAGGAGTCCAGAGTGTTGCGGGGCGCAAAGTAGAGCCAGTCATTGGCTCGCCAAGGCTTGCGCAAAGTATTGGCGAAACGCCATCTGCGCGGAGAGATACAGATTTCGGTTTTTTTCCAGTACAGCTGGAATGCAGGGGTGTATCGAAGGGGGAAGAGGGGAGGTGGATCAAATCGCAGGCATAAAAAAAACCCTGAATCTTGCGATTCAGGGTTTTCGGTATTTGGTGCCCAGAGACGGAATCGAACCGCCGACACGGGGATTTTCAATCCCCTGCTCTACCGACTGAGCTATCTGGGCAACGGGGCGCATTAAAAGGGTTTTTCGGATTTACGTCAACGACTTTTTGAAAATTTCTTAAATTAATTCCGTCGCTTACGAAATATACCGGTTATTCGGCTGGCGGCACGTAGCCTTCGGCCTTGGCGTATTCCTCGCCGGAGAAGTACTTGTCCATTTCGCCCTGCAGGTATTTGCGATCTTCGGCGTTCATCATGTTCAGGCGCTTTTCGTTGATCAGCAGGGTCTGGTGTTTCTGCCAGTCGGCCCAGGCCTTGGCCGAGACGTGGTCGAAAATGTCCTGGCCCTTGGCACCCGGGAAAGGGGCGCGTTCCAGCGCGGGCAGTTCTTCTTTGTACTTGCGGCACATTACGGTGCGGGTCATGTCGATTCTCCTGCATTCAAGACGGCGGCCGCGCGCTCAAGCAAGGTCTTGACCGGGGCAGCAAGGCCCAGGCGCGGCGGGGTGGCGAGGTTATACCAGAGCCAGTCGGCCTCGGCCACGTGATGGCTGGCTTCCTGTACCTGAACCAGCCACGGTTCGATGGACAACTGGAAATGGCTGAAGGTGTGAACCAGGCTCGGCAGCGCCTGCTGCTGGCCCATGGTCAGCGAGTGCTGATCGGCCAGATGTTGCAGATCTTCCAGGTCGTCCAGTTCCGGCAGGCTCCACAAACCGCCCCACAGTCCCGTCGACGGGCGGCGATAAAGCAGAATCGCACCTTCGCCGTTGGCCAGCATTGGCATCAGCGTGCGTTTCTGCGGGATGGCCTTGCGCGGCTTGGGAATCGGATAACGGGTTTCCAGGCCAAGCATGTGCGCTTCACAGCCACGCTTGAGCGGGCACAGCAGACAGCTCGGCTTGCTGCGCGTGCAGAGTGTGGCGCCAAGATCCATCATCGCCTGGGTGTAGGCGTTGACCCGATCGTGCGGGGTGAAGCGCTCGGCGTTGGCCCAGAGTTGTTTGGCCACCTTCGGTTCGCCGGGGTAGCCCTCTTGCGCGGTGAAGCGCGCCAGCACGCGTTTGACGTTGCCATCGAGGATCGGCGCGCGCAGGCCCATGCTGATGCTGGCGATCGCCCCGGCGGTGGACAGGCCGATGCCCGGCAGCTCGGTGAGTTTTTCCACGTCGCGCGGGAATTCGCCAGCGTACTGGCTGACGACGATCTTCGCGGTCTTCTGCAGGTTGCGTGCGCGAGTGTAGTAACCCAGCCCGGTCCACAGGTGCAGCACCTCGTCTTCCGGCGCTGCGGCCAGCGCATCGACGGTTGGCAGCGCCGCCATGAAGCGTTCGAAGTAATTGAGCACGGTGCTGACCTGGGTCTGCTGCAACATGATCTCGGACACCCAGACCCGATATGGATTGATGTCCTGCTGCCACGGCAAATCGTGGCGGCCATGGCGGTCGAACCACTCCAGCACCGCCGTGGAAAATTGCTCTGCTGTCATCGCTTGAACAGCCCCTTCAACGCGTCTTTCAATTCCGGGCTGACTTTATCGCCCAGTTTTTCGTCGATTTTCTCGCTGAGCTTGTTGCCAGCCATCTTGCTGGCGACCTGACCGAGACGGTCATTGTCGACGCGGCAGGCCTTGGCGCCCAGTTCCAGCGGGCCACGGCAGCGCAGTGGCCACTCGATGCCGACGAACTTCTCGCCGACCTGACAGGCCGGGTCGGGCATGGCGCTGGTGTCGCCCTCGACGATGATGCCGACGCGGTAATCCATGCCGAGCACGCGCAGGTCGATGTCGCCGTCACCGTTGACCGTCATGCCGGGGATGCGCACTTTCAGGTCGGGGTTGCTGGCGACGCCGTTGCGCACGGTCAGGTTGCCCTTGAGCTCTTCGAACGGCGTGTCCTTGCCCCGTGGCTCGCCGCTGAGGGATTTGCGATTGAGGGTGGCGATGCCTTTGCACAATTGCTGTTCAAGGTTGGCGTTGAGCAGCACGCCGTTGTTGATGACGAAACTGGCGTTGCCGTTCAGCGTATCGATCAACGCCTGTTGGCTGTTGCCGCTGCCGGTGAGGCTGCTGGTCAGCGTTACCAGACCTTTGACCGGCGGATTCTTGCCTTGGCTTTCGATAATTTTTTCCGCCGGGACGCGATTGAGCCGGGTCTGCAGGTTCAGTACCGGCGCGCTTGGGCGCACGTCGAGTGTGCCGTTGGCGACGAAGCCGCCGTTGTACAGATCACCGCTCAGGTTAGTCAGCGTCAGCAGGCCGCCCTGGCCGGTGGCTTTGAGCGCGGCGTTCTGGATCGGCAGTTTGTC
The DNA here is from genome assembly GCF_004307515.1 of Pseudomonas sp. Sample_14. Classification (NCBI taxonomy): domain Bacteria; kingdom Pseudomonadati; phylum Pseudomonadota; class Gammaproteobacteria; order Pseudomonadales; family Pseudomonadaceae; genus Pseudomonas; species Pseudomonas sp. Sample_14. The sequence goes on along the minus strand of NZ_RCOC01000093.1, from coordinate 47,237 downwards.
GAGGGTCAGTTGGCCGAAAGTCAGATCGGCGTCCACGTCGAGTTTGGCCAGGCGTTCGACCGGCAGCAGACGCTCGGTGCTCCAGGCGGTTTTGCTCGGTTTGTCCGGCAGCGGCGTGGTGCCTGCGACGGCGCCGGCCTCGGTGCTGGCGACTTCGGCCTGACGCGTCTGCGTCGCGCTATTGGCCTGAGCCGATTTCGGTGGCAGGTAGCGGTCGACGTTGAACGTGTCGGCCTTGAGAATCGCGCGCAGCGACTGTTTGGCGAAGTCCTCGATGGCGATGCGGCCGCTGAAGCTGCTGTCATCGAGTTTCAGGTTGATGTTGTCGAACGACAGGCTGGTCGGAGTGGCAGCAACGCGGCTGACCAGTTCGACCTTGCTCAGGCTGCCTTCGCCCATCGCCGGCAGTGTCTGGCCGATGCTGTCGACGAATTTCGCCAGATCGAACTGGGCAATGGAAATGCCGCCGCTGATCTGTGGCGTCTTGTCGAGGTCGTTGGCTTTCAGCTCGCCCAATGCGCGCAACTGGTTGGCGGAAATCTTGATGCCGGTCCATTCGGCGACGTTCGCTGCCTTGTCCAGCAATAACTGGCCCTGAGCAGAGAAGGTCATGGTTTTGCCTTGCAGCGGATCGCCAGCGAGCTCGCCGGTCAGCTTCAGGTCTTCGAACTTGTAACGCTGCAAGGCGCGCTCGAAGCGCAGCTCGCCGTTGAGCTCGGTGCGCACGCGCAGTACCGGTTGGTTGGTGCCAAGGAACGCGGTGGCTTTCACCGGGATATTGGTCGAATCGTGTACCGGGCCGGTGCTCAACTGAATGCTTTCGGCACTGAACTGCTTGCCGGTCAGCTCATCGGTGTATTCAACGCGGGCGTTGTTGACGGTCAGGCTGTCGATGTCGAGGCGGATCGGTTGCGCCGGTTTTTCCACGGCGAGGGTCGGCTCGCTGGCGGTCGCGCCCGCTGTGGCCGGTGGAGTCGCCCCCGGCGCCACAGGCACCTTGCCGATGTCTTCCCAGTTGCCGTGGCCGTTCTTGTCACGGTTCAGGCGCAGGTTGAGGCCTTCGACGCGCACGTCACTCATCTGCACTTCGCGGCGCAACAGCGGCAGCACGCGCACGGACAGGCCGAGCATCTGCAAGTCGGCAAACGGTTCGGCAGGTTTGGCCAGGGTGGCGACGCTGGCTTCGTGCAATTCCAGGCCGAGCCACGGGAACAGGCTCCAGCCGATATCGCCATTGAGCGTCAGCTCGATGTGGGCCTTGTCGCGGGCAATCTGGCGGATCTCGTCTTTATAGTCGTTGGGATCGAAGAGGTGGGTCAGGGCAAAGCCTGCCGCCACAATGATCAGCAACAGCCCGAGAAGTACCAGACCCAGGATTTTGCCGAACGCTTTCATGGGCGAGTCCTTGTAGTTAGTCGAATTGGTCATATGGCCGGGGAGTATAGCGCTGCCGGCACCCGGTTCGGTGTGGCGTCATCTGCCGAGGGTCGGCGGCGGCACCTGCAACTTCGCCACAGGGCCTGCGCTTGAGGATGCCCGGCGGGCGCCAGAGGGTGCAATCCGGCCCACGCTTGCGACGCCATTTTTTGCGCTTGGTTCACCAGTCGTTCAGTCACGCCCAGGCGACGGGTAACTTTTCGCACGCATAAATGGGACAAGTAGCAAACGGCGTGGTGCCTTTGCAGACGCGGGGTTGGCGGCTTCCCCAGTCGTACGAGAACAGATGACTTGAAAAAAGGTGATATCAGTTTGGTTTTTCTGTCACCTGAGAATGGTAACCTTCGCCAGTTCGTCCGCCCGTCTGCGACTTAACGTCGCGCCTTCAAGGAGCTTCACCTAAAAAAACGGTCATGCCTGCGTGCATAAGGCCGAGGGTGAGCAGTGGCTGGCGAACCATACTAACAATTGGGGGATACACAATGAGCACGAGCATCACGGCGGACGGCCTCAAAGCCGACCAGCCTGCGTTCCTGTCCAAGGAACGCATCATCGCCAAGCCCGGTTTCAACCGCTGGCTGGTTCCACCGGCCGCTTTGGCCATTCACCTGTGCATCGGCATGGCCTACGGCTTCTCGGTGTTCTGGCTGCCGCTGTCCAAGGCACTCGGCGTTACCGCGCCGGTGGCTTGCGCGCCGGACATGAGCTTCATCGCACAGGTATTTTCGTCGAACTGCGACTGGCCGATCTCCATGCTCGGCTGGATCTACACGCTGTTCTTCATCTTCCTCGGCTGCTCGGCAGCGATCTGGGGTGGCTGGCTGGAACACGCCGGGCCTCGTAAAGCGGGCGTGGTCTCGGCCTTGTGCTGGTGCGGCGGTCTGCTGATTTCCGCGCTGGGTATCTATACCCACCAGATCTGGCTGATGTGGATCGGCTCCGGCGTGATCGGCGGTATCGGTCTGGGCCTGGGCTATATCTCGCCGGTGTCGACCCTGATCAAGTGGTTCCCGGACAAGCGCGGCATGGCGACCGGCATGGCGATCATGGGCTTCGGTGGCGGCGCGATGGTCGGCGCACCACTGGCGACTGCACTGATGAGCCACTTCGCATCGCCAGAAGGCGTGGGCGTATGGCAGAGCTTCGTGGCCATGGCGGCCATTTACTTCGTGTTCATGATCGGTGGCGCACTGTCCTACCGCGTGCCGCCAACCGGCTGGAAACCTGAAGGCTGGACCGCTCCGGCGAAGAAAGCTTCCAATGCCATGATCACCAACCGTCACGTCCACGTGAACGTAGCGTGGAAAACTCCGCAATTCCGTCTGGTCTGGCTGGTGCTGTGCCTGAACGTGTCGGCGGGTATCGGTATCCTCGGCATGGCTTCGCCACTGTTGCAGGAAGTGTTCGGCGGCAAACTGCTGGGCGTCGATGTGCCGTTCGGTCAACTCGACGCTGGCCAACTGGCCTCGATCGCGGCGATCGCAGCGGGCTTCACTGGTCTGCTGAGCCTGTTCAACATCGGTGGCCGGTTCTTCTGGGCCTCGTTCTCCGACTACCTGGGCCGCAAGAACACTTACTTCGTGTTCTTCGCGCTGGGTTTTGCCCTGTACGCGCTGATTCCGAACATGGGCCATCTGGGCAACGTTGCGCTGTTCGTGGCGGCGTTCTGCATCATCCTGTCGATGTACGGCGGTGGTTTTGCCACCGTTCCGGCGTATCTGGCCGACCTGTTCGGTACGCAGATGGTCGGTGCGATCCACGGTCGTCTGCTGACTGCCTGGGCCGCTGCCGGCGTGCTCGGTCCGGTGCTGGTCAACTACCTGCGTGAATATCAGTTGAGCATCGGCGTGGAACGCGCTGCCGCTTACGACATCACCCTGTACATCCTCGCCGGCCTGCTGGTGCTGGGCTTCCTGTGCAACCTGATGGTGCGCCCGGTGGCCGACAAGTACTTCATGACCGACGCCGAACTGGCCGCCGAACAGGCGCTGGGCCACGACAAGGGTGCCGATGCCAGCACCGTTCTGGAGTGGAAAGCAGCGCCGGGCACCAAGCCTCTGGCGATCGCGGCATGGCTGGTGGTGGGTATTCCGTTGGCGTGGGGTGTGTGGGTGACCCTGCAGAAGACGGCGGTACTGTTTCACTAAGGTGTTAGCTGAATAAACACCGAACCTGTGGGAGCGAGCCTGCTCGCGAAGACGGAGCACCAGTCGACATCCATGTTGGCTGGCGTGCCGCATTCGCGAGCAGGCTCGCTCCCACATTCGTTTATGGCATGCCTGTACTGGCTTGTATGGACATGTCTACCCGCGACAGCCGGGCGTTCTATCCGTCAGGCATCTCACCTCTCGTGTTTCTGTTTGCCTCCTGCGTGCCTATAATGGCTGCCTTTTTCGCCCAATGATTTTGCGGAGCTGGTGATGGCCGAACGTAAGGCGTCTGTCGAGCGCGACACTCTGGAAACCCAGATCAAAGCCTCGATCAACCTTGATGGCACCGGAAAGGCCCGATTCGATATCGGTGTACCTTTTCTTGAGCACATGCTGGATCAGATCGCCCGTCACGGGTTGATCGACCTGGATATCGAATGCAAGGGCGATCTGCATATCGACGACCACCATACGGTGGAAGACGTCGGTATCACCCTCGGCCAAGCCTTCGCCAAAGCCATCGGCGACAAAAAAGGCATCCGTCGCTACGGCCATGCCTACGTGCCGCTCGATGAAGCGCTGTCGCGCGTGGTAATCGATTTCTCCGGTCGCCCGGGCCTGCAGATGCACGTGCCGTACACCCGCGCTACCGTCGGCGGTTTCGACGTTGACCTGTTCCAGGAATTCTTCCAGGGCTTCGTCAACCACGCGCTGGTCAGCGTGCACATCGACAACCTGCGCGGCACCAACACTCACCACCAGATCGAAACCGTGTTCAAGGCTTTCGGCCGCGCGCTGCGCATGGCCGTAGAGCTGGACGAGCGCATGGCCGGGCAAATGCCATCGACCAAAGGCGTTCTGTAATGCAGACGGTTGCAGTTATCGACTACGGCATGGGCAATCTGCACTCGGTGGCCAAGGCTCTTGAGCACGTCGGCGCCGGCAAGGTGCTGATCACCAGCGATGCGAACGTAATTCGTGAAGCCGACCGCGTGGTATTCCCGGGCGTTGGCGCGATTCGCGATTGCATGGCGGAGATCCGTCGCCTCGGCTTCGATTCGCTGGTCCGTGAGGTCAGCCAGGATCGGCCGTTCCTCGGCATCTGTGTCGGCATGCAAGCCCTGCTCGATACCAGCGAAGAGAACGCCGGCGTCGACTGCATCGGCCTGTTTCCGGGCGCGGTGAAATTCTTCGGCAAGGATCTGCACGAAGACGGCGAGCACCTGAAGGTCCCGCACATGGGCTGGAACGAGGTGAAGCAGAACATCAGTCACCCGTTGTGGCATGACATCCCGGATCTGGCGCGTTTCTACTTCGTGCACAGCTACTACATCGCCGCCGCCAATGCGCGGCAGGTGGTAGGCAGCGGTCATTACGGTGTCGATTTCGCCGCAGCGCTGGCCGACGGTTCGCGTTTCGCCGTGCAGTTCCACCCGGAGAAAAGCCATACCCACGGCCTGCAACTGCTGCAGAACTTCGCTGCGTGGGACGGTCGCTGGTAGATGGCTGTCAAGAAATCCAAACCGCCGATTCTGACCCTCACTCCCGAGCAGGAGAGCGAGGCCAGTCGCAAGATTCAGCGGTTCATGGAAGATCGTTTCGAATTGGACCTGGGTTCGTTCGAGGCGGCGGAAATTCTTGAGCTGTTTACCCGCGAGATTGCTCCGCACTATTACAACAGGGCGATTTTCGATGTGCAGACCCACCTCAAGGAACGGTTTGAAAGCATCGAAAGCGACCTGTGGGCGCTCGAGAAAAACTGATTCCCGAGCCAAGCTGAACATTCCAATTTTAAGGTTTGCCAGATGCTGATTATTCCCGCTATCGATCTCAAAGACGGTGCCTGCGTACGTCTGCGCCAGGGCCGCATGGAAGATTCCACGGTGTTCTCCGATGACCCGGTGAGCATGGCTGCCAAGTGGGTGGAGGGCGGTTGCCGTCGTCTGCATCTGGTCGACCTGAACGGCGCGTTCGAAGGTCAGCCGGTCAACGGCGAAGTGGTTACCGCAATCGCCAAGCGTTACCCGACCCTGCCGATCCAGATTGGCGGCGGTATCCGTTCGCTGGAAACCATCGAGCATTACGTCAAGGCTGGCGTGAGCTACGTGATCATCGGCACCAAAGCCGTGAAAGATCCGGCGTTCGTTGCTGAAGCCTGCCGTGCGTTTCCGGGCAAGATCATTGTCGGTCTGGATGCGAAAGACGGTTTCGTCGCCACCGACGGCTGGGCTGAGATCAGCACCGTGCAGGTCATTGACCTGGCCAAGCAGTTCGAAGCCGACGGCGTGTCCTCGATCGTTTATACCGACATTGCCAAAGACGGCATGATGCAGGGCTGCAACGTACCGTTCACCGCTGCGCTGGCCGCTGCCACCAGGATTCCGGTGATCGCTTCCGGCGGCATCCATAACCTGGGTGACATCAAGTCGCTGCTCGACGCCAAGGCACCGGGCATCATCGGCGCGATTACCGGCCGGGCGATCTACGAAGGCACTCTCGACGTCGCCGAAGCGCAAGCTTTCTGCGATTCGTACCAAGGCTGAGGACTGACCATGGCGCTGGCCAAACGCATCATCCCTTGCCTGGACGTGGACAACGGCCGGGTCGTCAAAGGTGTGAAGTTCGAGAACATCCGCGACGCCGGTGACCCGGTGGAAATCGCCCGTCGCTACGACGAGCAGGGCGCCGACGAGATTACCTTTCTCGACATCACCGCCAGCGTCGATGGTCGTGACACTACGCTGCATACCGTCGAGCGCATGGCCAGCCAGGTGTTCATTCCGCTGACCGTCGGCGGTGGCGTGCGTACCGTGCAGGACATCCGCAACCTGCTCAATGCAGGCGCGGACAAGGTGTCGATCAACACCGCCGCCGTGTTCAATCCGGAGTTCGTTGGCGAAGCCGCGCAGCATTTCGGCTCGCAGTGCATCGTCGTCGCCATCGACGCCAAGAAAGTCTCCGGCCCCGGCGAAACCCCGCGCTGGGAAATCTTCACCCACGGCGGGCGCAAGCCGACCGGCCTCGACGCGGTCGAGTGGGCGAAGAAAATGGAAGGCCTCGGTGCTGGCGAAATCCTCCTGACCAGCATGGATCAGGACGGCATGAAAAACGGCTTCGACCTCGGCGTGACCCGCGCCATCAGCGACGCGCTGGGCATTCCGGTGATCGCTTCCGGTGGCGTCGGCAATTTGCAGCATCTGGCCGACGGCATTCTCGAAGGCCATGCCAGTGCGGTGCTGGCGGCAAGTATTTTCCACTTCGGCGAATACACCGTGCAGGAAGCCAAAGCCTACATGTCGCATCGCGGCATCGTCATGCGCTAAAGCGTACAGGCCAGTGGACAGCATGGCGCGCCCAAGGCACTCTTGGGCACGCCATGGATTCCGGTAGCCCGACATGATCAAACGCCTGCTTGTTGTTCTCGCCAGCGCCTCGTTGTTGTTCATCAGCAATGCCCGGGCCGAAACCAGTCCCGACACCGATCTGGTGCTGCTCACCGAAAATTTCCCGCCGTACAACATGGCGAAGAATGGCAAGAATTTCGCCCAGGGCGACAACATCAACGGCATTGCCACGGACATCGTTCGCGAGATGTTCCAGCGCGCCGGCCTCACCTACAGCCTGACCCTGCGTTTCCCCTGGGAACGTGTCTACAAGCTCGCCCTGGAAAATCCCGGTTACGGGGCCTTCGTTATGGCGCGCCTGCCCGATCGCGAAAGACTGTTCAAATGGGTCGGCCCGATCGGCCCGGATGACTGGATTCTGCTGGCCAAGGCTGACAGCAAGATCACCCTCGACACCCTCAACGACGCGCGCAAATACAAGATCGGCGCCTACAAGGGGGATGCGATTGCCGAGACACTCACCAAGCAAGGCCTCAAACCAGTGGTGGTGCTGCGCGATCAGGACAACGCTAAAAAGCTGCTCAATGGCCAGATCGATCTGTGGGCCACGGGTGATCCTGCCGGCCGTTATCTGGCACGGCAGGATGGCGTGACCGGTCTGAAGACCGTGCTGCGCTTCAACAGCGCCGAGTTGTACCTGGCGCTGAACAAGGATGTTTCCGATGACGTCGTCGCCAGGTTGCAGACCGCGCTGGATCAGTTGCGCAAGGAAGGCGTGGTCGATGAAATCATGGCGCGCTATCTGTGACCACATCCAGATCAGGCGATGGCAGCGCTTCTACGCTGGTGCTGTCGATGCCTGTCTCAGCGGGGATATCCGACGTCAGCGATGGGCACGAACTGACTGACTCGATGGATTGCGGCGGGTATTGCGTCAGCAGAACGCTGGAGTCGTCGGTATAGCCGAAATCGACCGCCACTTGAGTACCGTCTTCCCTCACCAGTTCGTAATGGCTTTGCATCTGATAGACCGCTACGGCTGATTGTTTTGGCACCATGGCAATCACGATCTGCGGTCGCAGCTCGTGCCAGCCGTTGGAAGACGCTTCAGTGTGGGTCAGGGCCTTCGGCAGGCAAGCCGAGAATCTGGTCATGCGGATGTCGCTCAGAGGCGCGGATGGCCAGGCTTTTACAATTTCCATCGCGGTGAAGCTATGGAACATCCGCATCGTCACGGCGCTCTGCGCGCGCGGCGCAGTCCATTTTCTCGCGCGGTATGTGTCTGCCTCATTGCGCTCATAACCGATGAGCACGTATTGGTCGGTCCTCTTGAGTGCATAGTAAGGTGAGTTGCGAAACTGCTCACCGGGATGCGCATGGTCTCGCACCGCGAACCAGGGCAGGCGGGCAACATGTGTGACTGTGGCGGGTTCGCTTTCGGCTGGCTTGGCATAGCCACCGAGAACCGGAACCTGCGGTGGTTCGCTCAGTTGCACAGGGATCTGCATGCGCAACGCGTACGCCGATGAAGGTGCCGCAGGCTTGCTGTAGCCCTGAATGCCGGCGAATGTGCCCGCTGCAAACAGGATTTCGCCTGCTGCCGCAGTCGGCGGTTCGATGGCGTAGGCACTGAAACTCATTTTGGCGCCGCTACCTTTGTCATTCCAGATCAACTCGCCGAGGTTCGCCGCGACGACGAGGTCGACCCTGACGCAACGCACTGAGTTGAGCGAAGGTTTGCAATGATCGGTGGTGCAGACTTGGCCCAAGGCGACGTAACCGACAGGTGCCAAAGGGCGCCAGATCGACAGGCGCGCAACATTGGGCGCCCCGGTTTCTTTCCAGGCCAGTTCAAAATCGACAGGACGCGCCAGTGCCTTGCCTCTGGCGTTTTCGACTCCTTTCAAATCCCTCTCGCAGACCACGGCCGCGACTACTTCGCCGTTGATATTGGCATCGCCGGGGATCAGCATATCGCCCAGCTGGAAATAGCCCGGCAGTGCATCCGGAGCGGGGGCAGGGCGCCAGAAGGTGGCGGGTTTCGCTTTCGAGCCGTTGCTGCTCCAGACCCGATTGAATTCCGTGGTGAAGTTGATCAGCAGGTTGTCCTGGATGATCGGTTCCATTTGCCGTGGCAGCGCTGCAATATTGTCTTCGATAATCATGATGATTCCTGATAGTTGAAAGCGACGCGAGGGCGTCGCGACCTGTTGCAGGTCGCACTATCGGAAACGGGGACGGTTATCGGGTGGTAACTATGTATGTGCCAGCGTCACAGGGTTTTACCGGTAAACGCCGTCCTTGCCATGCCCAGCCATGGCCCGATTGCTGCGCACGCTGATCATCTGCCGGATATCGATCCAGTCGATGCCTTGCGCTTTGAGCTTGGGTAATTCGCGCTCCAGCACCGCCAGGGTCTGCGGATACGGATGGCCGATCATCACCGCTGAGCCCTGTTTGTGCGCCAGGGCGATTGCGGTCTGCAACTGATTGGCAATGGCCGCTTCGGTGCGCTCATCATCGAGAAACACGTCTCTGGAAACGCTGGCCAGATCGATTTTCTGCGCCTGCTGCGCAGCGACCGTTTGAGCGCTGGTGCGGCTGTCGACGAAGAACTTGTGCCGACGCTGCAATTCGCCCATCAACCACGCCATCGCCGCAGGCTGCGCGGTCATGCGGCTGCCCATGTGATTGTTGATGCCGGCGGTGAACGGGACTTTTTCAAACGCGGCATTCAGGCGTTTCTGCAGCTCTTCGATGGGCAGTTCGGGGTGCCAGGCGTACGGCCCGGTGGCCGGATCCATGGGCATGTGCAGGATGACGATCTTGCCGGCGCGATGGGCTTCGCGGGCAAATTCGCTGGCGTGGGGGGTGTCGGGCATGATCGCCGCCGTGACCGGGCCGGGCAGGGCGAGCACGCGACGATCCCGGGGCAGGTTCTGCCCCAGGTCATCGATGATCAATGTCAGGTAGGCCTTGTGCGGGGAAGAGATGGCGGACTCTGCTTGGGCAAAGCCCGCCAGACAGCACAACAGGACGCAGAGTGCGCGGAGCAACATCCTCAGCGGCCGGAGGTGATGCTCAGGCCTTTGAGCAGGCTCAGGGCCTGGGCCAGCTGGTAATCGTCATCCTGCGGCATCGCTTTGGCCTTGCCGCCGGAACCGCTCGGTTTGTCGGCGCCGCCGTTGCCGTTGCCCAAATGACCTTGCAGATCGGCTTCCTTGAAGTATTCGCTGTCGGCTTCGTTGGTGATCTTCGCGCGGCGCACTTCGATGTCCGGCACGATGCCCTGAGCCTGGATCGAGCGGCCGTTCGGCGTGAAGTACAGCGCGGTGGTGATCTTCAGCGCGCGGTCGTTGTTCAGCGGCAGCACGGTCTGCACCGAGCCCTTGCCGAAACTGGTGGTGCCCATGACCACGGCACGCTTCTGGTCCTGCAGGGCGCCGGCGACGATTTCCGAAGCCGAGGCACTGCCACCGTTGATCAGCACGACCATCGGTACCGCTTCGCTTTCGTCCTTGCCGGTGGCGGAGAAGCGCAATTCGGAGTTGGCGATGCGGCCCTTGGTGTAGACGATCAGGCCTTTGGTGATGAAGTGGTCGACCACTTCCACTGCCGATTGCAGTACGCCGCCCGGGTTGTTGCGCAGGTCGAGAATGATGCCGTTGAGCTTCTTGCCGTTGTCCTTGCGCAGTTTGGCCAGAGCCTTGGAGACTTCTTCGCCGGTCTTGACCTGGAACTGGGTGATGCGGATGTAGCCGTAGCCCGATTCCAGCAGTTGCGCCTTGACGCTTTTCACCTGAATCACTGCACGGGCCAGGGTCACATCGAACGGCGTGCCGCCATCGCGAACCAGGGTCAGGGTGATTTTCTGGCCGATCTTGCCGCGCATCTTGTCGACGGCTTCGGTCATGGTCTGGCCGCGGGTTGGCTGGCCGTTGATCTTGACGATGAAGTCGCCAGCCTGAATGCCGGCCTTCGACGCCGGGGTGTCGTCGATCGGCGAGACAACCTTGATGAAGCCGTCCTCGGCGCCGACTTCGATGCCCAGGCCGCCGAATTCACCGCTGGTGCTTTCCTGCAGCTCGGTGAAATCTTCCGGGCCAAGGTAGGCCGAATGCGGATCGAGGTTGCTGAGCATGCCCTTGATCGCGTTTTCCAGCAGAGTCTTGTCGTCCACAGGCTCGACGTACGCGGCTTTGATCCGGTCCATGACCTCGGCGAAGGTGCGCAGCTCTTCCAGCGGCAACGGCGCCTTGGCGGTCGCGGCAGTGCCTGCCGGAGCGACGGTCGGGGCCGGTTGCGCGGCGAACGCCAGAGGCGCGCCGATCACCAGGGCGATCGTCAGGGCCAGCGAGGTAAGGCGGGACAAATGCAGCATGTCGAACGAACTCCTGAATTAGATGGTGCGCTTATCCTTGCGCACGACACCATTGCGCCGGATCACTCGGGTGACCCTGCTGACGAATTGCGAAATACAGCGCTGGCGTGTCCTGACCGCCACTGTTACCGACAGTGGAAATCGACTCGCCAGCCTTGACCACATCACCCGCCGACTTGAGCAGCGTCTGGTTGTGGCCGTAAAGACTCAGAAAACCGTTGCCGTGATCGAGAATCACCAGCAAACCGGCACCGCGCAGCCAATCGGCGAACACCACGCGCCCGCCGTGTACGGCGTGCACCTGGCTGCCGGCGGAAGCGCTGATCATCACGCCATCCCACTTGGTGCGGGCGTCGTCGCCACGGCTTTCACCGAAGCGTGCGAGTAATCGACCATCAACCGGCCACGGAAGTTTTCCCCGGGTCGCAGCAAATGGCCCGCCAAAGGTTTCGCCGCTGCTCGATACCAGCGCGCCGGGGCTTGATCTGGCGGGTTTTCGTGGGGCGTCGCTGTTATCAGCCTGCGCCTCACGCAAACGCTTTTTTTCCGCTTCCTGCTGGGCGATCAGCGCTTTCTGCCGCGCTTCTTCTGCCTCACGAGCCTGACGGGCCAGGGTTTCTTCAATGGTTTTAAGGACTTTAGACAGGTCTGCCTGATCCTGCTCGCGGGCGGCGAGTTTCTGGTCGCGGGCCTTGACGTCGTCATTGAGTTTGGCAAGGACCTGCTGGCGTTCCTTGCGGACTTTCTCGAGTGCTTCGCGCTGCGTGTCGAGGTCGCTTTTCTGCACCAGCAACTGCGCTTGCTGCAGGCCGATGTCTTTTTCGACATTGGCCAGCTGGCGCAGGGTTTCGTTGAAGTTCTTCAACTGCTCCAGGCGTGCCTGGCTCAGGTAGTCGTAATACGTGAGGGTGCGGGCGAACTTCTCGGGGTTCTGCTGATTGAGCAGCAGCTTGAGGTATTCCTGGCGGCCGTTCTGGTACGCCGCTCGCGCCTGAATGGCGATCAGTCGCTGCTGTTCAGTGCGCGCGCTCTGGAGTTTTTTTTTCTCTGCATCGAGCCGCTGTAGCTCGGATTCGCTTTTCTGCAGTTCTTTCTGCAGCGCGTCGACCTGCTTCTGCAGCTTGCCCATCTCGGTTTCAGTGCCCTTGAGCTCTTTCTGCACGCCGGACTTTTCTTCCTGCAGCTTGCCCAAGAGTTTTTTCAGCTCGGCGATATCCTGACGCGTGGCGTCCAACTGCTGTTGGGTTTGCGCGCGCTCGTCGGCGAAGGCCGGCTGGAGCAGACAGGTCAGAGCAAGGGCGATCAGGACGCGAAGCATAGGGGCGGGCGGCACCAGGGTAGAGGACGGCCTAGTATGCCCGCCCGAGGCTGCAAAAAAAACGCCCAATTGGGGCTGTGTGATAACTGGCTGAAGATACAGCTGAAAATAATCTTCGAACCCAGCACAAACCACTGTGGGAGCTGGCTTGCCAGCGATGGCGGCTGCACATTCAACATAAATGCTGGCTGTCAGATTGCTATCGCTGGCAAGCCAGCTCCCACAGGGTTTTTGCGGTGTTTTCCGGATTCGGCTCAGACCAGGATCGAAGTCCCGGTCATCTCCGCCGGTTTTTCCAGACCCAGCAGCATCAGCATGGTCGGTGCCACGTCCGCCAGCACGCCGCCTTCGCGCACTTTCAGGTCGCGTTTGCCGACGTAGATGAACGGCACCGGCTCGGTGGTGTGCGCGGTGTGCGCCTGACCGGTGGATTCATCGGCCATTTGCTCGACGTTGCCGTGGTCAGCCGTGATCAGTGCTTCGCCGCCGACCTTTTCCAGTGCTTCAACGATGCGACCGACGCAGGTGTCCAGGCACTCGACCGCTTTGACCGCCGCGTCGAACACGCCGCTGTGGCCAACCATGTCGCCGTTGGCGTAGTTGACCACGATCACGTCGTAGCGCTGGTTTTCGATGGCGTCGACGATACGGTCAGTGACTTCCGGGGCGCTCATTTCCGGCTGCAAGTCATAAGTCGCGACTTTTGGCGACGGGATCAGGATGCGCTCTTCGCCCGGGAACGGTTCTTCACGACCGCCGGAAAAGAAGAAGGTCACGTGGGCGTATTTTTCGGTTTCAGCGATGCGCAGCTGGGTCTTGCCGTTTTTCGCCAGGTAATCACCGAGAACGTTTTCCAGGCTGCCGGCGGCGAAGGCCGACGGTGCCGGAATGCTTGCGGCGTACTGGGTAAGCATGACGAAACCGGCCAGTTTTGGCTGGCGGGCGCGCGCGAATTCCTTGAAATCGTCTTCGACGAACACGCGGGTCAGCTCGCGGGCGCGGTCGGCACGGAAGTTCATGAACACCACGGCGTCGCCGTCTTCAACTTTCACCGGCTCACCGATGGAAGTGGCTTTGACGAATTCGTCGCTTTCGCCACGGGCGTAGGCGGCTTCGAGACCTTCCTGAGCGGTGGCGGCGTTGAATTCGCCATTGCCGTCGACGATCAGGTTATAGGCCTGGGCGACGCGATCCCAACGGTTGTCACGGTCCATGGCGAAATAGCGGCCGATGATGCTGGCGATCCGGCCTTTGCCGAGGGCCTGGAAAGTCGCGTCGAGCAGTTCGATCGACGAAGCGGCGCTTTTCGGCGGCGTGTCGCGGCCATCGAGAAAGGCGTGCAGGTAGATTTTTTCGGCGCCGCGCTTGAAGGCCAGTTCGGCCATGGCGATCAGGTGATCCTGGTGGCTGTGCACGCCGCCATCGGACAGCAGGCCCATGAAGTGCACGGCTTTGCCGGCGGCCACGGCTTTATCGACAGCGGCGCAGATGGTCGGGTTTTCGAAGAATTCGCCGTCGCGGATCGCTTTGGTCACGCGGGTGAAGTCCTGATACACCACGCGCCCGGCGCCGAGGTTCATATGGCCGACTTCGGAGTTGCCCATCTGGCCGTCCGGCAGGCCGACGTCCATGCCGCTGCCCGAAATCAAGCCGTTCGGCACCGTGGCCCACAGACGATCCAGCACAGGTTTCTTCGCCGCGAACACGGCATTGGATTCGGGGCTGTCGCTGTGACCGAAGCCGTCGAGAATCATCAGGACCAAAGGTTTGGGCGTAGTCGTCATGGAATCCACTCGTGGCTGATAAAGAAGAGGGCGATGGAAAACGGAGTTGGAGTTTAAAGCGAAGTTCCGACCGCGTCACCGCCGGACGGGGTTTGGCCGACCATAGTGGCTGTGTATACTGGCCGACATTTTAACGCCCTGGAACCTCCTTCGATGGTTGCTCACCTGATTGAATTTGCCACTAACCACTACATTCTTGTCGGTATCTTCGTCGTACTTCTGGCTCTGTTGCTGGCGCACACGATGCAGGGCGGCGGCAAGAGCCTGAGCACCGGCGAGCTGACCGCACTGGTCAATAAAGACGCAGGCGTGGTGGTGGACATCCGTCCGGCCAAGGATTATGCCGCTGGCCACATCGTCGGCGCGGTGAACATCCCGCAAGACAAACTGGCCGCCCGCGTCGGCGAGCTGGAAAAACACAAGGCCAAGACCATCATTCTGGTCGACGCCCTCGGTCAGACCGCCGGTACTCACGCCCGCGAGCTGATGAAGTCCGGCTTCACCGCCGCCAAGCTGTCCGGCGGGATTTCCAGCTGGAAAGGCGACAACCTGCCGCTGGTGAAATGACATGAGCGAAGTCATCGTCTACTCCAGCGATTACTGCCCTTACTGCTCGCGCGCCAAGCATCTGCTCGCCAGCAAAGGCGTGGCCTTCGAAGAGATCAAGGTCGATGGCAAGCCGCAGCTGCGTGCCGAAATGACCAAAAAGGCCGGGCGCACGTCCGTGCCGCAGATCTGGATCGGCGCAAAGCACATCGGCGGTTGCGATGATTTATACGCCCTGGAACGCGCCGGCAAACTCGACGCGCTGCTCAAGGGCTGAACGGCTGCACCCACGTACAGCACTCCCTAAAAGACCCAAGATCGATAAGGATCTGAGATGACTGACCAACAGAACACTGCAGCCAGCGAAGAAGAAACCGCACCGCAATTTTCCTTGCAGCGCATCTACGTACGCGACCTGTCCTTCGAAGCCCCGAAAAGCCCGGCGATCTTCCGCCAGCAGTGGGATCCGGCGGTCGGTCTGGATCTGAACACTCGCCAGAAAGCGCTGGAAGGCGATTTCTACGAAGTGGTGCTGACCCTGTCCGTTACCGTGAAAAACGGTGAAGAAGTGGCCTTCATCGCTGAAGTGCAACAGGCCGGTATCTTCCTGATCAAGAATCTGGACGCGGCTTCGATGAGCCACACCTTGGGTGCGTTCTGCCCGAACATCCTGTTCCCGTACGCCCGCGAAACCCTGGACAGCCTGGTTACCCGCGGCTCGTTCCCGGCGCTGATGCTGGCCCCGGTGAACTTCGATGCCCTGTACGCGCAGGAGCTGCAGCGCATGCAGGAAAGCGGCGAGACCCCGACCGTTCAATAACGATTCAGCCTCACCCATGTGGGAGCGAGCCTGCTCGCGAAAGCGGTCTGTCAGACACATCAATGTTGACTGACACTCCGTAATCGCGAGCAGGCTCGCTCCCACATTTGTTTTGCGGCGTTACTTGAAGTCGTTCTGCCGCCACGCTTCGTACACGGCGACCGCCACGGTGTTGGACAGGTTCAGGCTGCGGCAGCCTTCGCGCATCGGCAGGCGCAGGCGCTGTTCGGCGGGCAGGGCGTCGAGCACGTCCGCTGGCAGGCCACGGCTTTCCGGGCCGAACAGAAACGCGTCGCCGGGCACGAACGCGGCATCATGGAACGGCCGCGAACCTTTGGTGGTGAAGGCGAACACGCGCGGGTTGCCCAGACTTTCCAGACAACTGGCCAGATCAGCGTGACGCTGCAACGTGGCATATTCGTGGTAGTCGAGACCGGCACGGCGCAGGCGCTTGTCGTCCATCTCGAAACCCAGTGGTTCGATCAAATGCAGGTGGCAGCCGCTGTTGGCGCACAGCCTGATAACGTTGCCGGTGTTCGGCGGAATTTCTGGTTGAAAAAGGATGACGTGAAACATGCACGGCTCCGAAGGTAAAGATGAGCGGCATTCTACGCCGCCTGTGGACAACCGTTCGAAACTATTCCCGCGAGTCATCGGCTCGCTGGCGATTGTCGGCTTGATGATCGGCTTGATGATCGGCCGGCTGACCACGCCGGATCCGAGCGTGCTGGAGCAGGTCGAGGTTACCGATGGCGGCTTGGTGGTGTGGTTCAACAATGAGCCGAAGCTGCACGGCGAGATCATCGACGGCACCGTCGCGCTGCTGTTTCAGGCCGAAGGTCGACCGCAGAAAGGCCAGCTCAGGCTCAACGGCAAGGACGTCAACTGGCGCATGCGCAAGAGTGATGGCGGATTGTTGCTGACGGTGCTGGCAACGCGTCCGTTGCGGGGCGACTGGGTCGGCAGCGAGGTCGATGATCGCTGGCGACTGGAGATCCGTTTGAGCGAGCCCTAGCGGCACTTCTTCATCACTGGGGCGCGCTCCCACACTTTTTGAGGTCGTTTCCCACTGCGACCGTCTTCCTTTCCCATCTCCAGCACGTGCTCGTGCACGCTATCGTTCGCCCCTACAAACGGCAGGATGCCGAAACCCGTCGTCCCCTTGCAGGAATGCAGGGGGCGTCTTTTTCAAGGATGAAAATATGCCAGTCAAACCCCCTCGCGGTGGCGGTACCCACTTGGACGCCTCGGGCAGCCCGCATCGGGCTGCGGACGTGGACACTTCGCTTCCCGGCCACTTGGGTCGCACAGGCGTCGATGTGGATATTGCTCAGCACCATTTGCTGCCGCGCGCCGGATCATCCACCGACGCCACCCTGGATGCCGTGCCCCCCGCCGCGGCCGTTGTAGTTCGCGCAATCGCGGAGGGTATTGGCCCTCCCGCCACTCAGCCTTCGCTGGACAATTACGTCACCAACGCCCGAGCGATACTTCCACAGGTCAACAGCGAAGGTTTGCGGGTGATCAGTCGGCGAACCTACGCAGACCTGGCCAACGGTGACCTGGTGCCTGTCGCCGTGGATCCTGCGACGGGTTTGTACCGAGCCCGGCGTCCAAGCGAGTTGCTCCCTTCCGGCCCGGTGATGCTGCGCGATGTGGACAGCGGACTCTGGTATGCGCGTGAAGTCGCGGAGCCAACTACCCGGGAACAGATCCGCACCTACCTTCCCGACGCGACCGACGAGGACGCGGATGCCTTCATCGCCCGGTTTGATGACAAGGACGTGGCAGAGCTTGAGCTCAAGCATATCCAGCTTGGGCTTGCGCTATTGGACTCGACGGATTTTGACCTGCCGATCAGTCGAGGTTCCATTTCATCGGACAACGAGTTTCATGAGGCGCGAAATATGTGGGCGACGTTTCGCCAGTTGTACCGATGGCAGGGCCAGCCCGAGCAGCGCGTCTACCGTGATGGGCGGCTCGTGGGCTTCAAGCTGGAAATCGATCTGACGATTTGGCCAGTTGCAAAGCCGCTTTCCTTGAAGTTCGGCTCAGTGGTTTCTCTGACTTTAAGAGGCCGTGGCCGGCTGGATCCGGACGTGTTTTGCGCACAATTTCCCAACCTTGAAAGCCTGACGATTACCAGTCAGGAAATCGGAGTGCAAGGCCGGTTTCAAGGATGGGACGTGATTAATTGGGTGCATTCAAAATTCAGTCTGGATTCGCGCTTTGCCGAGCAATTGAAAAGATTCCCGCGTCTGCAAAGGCTGCACTTGCAGGACTGTGAATTGACGTCTGACTTTTCCGTACGAGGCCTTGCCAGGCTACATGAGCTATGGCTTTGCAATACATTCGAGGCCCCGGTGAATAGCCTCGACATGCAATTGCGGCATCAGGAGCAAGTCACCTTTTTGCAAGTGGCAGCTGACCTCAGAGGGATGACTGAACTGCGAGTGCTGGATCTGAGCCGCACCGGAATACACCTGCTGCCTTCCGGTCTTGAGGCCATCGACGTGGCGTCGAAGCTTGAAGTGTTGAGACTGGGGGGCAATCCGCTTGCGGACAGCCTTTCACTCGAAAACATGACCGCACTGCAGGAGCTGGATCTTTCCAACACACGATTGCAACGATTTCCCGAGGGCGTTACCGACAGGATTCCCGCAAGAGAACTGAATCTTGCGGACAATCACATCAGGTCGATTCCCGAATCCGTGGAGCTCAGAGCGGGGTTCAATCTCATCGGCAATCCGATCACGGACCCGGCCTCGCTACGGCGGTTGATACGAGCACGTGCCGAGACAGGCACCGATATCTGGCTTGGGCAGGAAAGCAGCGATGGGTCAGCCGATCTCTGGCTACGCAATGTGCCACAGGACCAGATAGCGGAAAAACAAGCGCTGTGGGGCAGGCATAACGCCGCAATGCCACTGGCAGTGACCGGCATTCTTCGTCGGCTGAGCCGAACGCCCGAGTTTCACGTCGAACGCCCGCTGCTGCAGCGGCGCGTGTGGTGGTTTCTGGAAATGTATGACCGGGCCGACGTCACCGAGCGGGCCAGGCTCGACGCCATTCTTCATACGGAAACGAGTCCCGGGAGGATGCTGGACCGGCTGGAGAATGAAATCCGCAGCTATGACGCAGGGCGACAGAATCAACCGCTGCACCCTCTGCCCAAGCGTCCCAAGTTCGAATAGGCGCAGAACGCATTGCGGTGTAAAAGCGGGAATCCCTGACCTGCCTGTATCAGGGTTCCCAAAAGCATGGGCGTCGCGTTCAGCGTCGGCCCGGTGTAAAGAGGGAACCCCCGGCCTGCCTGTACCAAGGATCCCAAAAGGGTGGACTCATCCGTTGCGGTCTGAGCCCGATGTAAAGAGGGGAATCCCCGGCCTGCCTGTACCAAGGTCCCCGAAACGGGTGGTGAAACGAATCACCTGAGATAGGTATTGCAGGGTGCGTGCCAGGTTTTAATTTGCTGAAACAAATAACGCTTTGGGAACGCGAAAGCCCCGGGACTCGGGGCTTTCGCGTTTTTGAATAAAGGGTTTTTCAGGTTTTTCAGGAGTAATTGTGGCGATACGGCTGTGCGCGATCGCGGGTCATTGTGCATTGATGCGGTGCACGGTGGCCCTCACCCTGACCCTCTCCCAGAGGGAGAGGGGACTGACCGAGGTGCCCGGTCAAGTTACGCCGACCTGAGATACCGAGCCGAACTCAGGCCTCGAAACCACCCGAGATTGCTCCCTTCCCCCTCTCCCCCTTGGGGGAGAGGGCTGGGGTGAGGGGGATCGATCCTGAGTACACGACAACCCTTAAGCGTTAACCCTCTTCCCCCTCATCATCATCCCCACCATCAACCTTCATCCCCAGTTCCTTGATCTTGCGCGTCAGGGTATTGCGCCCCCAACCCAGCAGCACCGCCGCATCACGCCGACGTCCTGCGGTGTGCTTCAAAGCAGTCTCGATCATGATCCGCTCGAACGCCGGCACTGCGCTGTCGAGCAGGCTCGACTGGCCACGGGCCAGGGCCTGATCGGCCCACTGGCGCAGGGCCTGTTCCCAGTTGGTCACTGGCGCCGAATCCTGCGGCAGGTTGAGCAGTTCCGGTGGCAAGTCACTGATGTGCACTTCACGGCCGGAAGCCATGACGGTGATCCAGCGGCAGGTGTTCTCCAGCTGGCGCACGTTGCCCGGCCACGGCAGGTTTTTCAGGTATTCCTCGGTTTCGCTTTTCAGCAGCTTCGGCTCGACCGCCAGTTCCTGCGCGGCGCGGCTGAGGAAGTGCCGGGCCAGGGTCGGGATGTCTTCGCGACGATCCGACAGGCGCGGGATGTGGATGCGGATCACGTTGAGGCGGTGGAACAAGTCCTCACGGAATTTGCCGGCGTGGACGAGCGTTTCCAGATTCTGGTGGGTCGCGGCGATGATGCGTACATCGACCTTCACCGGCACATGGCCGCCGACGCGGTAGAACTCGCCATCGGCCAGCACGCGCAGCAGGCGAGTCTGGGTGTCCGCCGGCATGTCGCCGATTTCATCAAGGAACAGCGTGCCGCCGTCCGCTTGTTCAAAGCGACCGCGACGCAGGTTTGCCGCGCCGGTGAACGCGCCTTTCTCGTGGCCGAACAGTTCCGATTCCATCAGATCCTTGGGAATCGCCGCCATGTTCAGGGCAATGAACGGCGAAGCCGCGCGTGGGCTGTGGCGGTGCAGGGCGTGGGCGACCAGTTCTTTACCGGTACCGGATTCGCCGTTGATCAGCACGGTGATGTTGGAGTGGCTCAGGCGCCCGATGGCACGAAACACTTCCTGCATCGCCGGCGCTTCGCCGATGATTTCCGGGGTGCGCGTCAGCGCAGGCACCACTTCCAGGCCTTGCTGTTCCTGGGCATGCTGGTTGGCGCGTTTGACCAGCGATACCGCCTCATCGACGTCGAAAGGCTTGGGCAGGTACTCGAAAGCACCGCCCTGATAGGAGGCGACAGCGCTGTCCAGGTCGGAGTGAGCGGTCATGATGATGACCGGCAGCCGTGGGTGCTGTTCGCGAATCCGCGCCAGCAGATCCAGGCCACTGGCGCCCGGCATGCGGATATCGGAAATGATCACGTCCGGCTGCTGCCGGGCCAGACGACTCATCACGCCATCGGCGCTGTCGAAGCTCTGGGTGGTCATGCCTTCCTGCTGCAAGGCCTTTTCCAGGACCCAACGGATAGAACGGTCGTCATCGACGATCCACACGGTTTCACTACGGCTCATGTCGATGTGGCTCCTTGTTCCAGTGGCAGGAAGATCGAGAAGGTGGTGTGGCCTGGATGGCTCTCACACTCGATCAGGCCCTGGTGCTGACTGATGATGTTCTGGGTAATGGCCAAGCCCAGCCCGGTACCGTCCGGGCGGCCGCTGACCATGGGAAAGAAAATGGTTTCCTGCAGTTCCGCCGGAATGCCGGGACCGTTGTCGATGATCTCGATCTTGGTCACCAGACGATGGCGGATGTGGCCGATGGTGAATTGGCGCATGGCGCGGGTGCGCAGGCTGATGCGGCCCAGACGCAGCTCGTTCTGGCTGCTGATCGCCTGCATCGCGTTGCGCACGATGTTCAACACCGCCTGAATCATTTGCTCGCGGTCGATCAATACGTCGGGAATGCTCGGGTCGTAATCACGCACCAGGGTGATGCAGCCCTGGCTTTCGGCCTCGACCAGATGGCAGACGCGTTCGAGCACTTCGTGGACGTTGCACATGGCCAGCGACGGCAACTTATTCGAGCCGAGCATGCGATCGACCAGATTGCGCAGGCGGTCGGCCTCTTCGATGATCACATTGGTGTAATCGCGCAGGCTCTCTTCCGGAAGCTCGCGGGCGAGCAATTGCGCCGCACCACGGATGCCGCCGAGGGGGTTCTTGATCTCGTGGGCGAGGCCGCGCACCAGCATCTTGCTGGTTTCCTGCTTGGACAACTGCGCCTCTTCCTTGGTGATCCGCAGCAGGCGGTCACGCGGGTGCACTTCGAGCAAAAGCAAAGTCTCGCCGTTACTGAGAATCGGCGTGACAGCGTAATCCACGGTAAGCGTCTGGCCGGTGAGGGCGGTGAGCATCGCTTCACGCTTGGTGAACGGGTGCGCCTGCTCCACCGCCTGACGCAGGGAATTGAGCGCCTCGGGGGATTCGGTGAACAGCTCGCTGATGAACTGGCCGTGGCTGCGCTGACCGCTGACGGCCAACAGCATTTCCGCCGCCGGGTTCATGTACTCCAGGCGCAGCTCGGCGTCGAGCAGGATGGTCGCCGTGGTCAGGTTGTCGAGCAGCAAACGGTGAATAGCGTCGCTTATGGTCATCTGGACCCCTTTTGGAGCAAGGCGTGCGCGAGAACAAAGCGCTGATATCGGGAAAATGCAAAAACCAAACCAAGGCTCCGAAAAGAAGCGTTTATCCCCTGAAACAGGCGTTTGACGCGCGTTTGTATGGCACGAAGCCAGCGCAAACGGGAAGTTTCGAACCAAAATGGGTTGGGTTGTGGGCGAGATGCAGTTTAGTGCACCAATAGGGTGCGCATGCCCGGCAGACGTTAAAAGAAGCGCAGGAATGGGTTTTTCGGTTCGTCAGGTTTGTCCTTGAGCGGGCATTCCGGGCGCACACCATAGTCGTCGGCGACACAGGGTTTGACCTGACGTTTCTGCGCCAGGGAAATGCGCAGCATGTGGAACGGCTGATTGGCGGTGCGTTCCACGGTACGCCCGGCGGCGTCGAGGATTTCGATCGAAAGGCTGTGGCTGCCGCGATCGATATTGCTCAGCGCAAATACCGGGCTGACGCCGGGCTCGCCAGTGGCCTTGCCATCCAGCAGCAAGCGATAACGATGGCCGCTTTGCAGGCCGGGCTCGCTGGTGACGCTGACGATCAGCTCGCCGGCGCTGCTGCGCAAAGTAGCATCGGGCTCCGGGATCAGAATGCGCAGCATGTCGTAGTGAAAGGGCGCTGGTTCGGCGGATTTTTTCGCTGTGGTGATCGGCGCTGCGGTGTTGGCAGGGACACCCATGCGATTGCTCGTCGCGATCGGCACTCGCTTGGCGTTGGCGCGCGGCTGGTCGGTGTAGACGCGGTTGCCCTGTGCGTCGATGTAGGTAAAGACCTCCGCCGAGGCGGACGTCGACATCAACACCAGGATGAGTGCCAGCCCCGCGCGAATCACGGCGTATGCACCCGTTGCACGGTGAAGACCGCGGGTGGGCTCTGCTGGATGACAGTCTGGCCGTCGATCACTTGCACGGCCAGGCGATGCTCGCCGCGATCGATGTTGATCAATTGCAGGACCGGCACGTTGCTCGGCTGGCCATAGGGCTGGTCGTCGAGTAGCAGCCTTAATTGATGCGGCGGTTGCAGGCGCGGTTTGATCAGGACATTGACCGTAAAGGTGCCGTTATTGGCGCGCAGGGCCTCGTCAGTGGGCAGACCGGCGAGTTCGAGGATTTCATAGGCGTTGCGCGCTGGTTGCGGTTGTTCTGCGGTGGGTGCCTGCGGCGCACTCGGTGCTTGCGGCTCGACCCGGTTGAGGGGTGGCAACTCGACCGGTTGCGCCTGTACGCCGTCCGGCGGCTGATTGCTGTACGCCGTGTTGCCGTTGGCGTCGGTGTACTTGTAGATCTGCGCGGCGGCGGGCAGGGCGATCAGCAGCAGGATGTAGAGAAACGTGCGACCCATGAAATCGACCGGGGTTGGGAGCGATGGGTAGCAGCATAGGACAGGTGGGGCGGTTGGCCAAAACCGTTAATAACTGGAATTGAAAAGACTGGTAGCCAAAACACGGATCGTTCCCACGCGAAGCGTGGGAACGATCAATGACACACCGCTTTCGCGAGCAGGCTCGCTCCCACACTGAAAATGCGCTGCGCCGGGCAATAAAAAAGGCCTCCCGAAGGAGGCCTCTTTTGTCACGCCGCTTTACGCAGCGCTACCGGATCAGCAGCTGTAGTACAGCTCATATTCCAGTGGGTGTACGAAGGTGCGAACCTTGATTTCTTCTTCCGATTTCAGCGCGATGTAAGCGTCGATGAAGTCGTCGGAGAACACGCCGCCCTTGGTCAGGAAGGCGCGGCCCTTGTCCAGCTCTTCCAGGGCTTCTTTCAGGCTGCCGCAAACCTGTGGAATCTCTTTCGCCTCTTCAGGCGGCAGGTCGTACAGGTTTTTGTCGGCAGCATCGCCTGGGTGGATCTTGTTCTGGATACCGTCCAGACCGGCCATCAGCAGTGCTGCGAAGGCCAGGTACGGGTTGGCAGCCGGATCCGGGAAGCGTGCTTCGATACGGCGGGCTTTCGGGCTCGACACGTAAGGAATACGGATCGAAGCGGAACGGTTGCGCGCCGAGTAGGCCAGCATTACTGGCGCTTCGAAGCCTGGCACCAGACGCTTGTAGGAGTTGGTCGCCGGGTTGGTGAAGCCGTTCAGGGCCTTACCGTGCTTGATGATGCCGCCGATGAAGTACAGAGCGGTATCGGACAGGCCGGCATAGCCTTCACCTGCGAAGGTGTTCTTGCCGTCTTTCCAGATCGACATGTGTACGTGCATGCCCGAACCGTTGTCGCCGTACAGTGGCTTCGGCATGAAGGTCGCGGTGCGGCCGTAAGCGTCGGCAACGTTGTGCACAACGTATTTCAGGGTCTGAACTTCGTCAGCTTTCTTCACCAGGGTGTTGAACTTGACGCCGATTTCGTTCTGGCCGGCAGTCGCCACTTCGTGGTGGTGAACTTCAACCGACTGACCCATTTCTTCCAGTGCGTTGCACATGGCGGTACGGATTTCGTGGTCGTGGTCGAACGGTGGAACCGGGAAGTAGCCGCCTTTCACGCCTGGACGGTGACCCTTGTTGCCGCCTTCGATGTCCTGGTCGGACATCCACGACCCTTGCTCGGAGTAGATCTTGAACATCGAGCCGGAGATGTCCGACTTGAATTTCACCGAGTCAAAAATGAAGAACTCAGGCTCCGGACCGGCGAATACGGTGTCACCGATACCGGTGGCTTTCAGGTGCTCTTCGGCGCGCTTGGCGATCGCACGTGGGTCGCGATCGTAGCCCTGCATGCTCGAAGGCTCGATGATGTCGCACACCAGAATCAGGGTTGGGTCTTCGGTGAACGGATCGAGTACGGCAGTTTCATCGACCGGCATCAGGATCATGTCGGAGGCTTCGATGCCTTTCCAGCCGGAGATGGAGGAGCCGTCGAACATCTTGCCGACTTCGAAGAAGTCGTCATCCAGCGCATCGCGAGCCGGCATGGTCACGTGGTGCTGAGTGCCTTTGGTGTCCGTGAAGCGCAGATCAATCCACTTGACGTCATGATCTTTGATGAGTTGAACCGACTTCGACATAGTGTCCTCCGGGTGAATTAGGGCGGGTAGTGGATGCCCTTAATAATGGTGATGCCGGCGCGAATACTCTGCCAAGGCAACCTGCCTCACAAGGGAGCAAATTGCATGCCAGTGCCCCAGCATGGGTTTTTTGCCCCAAATTCACGCTTATTAAGGCGTGCGAGGTACTGAATCGACAAATCCCGCCCCTTAATGTTGCGTTTAAATTCAGAAATGACCTGTTTTGGTGCAAGCAAAACCTTCTGCACATTAACTGGTTAAACCTTGAGCAATTTCCGCTATAATCCGCGCCCCCCTTTTTCGGCTGGCCGTTCGCGCGCTGTTTTCATGAAACTTATCGTAAAAGTCTTCCCCGAGATCACCATCAAAAGCCGACCTGTCCGGACGAAATTCATCCGCCAGTTGGCCAAGAACATCCGCACCGTGCTCCGTGACCTGGACCCGGCCGTGGTGGTGAACGGCGTGTGGGACAATCTCGAGCTGGAAACCCGCGTTACCGACCCCAAAGCCTTGAAGGAGATGGGCGAGCGCCTGACCTGCATGCCGGGTATCGCGCACTTTCTGCAGATCGACGAGTACCCGCTGGGCGACTTCGACGACATTACCGAAAAGTGCAAACAGCACTACGGCGATGCGCTGGCCGGGAAGATTTTCTCGGTACGCTGCAAGCGCGCAGGCAAGCATGCGTTCAGCTCGATGGACGTGGAAAAATACGTCGGCAGCAAGCTGCGTCGCGAGTGCGGTGCAGCCGGAATCGACCTTAAAGCGCCGCAAATCGAAGTCCGTATCGAAGTTCGCGACAAACGGTTGTTCGTGATTCACAGCCAGCACAACGGCATCGGCGGCTACCCGCTGGGTGCGCTGGAGCAGACGCTGGTGTTGATGTCCGGCGGCTTCGATTCGACCGTGGCGGCTTACCAGATCATGCGTCGCGGCCTGATGGCGCACTTCTGCTTCTTCAATCTCGGCGGGCGTGCCCACGAATTGGGCGTGATGGAAGTCGCGCACTTCATCTGGAAGAAGTACGGCAGCTCGCAACGCGTGCTATTTGTCAGTGTGCCATTCGAGGAAGTGCTGGGCGAAATTCTCGGCAAAGTCGATAACAGTCATATGGGCGTGGTTTTGAAGCGTATGATGTTGCGCGCCTCGTCCGAGATCGCCGAACGCCTGCACATCGATGCACTGGTGACCGGTGAAGCGATCTCCCAGGTGTCGAGCCAGACGCTGCCGAACCTGTCGGTGATCGACTGCGTGACCGACAAGCTGGTGCTGCGGCCGCTGATCGTCGCGCACAAGCAGGACATCATCGACACGGCCAACGAGATCGGCACCGCCGATTTCGCCCGGCACATGCCGGAATATTGCGGCGTGATTTCGGTCAACCCCAAGACTGCCGCCAAGCGGGGCCGGGTTGAGCACGAAGAGAAAGAATTCGACATGGCGGTACTCGAGCGTGCGCTCGCCAACGCCAAACTGGTGCCGATCGATCGGGTAATCGACGAGTTGGGCCAGGATTTGCAAATTGAAGAAGTCAGCGAAGCGCTGGCCGGTCAGATCGTCATCGACATCCGCCACCCGGATGCCGCCGAGGATGACCCGCTGGAGCTCGCCGGCATAGAGGTACAGACGATGCCGTTCTATGCAGTGAACGCACGTTTCAAGGAACTGGACCCTACTCGCCAGTACCTGCTGTATTGCGACAAAGGCGTGATGAGTCGCCTGCATGCCCACCATTTGCTCAGTGAGGGGCATGCCAATGTGCGCGTTTATCGACCGAGCTAAGTGCCCGGGGCTGTTTGCCTGTGGCCTGCGTCACCGGCCCCCCGACACCGCCGTCAAGCTGTAACGGCCATGCCGGACACTACTGCTAATCGCTGCCATGACTTGTCAGCAAACCGAATCCTCTGATCGAGATACACAAGTGATCGAAAATCTACGCAACATCGCCATCATTGCCCACGTTGACCACGGTAAAACCACCCTGGTAGACAAACTCCTGCGTCAATCCGGCACCCTGGAGCGCAACGAGCTCAACGATGAGCGCGTGATGGACTCCAACGACCAGGAAAAAGAACGCGGTATTACCATTCTGGCGAAGAACACCGCCATCAACTGGAACGGCTACCACATCAACATCGTGGACACCCCGGGCCACGCCGACTTCGGCGGCGAAGTTGAACGCGTAATGTCGATGGTCGACTCCGTTCTGCTGCTGGTTGACGCTCAAGACGGCCCTATGCCGCAAACCCGTTTCGTGACCAAGAAGGCTTTCGAAGCCGGCCTGCGTCCAATCGTGGTGATCAACAAGGTTGACCGTCCAGGCGCACGTCCGGACTGGGTTCTGGACCAGATCTTCGACCTGTTCGACAACCTCGGTGCTACCGAAGAACAACTGGACTTCCAGGTTGTTTACGCTTCGGCCCTGAACGGTATTGCCGGTCTGGACCACACCGCCATGGCGGAAGACATGACTCCGCTGTACCAGGCAGTAGTCGACCACGTTCCGCCTCCGGCCGTTGACCGTGACGGTCCGTTCCAGATGCAGATCTCCGCGCTGGACTACAACAGCTTCCTGGGTGTTATCGGTGTTGGCCGTATCGCTCGCGGTCGCGTCAAGCCGAACACCCCGGTTGTCGCTATCAGCGCCGACGGCAAGCGCCGCAACGGTCGTATCCTGAAGCTGATGGGTCACCACGGTCTGCACCGCATCGACGTTGACGAAGCAGCTGCCGGCGACATCGTCTGCATCAGCGGCTTCGACGAGCTGTTCATCTCCGACACTCTGTGCGATATCAACACCGTCGAGGCGATGAAGCCGCTGACCGTTGACGAGCCAACCGTTTCCATGACCTTCCAGGTAAACGACTCGCCATTCTGCGGTAAAGAAGGCAAGTTCGTGACCTCCCGTAACATCAAGGATCGTCTGGACAAAGAGCTGCTGTACAACGTTGCACTGCGCGTTGAAGAAGGCGACTCGGCTGACAAGTTCAAGGTTTCCGGCCGTGGTGAGCTGCACCTCTCGGTACTGATCGAAACCATGCGTCGCGAAGGCTTCGAGCTGGCCCTGGGCCGTCCTGAAGTGATCATCCGTGAAGTGGACGGCGTGAAGCAGGAACCGTTCGAAAACGTCACCATCGATATCCCTGAAGAATCCCAGGGCAAGGTCATGGAAGAGATGGGTCTGCGTAAGGGCGATCTGAGCAACATGGTGCCGGATGGCAAGGGCCGTGTTCGTCTGGAATACAACATCCCTGCTCGCGGTCTGATCGGTTTCCGTAACCAGTTCCTGACCCTGACCAACGGTGCTGGCATCCTGACCTCGATCTTCGACCGTTACGCTCCAGTGAAGTCGGGCCACATGTCCGGCCGTCAGAACGGCGTTCTGGTTTCGGTTGAAACCGGCAAGGCTCTGACCTACTCGCTGGAAACCCTGCAGGCTCGTGGCAAGCTGTTCGTAGAACACGGCCAGGAGATCTACAACGGTCAGATCGTTGGTCAGAACAGCCGCGACAACGACCTGGGTGTCAACCCAACCAAAGGCAAGAAGCTCGACAACATGCGTGCTTCGGGTAAAGACGAAACCATCGCTCTGGTCCCACCTGTTCGCTTCACCCTGGAACAGGCTCTGGAATACATCCAGGAAGACGAGCTGTGCGAAGTTACGCCTAAGTCGATCCGTCTTCGCAAGAAGATCCTCGACGAAAGCGAGCGTACCCGCGCTGCCAAGAAAGCCAAGGCGTAATCCAGCCCTGGAATAGAAAACGCCCCCGGTCGCGAGACCGGGGGCGTTTTTGTTTGTCCGGGCTCAAAAGTCCCTCACCCTAGCCCTCTCCCGGAGGGAGAGGGGACTGACCGAGTTGTTCTTTGATTTTGCATCGACCTGAGTAATCGAGTCGAACTCAGGTTTGGAAGCCGACAGAGATCGGCTCCCTCTCCCTCGGGAGAGGGCTGGGGTGAGGGGCTGGGGTTTAACGGCTACCCAAGAGCTCAGCGTCGCTCAGAAGCGCTCAATTGATCGGAAATTCTGCACCCGCTCGACTTCTTTCGGCTTATAAGCGCAATACCCCGGCCGCGGGCCGATCTTCGGGTGGTTGCGGCAGGTGTCCGGGCGCTTGTCATAAATGGTGCACAGGCGGGTTTTACGATCCAGGTAATAGCAGTCGTTATTGCTCATGCGCTGGAGGGTGAAGATTCCCGACTTCTGATTGAAGCGCTCAACCAGACCTTCCTTTTGCAGACGCTTGGCGATGTTCTTTGGCGGATCGCCCAGTTCGAACTCGTCGACCACACCGATGCGCACCAGATCCTTGATCTTCACTTCGACCGGCAACGTGCAGCAGCTGGACATGCACGAGCCGCACATCGGCGCCGAATATTTGGCCCACGTATCGAGACGATCAATCTCGGCGGCGGCGATCAGGTTGGGCTTCATCATCGGGAGTTACCAGGCGTGTATGCATCAGGGCGCGCGATCATACCGGGAGCGGTGGAATTTTGAACAACCTTTCGCCGGATATTTTCACAGCGGCCGCATTTTGCCCGACAGGACGGCACGGCCCCTGCATTCATTGGCTCATCCGCCAGGGTTATGTCGCACTGGCGCACAGTCCGCGCAAATACTGCCGAACCAGAGCCGTTACCGCCGGTCAGACCGTCTAGGCTCAGAAAATTCCCGCTCGCTCGAGGTCCTGTTGATGACTCAAGAACCACTAGTTCGCGAAGCAGAGGTGGCCGCATTCCGCGACGCCGTCCTGACCAAACTCACCTACGCCGTGGGCAAAGACCCCGATCACGCCTTCGACCATGACTGGTTCGAAGCCATCGCCCTGGCTGCGCGTGATCACATGGTCGAACACTGGATGGACCACACCCGACAGATCTATCGCAAAGGCCAGAAGCGGGTTTATTACCTCTCGCTGGAATTTCTCATCGGCCGTTTGCTCTACGACAGCCTGAGCAACCTCGGCCTGCTCGACGTCGCCCGTGAAGCGCTGACCGAACTGGGCGTCGATCTGGAGCGCATCCGCCTGCTGGAGCCCGATGCAGCGCTGGGCAATGGCGGCCTCGGTCGTCTCGCGGCGTGCTTCATGGAAAGCATGTCGACCCTTGGCATCGCCGGCCATGGCTATGGCATTCGTTATGAGCATGGCTTGTTCCGTCAGGCGATTGTCGATGGCTGGCAACAGGAGCAGACCGAACACTGGCTGGATTTCGGCAACCCTTGGGAATTCGAACGGCCGGAAGTGGCGTACCCGATCGGCTTCGGCGGCAGCGTCGAAACCGTCACCGATGCCTCCGGCAAGACTCGTCAGGTCTGGTCGCCGGCGGAAACCGTGCGCGCCATTGCTTATGACACGCCGGTGGTCGGCTGGCGCGGAGCGAGCGTCAACACCCTGCGCCTGTGGCGTGCCCGCGCCATGGAAGACCTGCACCTGGAGCGCTTCAACGCCGGTGACCACCTGGGCGCGGTGGCGGAAGTGGCCCGCGCCGAAAGTATCTCCCGCGTCCTTTATCCGGCCGACAGCACCGAAGCCGGGCAAGAACTGCGCCTTCGTCAGGAATACTTCTTCGTCGCCGCTTCGCTGCAGGATCTGCTGCGCCGTCACCGCAACATGCACACCTCGGTTCTGACCCTCGGTGACCACGCGGCGATCCAGCTCAACGACACTCACCCCTCGATTGCAGTGGCCGAGCTGATGCGCCAACTGGTCGACGTCTACGACGTCGCGTGGGACGCAGCATGGCAAGTCACCGTCGACACGCTGTCGTACACCAATCACACGCTGCTGCCGGAAGCGCTGGAAACCTGGCCGGTCGGGCTGATGGAACGCATGCTGCCACGGCACATGCAGATCATTTACCTGATCAACGCACAGCACATCGATTCGTTGCGGGCCAAGGGCATTCATGACTTCGACGTGTTGCGCGCGGTGTCGCTGATCGAAGAAGACAACGGCCGCCGGGTGCGCATGGGCAACCTCGCGTTCCTCGGTTCGCACAGCGTCAACGGCGTGTCCGGTCTGCATACGCAGCTGATGCGCAAAACCGTATTCGCCGAACTGCACAAGCTCTATCCGGAGCGGATCAACAACAAAACCAACGGCATCACCTTCCGCCGCTGGTTGTATCAGGCCAACCCGGAACTGACCTCAATGCTGACCGACGCTCTCGGCCCGGACGTGCTTGATCATCCCGAAGAGCGCCTGCTCGAACTCGAACCGTTCGCCGAGAAAACCGCGTTCCGCAAAGCCTTCGCCGAGCAGCGTTTGCACAGCAAGAAGGCGCTGGCCTATCTGATTCACGAGCGCCTCGGGATCGCGGTCAACCCGGCGGCGATGTTCGACGTGCAGGTCAAACGTATTCACGAATACAAGCGTCAGTTGCTCAACCTGATGCACACCGTAGCGTTGTACCAGGCGATTCGTGCCGAACCGGAAGTCGACTGGGTGCCACGGGTGAAGATCTTCGCCGGTAAAGCGGCGGCGAGTTATCACCAGGCCAAGCTGATCATCAAGCTGACCAATGACATCGCACGCGTAGTGAACAACGACCCGACCGTGCGTGGCCTGCTGAAAGTGGTGTTCCTGCCCAACTACAACGTCAGCCTGGCCGAGAGCATCATCCCGGCGGCGGACTTGTCCGAGCAGATTTCCACCGCCGGTTTCGAGGCGTCGGGCACCAGTAACATGAAGTTCGGCCTCAACGGCGCGCTGACCATCGGCACCCTCGACGGTGCCAACGTGGAAATGTGCGAGCGCATCGGTGCCGAGCACATGTTCATCTTCGGTCTCAGTGCGCAACAGGTTGAAGCGCGCAAGCAGAACCACGAGTTCAGCGCCGTACCCGACATCGCCGCCTCCCATCGTTTGAACGATGTGCTGCAAGCGATTCGCAGCGGTGTGTTCTCGCCGGACGACACTTCGCGTTATACCGGCCTGATCGATTCGTTGATCGACTATGACCGCTTTCTGGTCTGCGCCGACTTCGACTCCTATTGGGAGGCGCAGAAGCGTGTCGATGCGCACTGGCATGACTCGCAGAACTGGTGGCGTTCGGCGGTGCTCAACACCTCGCGGATGGGCTGGTTCTCTTCCGACCGGACGATTCGCGAGTACGCCACGGATATCTGGAAAGCGCTGGAGTAACTTTCCCCGACAAATCTGCGCAAGGCCCAACGTTTGTTGGGCCGGATCGATATACTGAGCGCCGGTTAAAAGGCATCAATCACCGCCGTACCCTGTGGGAGCGAGCCTGCTCGCGAAGCGATCGTCGACTTAAACAGAAATGTTGGCTGACAATCCGCCTTCGCGAGCAGGCTCGCTCCCACACGGTTTGTGCCTAGACTGAAGCCATCGCCGGACTCGCCCCGCCCCGGGGCTGCTTAGGGATATCGACCATGCAATGGATGTTCATGTTGATCGGGCTGGTGCTCGGTGGACTGCTCGACGAGTCGTTCAGTGGCGCGCTATTGGGTGCGCTGCTGGGGCTGGTCATCGGCCAGGCGCTGCGCATTGCGCGCCTTGGCTCGCAGGCGGCGGAACAACAGCGTCAACTCGAGCAGGTGCGCGAAGCCTTGCAAGGCGTGGCTCAGCGGCTGTTTGTGCTGGAGGGTTCGCCCTCGCATGCGCCCGTGCCGTCACCTGAAGCCGAGCCAGTCGCCGCACCCGTCGACGTGGCTGAGCAGGCTGCCCCGACCACTGAGCTGATCTGGGAACTGCCCCCCGAACTTGAACCGATTTCCGCCGTCGCCCGCGAAACCAGCCAGCCGTTGCCGGCCGATGTCTGGCGCGCCGAACCGGCTCCCGTTGCACCACAGCAAAAAACCGCCGAACCCCGTGGCCCGAACCTGATCGAACGCGGCATCAGCGCTGCGCGCAACTGGCTGTTTGGCGGCAATACAGTGCTGCGCGTCGGTGTGGTGCTGCTGTTTTTCGGTCTGGCATTTTTACTGCGTTACGCCACCGAAGGCATGGTGGTGCCGATCGAGTTGCGGTACGCCGGCGTCGCGGCAGCGGCTTTGGCTCTGCTTGCGCTGGGCTGGTGGCTGCGCCGACGCAACAGCAACTATGCATTGATGCTGCAAGGCACCGGGATCGCGGTGTTGTACCTGACGGTGTTTGCGGCGATGCGTCTGCATCCGTTGCTTGATCCGTCCGCTGCACTCGGTTTGCTGGTCGCGGTGACGGTGTTCTCGGCCATTCTGGCAATTACCCAGGACGCGCTGGGGTTGGCCGCAGCGGCAGCTTTGGGCGGTTTCGCCGCGCCGATTCTCACCTCTACAGGCGAAGGCAATCACGTCGCACTGTTCAGCTATTTCGCTCTGCTCAACGCGGGCATTCTTGCTATCGCCTGGTTCAAGGCCTGGCGCCTGCTCAACCTGATCGGTTTCGTCGGCACCTTCGGTATCGGATTCGCCTGGGGCCTGCGTTCCTACACGCCGGAATTGCTGTGGAGCACCGAGCCGTTCCTGATTTTGTTTTTCCTCATGTACCTCGCCATCGGCCTGCTGTTCGCCCGGCGCAAATTGCGCGACCTGCAGGATGCTCCGGCGGAGGCTGATCGCGAGGCGCTGCTGCAATGGTCTGCACGCAAGGGTGATTATGTCGACGGCACCATGCTGTTCGGCCCGCCGATCATTGGCTTCGGTTTGCAGTTTGCGTTGGTCCAGCACCTCGAATTTGCGGCGGCGTTCAGTGCATTGGCGCTGGGCATGATCTATATGGCGCTGGCCAAAGTTTTGATGGGCGGGCGCGCGATGCTGCTGGGCGAAACCTGCCTGGCGCTGGGAGTGATTTTCGCCAGCCTGGCGATTCCGCTGGGGCTCGATGCGCGCTGGACTTCTGCGGCGTGGGCCGTGGAAGGCGCGGGAATTTTCTGGCTCGGGTTGCGTCAGCATCGACCGTTTGCCCGGGCCTTTGCCTTACTGCTGCAACTGGGTTCGGCACTGGCGTTTCTCAGCCAGTTGCAGCCCGGCGAGAGCAGCCTGCTCGACGGCGCACCGCTGGGCGCGCTGATGCTTGGCGCCGCGCTGCTGTTCAGTTTCTTCCAACTGCGCAAGGCTACGCCCGAGCAAACATTGCCGTGGGAAAGGCAAGGCCTGCCAGTGCTGGCGTGTCTGGGCCTGACGTTCCTGTATCTGCTGGCGCCGTTGTTCCTGTTCATCCAGGGCACGGCGATCAGTTGGGCCTTGGCCGGTTTGGCAACGTTGTTTGTCGGCTTGCGGATTCAATCACGCACATTCCTGTTCACCGCGTTCGCCGTGCAGTTGCTGGGCGGCGCGTTGTTCCTGCTGCGCCTGCAAACGGCCGGCGAAGATTCGACGGCGGTGTTCAGCGCTGGCTGGAGCGGTTTGCTCAGTGCGTCCTTGATCGGTCTGGCCTTGATTGGCGGCATGCTGCTGGCGGCGCGGGCCGAGATGGTGCGCGGCGATGTGCGCCTGCTGCGCGGCTTGTCGGTGGTGCTGCTGGCCGGCTTGGTGCTGATCAATCTGGCGGTGCTGTTCGTGCTGCCGTGGCAAACCGCGAGTGCAGTGTGGGCGGCCAGCGGTTTGCTGATCATCTGGCTGAGCCTGTATCTGCAACAGCGTCTGAGTTTCGTTTTCGGGCTGCTGTTGCAGGTGGTCGGCGGCGCGGCGTTTCTGCTCGCCGGCCCCGAATGGCTCGGGCCATTGTCTAGCGAAGGATTGCAACCATTGGCCCATGGCGGCTTCTGGACACCGCTGGTGCTGGGGCTGGCCGCGCTGATCGGTGCGTGGCGCTTGCAATTGGGCAACCATGCCACGGCTTTTGATGCCTGGAGTTTGCAGCGCTTATCGCAGGTGCTGCTGGTCTGGGGTGCTGCCTGGTGGATGCTGGCGTGGGTCAGCGAAGTGCTGCGGTTTGCTCCGCCGGATCTGCAGGGCGCGTTGTTGCTGTTCGTCGCTGCAATCAGTGTGGCGCTGTGGACGATTTTGTCGCTGCGTCTGAAGTGGCCGGCGCTGGGGTTGCTCTGCACCTTGCTGATTCCGGCGGCGGCGCTGGTTTTGCTCGGCGCTTGGCATTCGCGCTACCACCCGGCCGCCGACTTCGGCTGGCTGGCGTGGCCGGCGCTGTTCGCGGTGCATTTCTTCAGCTTGCGCCGCTTGGCGTCGATGTTGCCGGCGCGCGCGTTGAGCGCCGCCCATGTGCTCGGTTGCTGGCTGCTGATTGGCGTGCTGGCGCTGGAGTTGCGTTACGGCCTGCTGTTGTTGTCCGAGCAATACAACGCCTGGCGCTGGCTGGGCTGGGCGATTCTGCCGAGCCTGTATCTGCTGCTGATGGCGGCACCTCGCAACTGGCCGTGGCCGGTCGCCGCTTTTGCTCGCGAGTACCGCTTGTACGCAGCGGCACCGCTGGCGGTGCTGATGCTGGCGTGGTTCTGGCTGGCCAATGGCGTCAGCAATGGCAATGCCGAACCCTTGCCTTACGTGCCGCTGCTTAATCCGCTGGAGTTGGGTCTGCTGTTTGCGCTGTTCGGCGTTTACATCTGGTCGCGCAGCGCCGTTGCGCAGTTGTCGATCCGCCAGGACTACGCCGACCAGGCCACGCAACTGATCGCCGGGGTTTCACTGTTCGCGTTCTGCACCGCGCTGGTCACCCGCGCTGCGCATCACTGGGCCGGCATCCCGTTCGAGCTCGATCAACTGCTCGCGTCGATGCTGGTGCAGGCCGGCCTGTCGATCGTCTGGACGTTGATGGCGCTGGGACTGATGATCGGCGGTCATCTGCGCCACCGCCGCGAAGTGTGGCTGATCGGCGCGGCGCTGATTGCGCTGGTGGTGGCCAAACTGATTTTTGTCGAACTGAGCAACCGTGGCGGCCTCGCCCGGATCGTCTCGTTTATCGGCGTTGGCGTGTTGCTGCTGGTGGTCGGCTACTTCGCGCCGCTGCCACCCAAACGCGTCGAGGCTGAACCGGCGGCGGACAAACCCGCGCCGGAAACCGAAGGAGTTGCATCTTGAGTCGCATGCTGAATCTGGGGTGGTTGGCGCTGGGCGTGGTGATGGTGGCCGGTGCTCAGGAAAAACCGGCGGACTTCGCCACGCAGGTGCCGTTGTCGGTGAGTGGCAATGGCCCGTGGTATCGCCTCGACCTGCCGCTGAGCGCGCAATTGCAGGCGCGCCAGACCGATCTCAGCGATCTGCGTGTGTTCAACGCCGCCGGCGAAGCGCAGGCCTACGCCTTGGCTCGCGAATCGGCGCAGACCCGTGACGACGGCAAGCTGCACGAGGTCAAGTGGTTCCCGCTGTACAACGCCGCTGACGCCAGCGAACGTGCGCCGAACGTGCGCGTGCAGTCGACCATCAACGGCACGCTGGTCGAAGTGCAACCGTCCTCGCAACTGGAGGCGGGCGAAGAAGTGCTGCGCGGCTGGCTGCTCGATGCCAGTGCAATCAAGGCACCGTTGCAGCAGTTGATCCTCGACTGGACCAGCGAGCGCGACGGTTTCCAGCGTTTCAGCATCGAGGCCAGCGACGATCTGCAGCACTGGCAGTCATGGGGCGAGGGCCAAGTGGCACGGCTGACCTTTTCCGATGAGCGCATCGAACAGCACCAAGTGAGCCTGCCGGGGCAGACCGCGCGTTACGTGCGCCTGCTGTGGGAGTCGCCGGGTTCGGCGCCGATCCTGACCTCGGCGCAACTGAAAAGCAGCGACCCGCGCAACCTGCCGCTGCCTTTGGTGTGGTCGCCCAGCGTGGCCGGCAGCAGCACCAAGTCCGGGGAGTACACCTGGCAATTGCCGATGGGGCTGAATGTCGAGCGGGTGCAGGTTGAGCTGAAACAGCCGAACAGTCTGGCGCCGGTGACGTTGGCCGGTCGGCGTGAGAGCAACTTGCCGTGGCAGACACTGAGCAGCGGTTTGCTCTATCGCCTGAGCCAGAGCAATCAGGACGTGGTGCAGAACGAAATCCCGCTGTCCGGGCAGACCGTGCAGCAACTCAAGCTGACCGTGGATGAGCGCGGCGGCGGCCTGGGGGAGCAGGCGCCGGACCTGAAATATGCGGTGCGCGCCACGCAAGTGATCTTCCTCGCCCGGGGCGAAGGGCCGTACAGCCTGGCCTTGGGCAATGCCACGGTGAAAACGGCGAACCTGCCACTGGCAACGTTGATTCCGGACTTCAAGCCAGAAAAGCTGGCGAGCCTGGGCAAGGCGACGGTGCAGGACGAAGCAGTGGCCACGCAAACCTCAACGGCGACGACGGCTGCGGTGGCCGGGACCAATTGGAAGAAGTTCGGGCTGTGGGCGGTGTTGCTGCTCAGTGTGGTGTTTCTCGGGGCGATGGCGTTCAGCCTGTTGCGCAAGCCGCCAGCCAATACCTGAGCATGGCCGGCGCTGCGCGCCAATCGCTGGCAAGCCAGCTCCCACAGTGACTCGGTCGTTCACATATTTTGTGTACACCACACATCCTGTGGGAGCTGGCTTGCCAGCGATGGCGGCCGGTCAAACAACAAAATCATCAAACTGCCGCTATCACTCAATCA
>NZ_RCOC01000093.1:0-9494 GCF_004307515.1 Pseudomonas sp. Sample_14 | reverse complement strand
GCGATGGCGGCCGGTCAAACAACAAAATCATCAAACTGCCGCTATCACTCAATCACCACCCGCCCCATTTCCAACTACGCTCAATCCGACACCTGAACTCTCCACCAACAATCACGTCTCATACAGGCAAATACACCCAGGCGCACGTTAGCCGGCGTCTTCGCTCGCTAGGTTTTCAGACTCCCTGTAAACTGCGCGGGTTTTCCGCCCCCCATTCCACCGGAGCCGTCCATGTCCCGCGTTACCTTGAGTCGCTATTTGATTGAGCAGACCCGCAGCAACAACACTCCTGCCGATCTGCGCTTTTTGATCGAAGTGGTAGCGCGTGCCTGCAAGGAGATCAGCCACGCCGTGTCCAAAGGCGCCCTGGGTGGTGTTCTGGGCAGCATGGGCACCGAGAACGTGCAAGGCGAAGTGCAGAAGAAGCTCGACGTGATCTCTAACGAGATCCTCCTCGAAGCCAACGAATGGGGCGGTCACCTGGCCGGCATGGCGTCCGAAGAAATGGACAACGCCTACCAGATCCCGGGCAAATACCCGAAAGGCGCATACCTGCTGGTCTTCGACCCACTGGACGGCTCGTCGAACATCGACATCAATGCCCCGGTCGGCACGATCTTCTCGGTACTGCGTTGCCCGAACGAGTACCTGAGCCAGAACGAGCCGCTGAACGAAAAAGCCTTCCTGCAGCCAGGCACTCAGCAAGTGGCCGCCGGTTACGCCATCTACGGCCCGCAGACCATGCTGGTGCTGACCCTGGGCGACGGCGTCAAAGGCTTCACCCTCGATCGCGAAATGGGCAGCTTCGTCCTGACTCACGAAGACATCACCATCCCGGAAACCACCCAGGAATTCGCCATCAACATGTCCAACCAGCGTCACTGGGAAGCCCCGGTGCAGCGCTATGTCGGCGAGCTGCTGGCTGGTGAAGAAGGCCCGTTGAAGAAGAACTACAACATGCGTTGGGTCGCGGCGATGGTTGCCGACGTCCACCGCATCCTGACCCGTGGCGGTCTGTTCATGTACCCGCGCGACAGCCGCGAGCCGTCGAAACCGGGCAAGCTGCGCCTGATGTACGAAGCCAACCCGATGTCGTTCCTCGTCGAACAAGCCGGCGGCGCGTCCACTGACGGTCACCAGCGTATTCTCGACATCCAGCCGGAAGGCCTGCACCAGCGCGTTGCAGTGTTCCTCGGTTCGAAAGAAGAAGTCGCCCGCGCCACGGCTTACCACAAGGAATAAACCATGCACGCGCCCTGGCAGCCGTTGCTCGACTGGTGGTTCGGACACGCCGAATCAGCCAGCGAAGTGGCGGCCGAAAAGGGCAAGTTGTGGTTCGGCAAGCGAAACAGCCAAGACCTCGAAGCGCAGACGCGTTTCGGGGTCTTTGTCGATCAGGCCCTGGCCGGCGAATTGACCGAGTGGACGCAATGTCCCGAAGGCTGGCTGGCGGTGGTGCTGTTGCTCGATCAACTGCCACGCATGATCTATCGCGACACCCCCAAAGCGTTTTCCGGTGATCTGCGCGCGCAGAAACTCGTCGCGCAAGGCGTTGCGGCGGATTTTGATCGGCAGTTGAAGCCGATTCAGCGCGTATTCATTTACCTGGTGTTCGAACACTGCGAGAACCTCGCGGTGCAGAACGAGGCGGTTTCCAGATTTATCGAATTGGTGTCTGAACAGCCGGAATCGGAGCGGGCGGTGTTTGCCGATAACTTGGACTATGCCGAGCGGCATCGGAAGGTGATTGCCCGTTTTGGAAGATTTCCGCACCGCAATGCGGTGTTGGGGCGGGAGTCTACGGCTGAGGAATTGGAGTTTCTGTCCAGGCCCGGTTCAAGATTCTGAATCTTCAGTGCGGCTTATGCCGCTTTCGCGAGCAGGCTCGCTCCCACAATTGAAATGCATTCCACTGTGGGAGCGAGCCTGCTCGCGAAGAGGCCTGAGGCCGCAGCTTAAATCCTGAAGCTGCCGACCAGATGCTTCAACCGCGCGGCTTGCTGCTCAAGATCCGAACAGGCGCGCAACGTCGCCTGCAAGTTCTCTACCCCTTCCTGATTCAGCGTGTTGATCTCGTTGATATCAACGTTGATCGACTCGACCACGGCCGTTTGTTCCTCGGTCGCAGTGGCCACCGACTGGTTCATCCCATCGATCTCGCCGATGCGCTGGGTCACGCTGCCCAGGCGCTCGCCGGCCTGGTTGGCGATGCCGACGCTGCTTTCGCTCTCGCGCTGGCTCTCGGTCATGATGGTTACTGCCTGACGTGCGCCGACCTGCAGCTCTTCGATCATCTTCTGCACTTGCTGCGCCGAATCCTGGGTGCGGTGCGCGAGGTTGCGCACCTCGTCGGCGACCACGGCGAAGCCACGACCGGCCTCACCGGCGCGCGCAGCTTCGATAGCCGCGTTGAGTGCCAGCAGGTTGGTCTGCTGCGAGATGCTGGTGATCACTTCGAGAATCTGGCCGATGTTCACCGTGTTGCTGTTCAGGGTTTCGATGTTGCCGCAGGAGTCGCTGATCTTTGCCGACAATTGCTGCATGGCCTGAATGGTTTTATTCACCACCTGCTGGCCGTCGACCGCGAGGCTGCGCGCATCGCTGGAATGCTGCGAGGCGAGGGCGGCGTTCTGGGCGATTTCCTGAGCGGCGGCGCCTAGCTGATTGATCGCGGCGGCGACGCTGTTGGTGCGGCTGGCCTGCTGGTCTGAGTTGTACATCGACGAGTTCGAGG
The DNA here is from genome assembly GCF_004307515.1 of Pseudomonas sp. Sample_14. Classification (NCBI taxonomy): domain Bacteria; kingdom Pseudomonadati; phylum Pseudomonadota; class Gammaproteobacteria; order Pseudomonadales; family Pseudomonadaceae; genus Pseudomonas; species Pseudomonas sp. Sample_14. The sequence continues at coordinate 6,760 of NZ_RCOC01000093.1, read as the reverse complement.
CAGCGACCACACGCAGGGCGACTTCGTTGACCTGGCCGGTGGCCGAGGACACTTCGCGGATCGACGTATGAATGCGTTCGACGAAGCGGTTGAACGAAGTGCCCAGCGCGCCGAATTCATCGTTGCCGTGAATCACCAGACGCTTGGTCAGATCGCCTTCGCCTTCAGCGATGTCATGCATCGCGCGGCCCATGGTCAGCAGTGGCTGCATCAGCACGCGAATCAGCATGCCAAGCAGGCCGATGATGATCAGCACGGCGATGACCATGGCGATCAGCGCCGAGGTGCGGAATTCGCTGAGCATCGAGAACGCGGTGTCTTTGTCGAGCACCAGTGCCACGTACCAGTCAGCCGATGGCACGCCGTTGACGCGAGTGAAGGAAATCAACTGGGTCTTGCCGTCGAACTCGACTTCTTTCAAGCCCGGACTGACTTGAGGCGCGCCGTTCGGATAGGCCTCGGCGAGGGTCTTGAGCACCAGCTTGCTGTCCGGGTGAATCAGGATCTTGCCTTCGGCGCTGACGATGAATGCATGACCGTGGCCGCCGAAGTTCAGCGAGTTGATGATCGCGCTGACGCTGGTCAGGTCAATGTCGGCCCCGGCCACGCCGAGCATCTGGCCCTGACGCTGCACCGGCGTGGCGACGGTGATCACCAGCTTGCCCGACGAAGCGGCAATGTACGGTTCGGTGACGATGGTCTGCTGCGCGCTGTTGGCCGCTTTGTACCAGCCGCGCGCCCGTGGATCGTAGTCCGGCGCACGGTTGCCGGCCGGCACCGAGAACATCACACCGTCAGCGCCACCGAAATAGCTGAGCTGGAAATTGCCGGTGTAGGCGGGCAGGTCAATGATGCGCTTGAGGCTGGCGGGCGCATTGCCATCGACGGCGACTTGCTGCGACAGCGATTGCAGCAATTGAATGCGGCTTTCCAGCCACGTCTGGATGTTGCTGGTGGTCAGGCTGCCCAGTTCCTGCATGGTCGCTTCGGTGCTGCTGCTCAAGGCCTGACGCTGGCGATAGTCGTTGAAGAAGATGAAACAGGCGAACGCAACGGCCACCACAAGGGCAGCAGCCAGCAGAATCTTGTGGCTGAATTTCATGTTTCTGGTCATCGAATGAACTACCGCGAAGGGGCTGGTCAGGAAAGGGCGGCAATTTGCCATATTCGGCAGCGTTGCGCTGCTCTTATTTTCGACCGCGCCGCGCCAAAGATTAGGCGTTTGCAGGGAAAGTCGACGAAATGCTCGACGGCTTCACAAAGTTTTTGATTTACCGACAAAAGCCGGACGGGCGGCCTGATAAATAGGCGTTCGGTCACGGAACCAGATGACACTTTTCTCTTCTAAGCTTCTGGTTGGCACCATGCCATCCCCCCTCGTTCCAGGAGTTTCACCATGTCGCTGCGATCTATCGCCCTGCTGTCGTTTTGCGTGCTGTTGGCCGCATGCAGCAAGGTCAATCAGGAAAACTACTCCAAGCTCTCGGCCGGCATGGCCAAGTCCGAAGTGGAAACCCTTCTCGGCAAGCCCACTGATTGCTCGGGCGCGCTCGGTATGTCCAGCTGTACCTGGGGCGACAAGAACAGCTTTATCAGCGTGCAATACGCCGGTGACAAAGTGCTGATGTTTTCCGGCCAAGGCCTGAAGTAAACCGGGGCTTCGCGCCCACGGAGAAAAAAATGAAGCGGTTATTGCTGATCCTTTTTGCTGGCCTGGTACTGGCTGGCTGCGCCACTTCCGGCGTCGACCCGTTGGCGCCCAAGACCGTCAACAGCGTCAATCTCAAGCGTTATCAGGGCACCTGGTATGAACTGGCACGCTTGCCGATGTACTTTCAGCGCCACTGCGCGCAATCCGAAGCCCATTACACCCTCAAGCCTGACGGTAATGTCGGCGTGCTCAATCGTTGCCTGACCCCGGAGTGGCAGTGGGAAGAAGCCAAGGGCACGGCTTATCCACAAGTGCCGGGCAAGACCGACAAGCTCTGGGTCGAATTCGATAACTGGTTCTCGCGCCTGGTGCCGGGTGTGGCAAAGGGCGAGTACTGGGTGTTGTACGTCAGCGACGATTACAAGACCGCCATCGTCGGCGATCCGAGTCGCAAGTACCTGTGGCTGCTGTCACGCACACCGACCGTCAACGGTGTAGTGCGCGAAGAATTGCTGAGCAAGGCGCGTCAGCAGGGTTACGACACCACACGCCTGATCTGGCGCGCGTCGGATCGGCAGATGGCCAAGACATCCAATTAAGCCTCGATACAAATCAACTGTGGGAGCGAGCCTGCTCGCGAAGAGGGTGTATCAGTCGACATGAATATGGACTGATACACCGCTTTCGCGAGCAGGCTCGCTCCCACAGTTTGGTTTTGGGTCAGCCCAAGAGATCGCGCAGGACCTGGGTGAAGGCTCGGGCGCTTTGCTCTTCGTCGGCATGCCGGCCATCGCGCACCACCCACTGACCATTGACCAGCACATCGCGCACCTGGCGATCGCCGCCGGCGAACAGCCAGCGATTGAGAATCCCGTCCCCCGAAGCCGTCGCCAGATACGGATCGTTGCCATCCAGGACAATCCAGTCCGCGCGCTTGCCCACTTCCAACGCGCCAATCGGCTGCCCCAGTGCCTGTGCACCGCCGTCCAGCGCCGCGTCATACAGGGTGCGACCGACCATCGGCTGCTGCGCGCCATACAAGCGATTGCGCCGCTGATCGCGCAGGCGCTGGCCATATTCAAGCCAGCGCAACTCTTCCACCACGCTCAGCGACACATGGCTGTCGGAGCCAATGCCCATGCGCCCGCCCTGGGCAAGAAAGTCCACCGCCGGGAAAATCCCGTCGCCCAGATTCGCTTCAGTGGTCAGGCACAGCCCGGCGATTGCGCGACTGTTGGCCATCAGCGTGACTTCTTGCGGGTTGGCGTGGGTGGCGTGGACCAGACACCAGCGCTGATCGACTTCAGCGTTCTCGTAGAGCCATTGCAACGGACGGCGACCGCTCCAGCTCAGGCAATCGTCGACTTCTTTCTGCTGCTCGGCGATGTGGATGTGCACCGGGCATTGTTTGTCGCTGGCCGCCAACACTTCGCTGATCTGCTGCGGCGTCACCGCACGCAACGAGTGGAAACACAGGCCCAGCGATTGCGCCTTTTGCTGCGCCAGTAACGGCTGCAACCGCGCTTGCAGATTCAGATAGTTTTCAGTGCTGTTGATAAAGCGACGCTGACCATCGTTGGGCGTCTGGCCGCCGAAACCGGAATGACTGTAGAGGACCGGTAGCAGGGTCAGACCGATGCCGCTTTCGCTGGCGGCCTGGCTGATGCGCAACGCCAGTTCCGCCGGATCGGCGTACGGCTGGCCGTTGCTGTCGTGGTGCACGTAGTGAAATTCGGCAACCGAGGTGTAACCGGCCTTGAGCATTTCGATGTACAGCTGACGGGCGATGATGCCGAGCTGATCGGGGCTGATTTTTCCGACGAGGCGGTACATCAGATCGCGCCAGGTCCAGAAACTGTCGTTGGGGTTGCCGGCCACTTCGGCCAATCCAGCCATGGCGCGCTGGAAGGCGTGAGAGTGCAGGTTGGGCATTCCCGGCAGCAACGGCCCGCGCAGGCGTTCGGCGCCGTCTGCGCTGGAATCGGCCTGGATTCGGGTCAACAAGCCATCGGCGCTGACCTCGAGACGTACATTGTTGGCCCATCCCTCAGGCAGCAGTGCGCGTTCGGCAAAGAAGGCGGACATCGTTCGGCACCCCATCGTGTGTTATTTGTATATACATATACAGACGTTTGCCTGCCCGGTAAACTCCGGCAAGCTAGTCACTTTCATCCAATGAACAGGGATCAACCGTGCCGACTCCGCCTCCAGTTTCTCCGTTGGCCGCGAACATGGGCGACAGTCCGGCGCCTTTGTACGCCCGCGTCAAACAGATGATCACCCAGCAGATCGACAGCGGTAACTGGCCGCCGCACTACCGCGTGCCGTCGGAAAGCGAACTGGTCAGCCAGCTCGGCTTCAGCCGCATGACCATCAACCGCGCCCTGCGCGAGATGACCGCCGACGGCCTGCTGGTGCGCATGCAAGGCGTGGGTACGTTTGTCGCCGAACCGAAGAGCCAGTCTGCGCTGTTCGAGGTGCACAACATCGCCGATGAAATCGCCTCGCGCGGCCATCGCCACACCTGCCAGGTCATCACCCTCGAAGAAGAGGCCGCCGGCTCCGAGCGCGCGCTGGCACTGGACATGCGCGAAGGCCAGAAAGTCTTCCACTCGCTGATCGTGCATTACGAAAACGGCATTCCGGTGCAGATCGAAGACCGTTTCGTCAACGCCCTGGTCGCGCCGGAATACCTCAAGCAGGATTTCACCCTGCAAACGCCCTATGCCTATCTCAATCAGGTCGCGCCGCTGACCGAGGGCGAGCACGTCGTTGAAGCGATTCTTGCCGAGCCGTCGGAGTGCAAGCTGCTGCAGATCGAAAAGGGCGAGCCGTGCCTGCTGATTCGTCGACGTACGTGGTCGGGGCGTCAACCGGTGACGGCGGCGCGTTTGATCCACCCCGGTTCCCGCCATCGTCTGGAAGGGCGCTTTCATAAATGAATTATCAAGTGAAGGTTCTACGCGCCGAAGGCTACCCGCGCATGCCGTGGAAAAACGGCGGCGGCAGCACCGAGGAAATCGCCCGCGATGCTGGCGCTGGCCTGGACGGTTTCGGCTGGCGCCTGTCGATTGCCGACATCACCGAATCGGGCGGTTTCTCGACATTCGCCGGTTACCAGCGAGTCATCACCGTGTTGCAGGGCGACGGCATGACCTTGTGCGTCGACGGTGACGATACCCGTCCACTGTTACCCTTGGACCCGTTTGCTTTCAGCGGCGAAAGCCAAGTGTCCTGCACCTTGCTCGGCGGTGCGATTCGCGACTTCAATCTGATCTACGCGCCGCAACGTTACAGCGCGCGATTGCAGTGGCTGGACGGTGAGCAGCGGTTTTTCAGCTCGGCATCGACGCTGCTGGTGTTCAGTGTCAGTGAGCTGATGGACGTGCGTGTTGGCGACGGCGTTTCGCAGCTCGGTCGGCATGATTGCCTGCAACTGGACGGCAACAGTGGGCTGGTCGAAGTCTCCACCAACGCGGCATGCTGCGTGATCGAACTCCCCCAGAACTGAACACACCCTGTGGCGAGGGGATTTATCCCCGCTGGGTCGCGAAGCGGCCCCATTCCTGATTTAAAAAAGCGGTCTGCTGCGCAGCCCAGCGGGGATAAATCCCCTCGCCACAAAAGCCAACCCCACTCTTGTTTCCCTCCACGCACCAACTTGTTACCGAACGCCCCAGCGTGGCGCAAAACCACGCTCACTTGGCCTAGCCGCATCTCCTCAGAATCTCCTCCCGGAAAATTTCATCCACGCCAGAACCCTCGATTCAGGCGCTCTCCAGCCATGCCCGTGATTTTTCCAGAACACTCCTCCAACAAGTTGGCCGCTTGATTGCATATGCTTGTATGTACAAGTAAAGACGTATGCGTATGAGTCGGTCGAGACTCTCCGCAGCGTCCACTGATTCGCTTGTCGCGCAGCACAGCGCGCAGGCTGCTGCCCACTGCCAGGGTGGGTTTGAATTGATCGCTGAGGAGTCTTTTTCGTGACTGACAATACCCAGAACAGCAACAAGTTTCGTGACGTGCAGATCCGCGCCGCCCGCGGTAACACGCTGACCGCCAAGAGCTGGCTGACCGAAGCGCCGCTGCGCATGCTGATGAACAACCTCGACCCGGAAGTCGCCGAGAACCCGAAAGAATTGGTGGTCTACGGTGGCATTGGTCGCGCCGCGCGCAACTGGGAGTGCTACGACAAGATCGTCGAAAGCCTGACCAACCTGAACGACGACGAAACCCTGCTGGTGCAATCGGGCAAGCCGGTCGGCGTATTCAAGACTCATAGCAACGCGCCGCGCGTGCTGATCGCCAACTCCAACCTGGTGCCGCACTGGGCGAGCTGGGAACACTTCAACGAACTCGACGCCAAAGGCCTGGCCATGTACGGCCAGATGACCGCCGGCAGCTGGATCTACATCGGCAGCCAGGGCATCGTTCAGGGCACCTACGAAACCTTCGTTGAAGCCGGGCGCCAGCATTACAACGCTGACCTGAAGGGTCGCTGGGTGTTGACCGCAGGCCTCGGTGGCATGGGCGGCGCGCAACCGCTGGCCGCCACCCTGGCCGGCGCCTGCTCGCTGAACATCGAATGCCAGCAGGTCAGCATCGATTTCCGCCTGAAAAGCCGTTACGTCGATGAGCAAGCCAAAGACCTCGACGACGCTCTGGCGCGCATCGACAAATACACCAAAGAAGGCAAAGCGATTTCCATCGCCCTGCTCGGCAACGCGGCGGAAATCCTGCCGGAACTGGTCAAGCGCGGCGTGCGCCCGGACATGGTCACCGACCAGACCAGCGCCCACGATCCGCTCAACGGCTACCTGCCGGCTGGCTGGAGCTGGGACGAATACCGCGCCCGCGCCAAGACCGAACCAGCCGCTGTGATCAAAGCCGCCAAGCAGTCGATGGCGGTGCACGTCAAAGCCATGCTGGAGTTCCAGAAGCAAGGCATTCCGACCTTCGACTACGGCAACAACATCCGTCAGATGGCTCAGGAAGAAGGCGTCGAAAACGCTTTCGATTTCCCGGGCTTCGTGCCGGCCTACATCCGTCCGCTGTTCTGCCGTGGCATCGGCCCGTTCCGTTGGGCGGCGCTGTCGGGTGATCCAC